>JAEUUS010000340.1 GCA_016787545.1 Saprospiraceae bacterium
TGCTGGGTTGCAATGAGCGTCATCGTATATTGATAATCAGCGCCATTACTGGTATGATTATCAACAAAAATATCCGGCATCCAGGTGGTAAAAATCTGGTTAAATGTGCGCGCATTGCGGGAGTCGCACTTGACAAAGTCGCGATTGAGATCATAATTGCGTGCGTTTCCCCGAAAACCATAGGCTTCAGGGCCGTCCTGATTGGCACGGGACTAAGATCCTCTGTTTAAACATCCGTCGATATTATAAACCGGAATTACCACCAACACCAGATGTTCCAGCGTTTTTTGGAGCTCCTTTTTGGTCAAAAAATCGCGAAGAAGCATGATCGTCGCATCAATCCCTTCCGGTTCTCCCGGATGTATGCCATTATTAATGAGCAAAATACGCTTGCCGGATTTTCGAATCACTTCTGGTTCAAAAACGCCGCTTGTATTTAACACTGCCACATGCAACGGATAACCACTATCGGTGCTTCCAACCGTGCTTAGATGGAAAATATCCGGAAAGGCAGCTGCCATTTTTTCGTAACAGGCAATGGCCTCATGGTAGGTGAGCGTTTGGTTCGTATTAGACTCAAAAGGAATGGTAAAGTGCGCCATTTTGGGTGGATGGTTGATGTGTCGGTTGCAGGAAATGATCCCTATTGCAAACGTAAGCCAAAAAAAGGTCCGGATCATGGGAGCGTTCACGTGGCAAAGGTAGCAACAAAAAAAGCGGAGACAAGGCCAAACCTTACTTGTCTCCGCTTTAAACTGTTTCTAATAGGCAGGTTATTGCTGCATCCGCACTTCTACGATTTCTACCCTTCGTTCACGGGCTGCATCCGGGTGATAAATGGAATTTCGCTCATCATTGAGGCGATCACTGATGCCTGATTTAGCATTGGTTTCGCCAAAACTAATTTCTGTAATACGAAGTTGCCCGGACGCTAAATACGGTTTCAATACACCTTCCTCCCAGTTTTCGAAATGATTCCGCACACTGCTTACCCTGCGTTTTCCTAGGTTCAGGTTGTAATCACTTTCTGCCCTTGGACTGGTAAATCCTTTGATCAAAACCTCCAGTTTCTCTCCTTTCGCGAGTTTTTCTGCTAACAATTCGGTTAATTGGGTCAAACGCTCAAAACCATTGCGGATATCCAGTTCAAATAAGTCGTCTACGGATTGTTCGGCCGCTTCAGCCGCCGAACCTTTTAGCTGGAAGGCAAATTTTTCGCGGTATTCCTGCTGCCGATCCAGGTAGGTCCTTACTGTTTCTTCGTAGGTTTTTACAGTGGCTGTTTTTCTGGTTCTTTTATCCGGCTCATCGTTGTCAAAATATAAGGGCAAGCCGCTAAAATCCGATAACGCCGGTACACGGGGTATTTCCAGCGCCGGGATTGAAGTAGGAATTAAATCTGGTTGTTTGCTTACAACTGGCTCAAAAATGGTGTCCTTTGCCGGGGGGGGAGGAGGGGTCAGTTGAAAAGAAAACAGGTCGTGACAAATCGCCTTGTTCTTTTCATCAAGGTAAAAAGAACCAGGACGGTTGCTACTCAAATAACCATGAACTCCATCAGGTTTCAGGAAAAAATACAAATCGTTGAAACTGGTGTTGAGCCCTGGCCCTGCATTTTCAGGAGCGCTGAATTGGCCTTCTTGTTTGTCTGCAAAAAAAATGTCGTATCCACCTAATCCGGCTCTTCCATCAGAACTGAAGTAGAGTCTTTGGTTGGACTGTTGGAAAAATGGTGTGCCATCATTATCGGAGGTGTTTAAGGCAGCAGCATTGACAGGCAACTCAAAATCAGGCAGATAAGTCATCTTTTTGCCTGGTAATGGCAGGTTACAGGGACAAAAGAAATTGGTATCCAGCGGCACATGCCAAAGATCCAGCTTTCCTTTTCCGCCCGGTCGATCGCTGGAAAACCACAATACGGGCCCTTCCAATGCCTGATCGTACCCGATATTGGGTTGTGTGGTGGTAAATCCGGGTAAATTAATAGGCTCCGGCAGCCTAATGCCAGGTAGCCAACGGTTCCTTCGATCAATGGCCGTTAGCCAGAGTTCGCAACGCTTTTCGGTAGCGCTCAAGTCTTTACATACGGTGTAAAAAACATAATGACCATCAGGCGAAAACGCCGTGTGGGCAATATGTGCGGTGTCTACGGAAGGAAATCCCCGACCCGGTTCTCGTCCTCTGCCGCCTTTAGAGGCAAGCATGACCTTGTTCATCTTGTTTCTTTGTTTGCCTCGGTCACCTTTTTTGTCGAACCGGTTGGATGCATAAAAAAGGGTGTCGCCCACCACGGTTGGTGCGAACTCATTCCAGGCGCTG
>JAEUUS010000357.1 GCA_016787545.1 Saprospiraceae bacterium
CAAATCTGCTATAGCTGGAGCGGTTCCTCCTGGCCATACAGTATTGGGATTTATCGTATGGTATTTTATCTGACCAGTGGCGCCATCCAAAATGTACAAATCTGCTGTTTCAACCCTCATAGTCACCACTTCCGGGATGCCATCAGCATCCAGATCGCCGGCCACTAAGGGCGAATAAGTGCCAGTTTCTGCATTTGAGCTCCATTTTGTAGCCAAAGAGACTGGTCCGCATGGGGGGAGGTAGTAACAATCCGGATTACAGGTTGTGTAATAAAAGCTGTCACACTGACCTGTGCAAGTACAATCTGTATCGAAACAATCGATCAGACCATCATTGTCGTCGTCTACCCCATTATTACAATCTTCTACTGATTGGCCCAATAACCACATGGGAGTGAGGAGCAGAATTGCCGAGACTAATAGGTTTTTGGAGTTTAAGAATTGGCTAATGTGTGTTTTCAATGTCATAAAGGCTCGGTTTTGGTTTTGTCTGGCGCAAAAACGACAAATCCAGCGCTTTCTTCCACCTGACAGACCGATTAACAGTGCGTTTGGTAAACCTCAGAAATCAGGACGGGAGTTTTCGGGGAATAAGATTAAAAAAACGGCCTTGGTGGTCTGCATTAGGATACATACAAACCAGGACCTGCTTTCAAATAGCCTGAATCAGATCGTATTGGGTTACAACATGCATACCACCTGACCGATCTGTAGCAATAACCGCAGGAATTTCTTTTGAAATATACCTGTTTAACTGACTGATAGGCAAATCATCTTTCACAACAGGAAATGCCTCACCCATAACCTGTTTAACAGGTTTCTCAGAGTTATGCAGGGGATTTTCAAGCAAGAAATGTAGCACCTGCGTTTCGGTTATAGAACCAACTATATTGTTGCCATCCAGCACCGGCAGCTGACTCAAATCATGCGATTTCATCAGATTGAATGCTGAACGTACAGAATCCTCCATTTGAGCACCAAAGAATCTGCGATCTTTTTTACGTGCAATCAAGTCACTTATTTTCAACTCATCTTCCAGAAATCCTCTTTCACGCATCCAATCATCGTTAAAAATTTTACCCACATACCGACTTCCATGATCGTGGAAAATCACCACTACCACATCGTCCTTTTTCAGTTTTCCACGCAATTGCCAAAGCGCACCCATGGCGCTTCCAGCAGAGTAACCTAACAATAACCCTTCCTCACGGGCCAAACGGCGGGCCCAAATTGCAGCATCCTTATCCGTTACTTTTTCGAAAAGGTTGATTAAGCTGAAATCCACATTTTCAGGAAGTATGTCTTCACCTATTCCCTCTGTAATGTAAGGATAGATCTCTTTGGGATCAAAAATGCCGGTTTCATGGTACTTTTTAAACACGGAACCGTAAACATCCGCACCCCAGACCTGAATATTCGGGTTTTGCTCTTTCAGGAACTTAGCGGTTCCACTAACCGTACCACCAGTACCTACACCAACTACCAGGTGCGTAATTTTACCTTCTGTCTGCGCCCAAATTTCCGGACCTGTGCTCTCGTAGTGGGCCTGGCGATTGGACAGATTATCGTATTGGTTGCACCAAAATGAGTTAGGTATTTCTTTACTCAACCGTTCGGCAACAGCATAGTAGGAGCGGGGATCTTCCGGCTCTACATTGGTAGGACAAACAATGACCTCAGCGCCAAGCGCTTTCAGCATATCAACTTTTTCTTTACTCTGCTTATCCGTTGTTGTGAAAATACACCGGTATCCACGTACACATCCTACCAATGCCAACCCCATACCCGTATTTCCGGAAGTACATTCAATGATCGTACCGCCTGGCTTCAAATCTCCGCGGGCTTCCGCATCATTTATCATTTTGACAGCCATTCGGTCTTTAATGCTATGGCCGGGATTGAAGGTTTCCACTTTTGCCAGCACCATAGCCGGAATATCGGATGCCACTTTGTTTAATTTAACCAGTGGCGTATTGCCGATGGTTTCCAAAACGTTTTTGCAGTATTTCATTTTTTGAATTGTTGAACAAGGTCAAAAGCGCAATGCCATTAAGCGTCGCTTTTATGGTCACTTTCTATGCGTTTTCAATTTTTTCTGGTGCGAACGTAGGCCTGAAATCTGGAGGCATTCACTTTGTGGGCAGCAAAAGTCTCTGCAAAGGAATGTGTACCTGATTCGTCTGGTTTGGCACAGAAATACAGATAGTTGTGCTTTTGGGGGTTCAATACGGCATCAAGGCTTGGAATGGAAGCCATACTGATTGGCCCAGGTGGAAGTCCCTTATACACATACGTATTGTAAGGGGAATTGAAGGTTGTGTGATAATCCGTTACACGACGTGTGGTAAAATCACGGGTTGCAAACACGCTGGTTGGATCTGCCTGAAGTTTCATATCAATCCTTAACCTGTTCAGGTAAACGCCTGCGATGGTTGGTTTTTCGCTTACAGCGTTGGTTTCACGTTCCACAATAGAAGCAAGCGTGTACACCTCTTTTTCCGACAAGCCAAGCGCCCGTGCTTTGGCTCTACGGTTGTCCTTTTCCCAGAAACTATTGTGTTCTTTGATCATTCGCTGAACAAATGTTTTTGCATCTGTATTCCAGTACATTTCGTAAGTATTTGGAATAAATGCTGAAATAAGGGTCTCCTCCGAGTATCCATTTTCACGCAGGAATGCAGGATCTTTGAATGCACGGATCAGTGAAACAGAATCTGCCTCAATAAATCTGGCAACCTTCCCGGCCACCTCTTCCAACAGGCGCTCATTGTTGAGTACAACCTTAACTGGCGATTGTTCGCCATTTCGAAGGTGCTGAATGAGCTGACGATTAGTCCAGCCTGGTTCTACTTTAAACCGGCCGGCACGCATCTTGTCTTTCCGATACTTCATTTGTTCGGAAAGCCACCGAAAATTGACTTCATCCTTGACAAATCCCCC
>JAEUUS010000379.1 GCA_016787545.1 Saprospiraceae bacterium
AGGTTTCTTCCGACAAAGCCGCGGGGAATTCCCGCAATAAATCGGCAACATTTCTGCCGTACAGGAAAGTTTTCAGGGCCGCCTGGTCGGCCAGAATGGCTTTGATCCGGGTATTGTTGGTCCATGCTGCATACTTTTCCAGCAATTCCTTCGTGAGCACGCTCAACTCAACTTCCTTAAGCAATACCTGCCTGAACGGCATCTCCCGTCCATTGTAGGTCACGGGTTTATGACCGTTCAACATAGCGGCATACAGCACTTCCTTTACAAGCGCCGGTGGATTCTGTGGGCAAATACCGAGCGCATCTCCTGGCTGGTAAGACAGGCCGGAACCCTCCAGTGAAAACTCCAGATGCCAGGTTTCTTTGTTGGAACCCCTGCCATTCAAAGGTGTTTTGGCCAGTAATGCAGCCTGAAATGGGCTTTTTCGGTCGTATTGACTGTGTTTTTCCTGGAGATGACCATTGCTTTTGGCGGCGCCAACATGCTGCAATGCGATCGATTTGGAGGCGCCGGAGGCCGGAGCGGGCATATCCTTTAGCAACTGCTGAATCCATGCTTCCACAGATGCTTCAAAATCAACGTCGCAATCTACCCGCGCACTCAATCGGCGGGCGCCAAGGGCTTCGAGTCTGGCATCGAAGTCTTTACCGGTTTGGCAGAATTTCAGGTAAGATTTATCGCCCAGGGCGCACACCGCAAATTCCAGCCCTTCCAATTTGGGCGCCCGGTTGCTCATCAACCATTGGTAGAATTCTTCGGTAGAGGCCGGAGGTTCGCCTTCTCCCTGGGTGCTCACCACGAGCAGGATGCGTTTTTCGGATTTGAGCTGCCGGGTTGGGTAGTCGTTCAAGTCTGCCAGGTTGGTTTTCCACCCTTGTGCTTGGAGACTGGCTACTGCTTTTTGCGCTGCTTTTTTGCTGTTCCCGGTTTGGGATCCATACAACACCGTTATGAGGGGTTGGTCCACAAGTGCTGATGGCGCCTGGGACTGCTGGAGAGGTTGCTGGGTTACCTCAGTTTGCGAAGCCAGGGCATACAAATAGCCGCTCAGCCACATTTGCTGGAGCACAGTTGGGCCATTGGTAAGCCGCTGCAATAAATCCTGATCTATGGGAGCAAGTATGGGCGTTGTCATGTAGCGAAGTGTTTACCTTATTTCAAAATACTTCTGTGCTGGCGAGGCGTTGTAATTCCAGTGCAAGTGCTTGATCTTCAGTGTCTTCTGCCTGCCAGCGATGTGCTACCACCGGACCCAGAATGATGACCGCCGGGCTTCCGATCTGAAATTGCTCCACTTTGTCGAGTATGTTGGTGACAGTGCCAAAAGTGGATTTTTGTTGCTCGCAGGTAGCGTTTTGAATCACTGCCACAGGCCAGTCTGATTTTCCGGCATCCTGAAAAATCTGACCAATTTCTTTCAGCTTGGCAAGACCCATCAGTACCACCACAGTTGCGTCGCTTTGAGCGGCTGCCAGGATATCCGGATTCAGTTCGCCGGTATCAGTGGTAGCTGTTATTGTCCAAAAGCTTCTGCTCACTCCGCGCAGTGTTACGGAGATCCCCGCTGCGGCAGCTCCTGCTATGGCGCTGGAAATTCCGGGCACATAAGCCGTTTCCAGTCCATGCGCCTGCGCATATTGCAACTCCTCCAGCCCTCTGCCGAAAACAAAAGGATCGCCTCCTTTCAGGCGCACCACATGCCCACAGCATTTGGCGTAGGCCACAATGCGTTCGTGAATTTCCTCTTGTGTGTATGATTTAGCGCCGCGACGTTTGCCTACAAAGATTCTGGTGGCCAGCGCTGGTGCATAGTCGAGCAAACTTTCGTTCACCAGTGCATCATACAATACCACATCGGCGGTTTGCAAAGCCTTAATGGCCTTGAGCGTAATATGGTCCGGATCGCCAATACCTGCCCCAACAACCGTCAGTTTGGGTTTGGAAACGCCGGATACAAGGGTGGAAACCGGAATATTTATACCCGTTTTCTTCTCGTTAAAGGATTGAAAATCAAAAAGATGAGACATGGCGTGAGTGATTGAGTGTGTGAATGCGTGAATGCGTGAGTGAGTGAGTGAGCGAACGCGAACTCGAACGCGAACGAAGTTCGCCAAGCCCCATCGGGGCGACATTCCAGTAGCCCCATCGGGGCGATAATTTTGTTTAGGTTTAAATGTCAAATTCAGTGGTGGCAGGTTCTTCGCGGGGAAGTTCTCTGAGCATGCCTGCCGCAACGGTATCAAACGTGGTCTCATTGATCAGGATGAGTCCCCCGCTGGCCCGGTTTTGGCGATAAGCATCAAACACCAGCGGACGAGCAGTTCTCAGTTTGATCCGGGCTATATCATTCAACTGAATGGCATCAATGGCATGTGGCTCGAATGAATGTACGTCTACCCGGTGATAAATTTCTTTCACTACGGC
>JAEUUS010000388.1 GCA_016787545.1 Saprospiraceae bacterium
TATGTTTAACAACCTCAAACGACATTAAAATGGAAAAAAAAGATAGGCAGCACGGTGACAATGCAATGGCAAGAACGCCACGTTTACAGATTAAAATTCCAAATGAGTATAAGCATTTGCAAAAGTCCGGCATACCACAGAGCGCCCGCGAATCCTATGCGAAGTGGAGAAAAGAGCGCATTGAGCATTTGAAGCGGATAGAGCAATGGGGAAATGAGTTAGCGTCTTTGATGGCAGAGGAGGCAAGCCTAAAGAAGTGAAACGTTTTTGCTGGCATCGTTTGTTTTGCGGCTTCGGTTTATCCGGGGCCGCTTTTTATATTTGCATCATGCACCAAGGCAGATTCATTACAATGTACCTACAAACCCGCTGTTATTCGCTTGCAGAAGTAGTGGAGCTGACAGGCATTGACCTGGATTACCTTAAAGCCGTATTGATGTTGGAAGTTGTACCCGCTGACGTGATAGAAAAGATTGCGTTCCACATTGGAGCCACTACGGTAAAGGATTTTTTCAACGTTCCCGGGGATGGGCAGCCGTTTGGGTAGGTTTTTTGTGTCCAGGGTGAAAATAGGCGGCACGCTCTTTGTGTCACAAATCTATTTACAACAAAAAAAACACAATCAACTTTAGTATAAAATAATAATGCCCGTAAAACGCTGATAATCAACGTCTAACGGGCAAAATTTGGTAGAATTAATGCGGAGAGACAGGGATTCGAACCCTGGATACGCTTTTGGCGTATACACACTTTCCAGGCGTGCTCCTTCGACCACTCGGACATCTCTCCAAATTGTCAAAATAAACCGGCTAATAGGTAGCTTAAGCTGGCATACGTTGCCGATCGGGGCGCAAAGGTAAATACATGTCGGGTTAATTTCAAACTTTTGTCCGGGGATAAATTTTTGGGGATTTAAATCTACTGTTATTGTGGTTTACCTTTGTTCAACTCAATTTTCGAATAAATGTCGCTACAAAAAAGATTAGCCAGCTTCAGATATGCTTTTCAGGGCATTGGGTATTTGTTTTCATCGCAGGTAAATGCCCGCATTCATGCAGTAGCAACTGTATTGGTGGTAACAGCCGGGATAGTATGCCACATTTCAACCATGGAGTGGCTGGCTATTATTATATGTGTAGTGCTGGTAATTGCTTTAGAGGCAGTCAACACGGCCATAGAAACATTGACAGATCTGGTGTCGCCAGGCAACCATCCACTGGCGGGCAAAGCCAAAGATGTAGCAGCAGCTAGTGTTTTGCTGGCAGCGATCGGGTCGGTAGTGGTTGGCGTTGTAATTTTTGGGCCCAGGCTTTTGAGCTAACCCTGCCCCCCCCGATGAAAAAAACGCCGGGTACCCCCTTGGATTTTGCCCCTCCCCAAACAAACGTCGGCTGCCCATGGGGCATCGCCCCACACCGTCGGGAGATTTATTTTATGTTATTTTTTGGGTGAGCGGCATCCCAAGTTTCAAGATTTTGAGCCGGGATCATCTAAAATTTTGGCGCTTTCTTTGGCAAAAAAGAGACAATTCAAAGCAAAAAACGGTCAACTCACACATTTAAGTAAGGAAATTTAACACTTGCTTGGTTGTAATTGTACTCCTTACACTATTTTCACCCCTCGAAAATTCGCCTCTGGCTCCGAGGCATCGATTTTTTCCGTCGGTTTTAATTTTTTTTGGAAGCCGCACACCATTTTTCTCAAACCATGCATCTATTGGTTTGAAGGTGCATATCAGCTTCCATAAAATCTAAATCCATGTGGGAATTCGCTGCATCCGGAGCATGGTAAGTCAAAACTTAAATCATTCATTCACAAAATTAAAGCAGCATGTCAGCAGCAAAACCCACTCAGGCAAAACAACAAGGTAACGGCATGGGCGCATGGCTCCCATTCATTATCATCATCTTGTTGTACGTAGTTTCTTTCGGTATTTGGAAATTTGTGTTTGGCGCAAATCACCACTTCATTGACAACGACAACACTAAAGACCCGCTTCCAGGGGATTACTTCGGAACGATTTACAAGGGAGGCTTTGTAGTACCGCTGCTTCTCACTGCCTTCTTTACCGTAATTGTGTTCATCATCGAACGCTTTATTACTTTGGGCAAAGCAACAGGCGCAGGAAATATTGACGGATTCGTTCGTGGAATCAAAGGTTTCCTGGATCGTGGCGATATCAATGGCGCAGTGGCTGCCTGCGATAAGCAGAAAGGTGCAGTTGCCAACGTAGTTCGTGCAGGTTTGCACAAATACGCTGAAATGGAAAAAATCACCGGTATGGAAAAGGACGAAAAAGTGATTGCTATTCAAAAAGAAGTGGAAGAAGCAACCACCCTCGAACTTCCTATGTTGGAGCGTAACCTCAACATCCTGGCAACCGTTGCTTCCATCGCAACACTGTTGGGTCTGTTCGGTACGGTATTGGGGATGATCCGTTCGTTTGCAGCGCTTGCTAACGCTGGTGCTCCGGACTCTACCGCTCTCGCAACCGGTATTTCTGAAGCCTTGATTAACACCGCACTCGGTATCGGTACCTCTGCAATCGCAATCATTGCCTATAACTTCTTCACAAGCCGTATCGACTCTATGACATACCGCATCGATGAAGCAGGCTACAGCCTGACTCAGACTTTTGCGGCAAAAGGTCACTAATTAGGGATGAGTAAGTGGGATCTGATGCCCGCATCTGATCCCGAACGTTCACCATTCAAACTCATAACTAAAAGATATGCCAAAGAATAAGCCTAAACGGAGCGCGCCCTCGATCGACATGACGGCCATGTGCGACGTGGCTTTTCTCTTGTTGACTTTCTTTATGCTAACAGCAAAAGCAAAGCCGCAAGAGACCGTGGTCATCGATACGCCTTCGTCCATCTCCGAAACCAAACTGCCCGATGCAGGTACCCTTACCATTATGGTATCCAATGAAGGCAAAGTGTTTATGGATATGGCCGGCCAGCATACGCGCTTAAGCCTGATCGATGATATCAACAGCCGATATCAACTTGGATTGAACGATCAGCAAAAAATGAAGTTCGCCAATCTGGGAAGCTTTGGAGTGTCCCGTGCAGAACTCAAAAAATACATAGATCTGCCACCTGCAGAACGCGCCACTTACCCGTCGTCTGGTATTCCAATCGACACCGTGGATGTCAATAAAAGCGAACTGGCAGACTGGATTCACAATGCCCGCCTGGCACAATTTCGCATGAAACAGGAAGGCAAAGTGAAAGATGAATACGTCATGATCGTGAAAGCCGACCAGAATACGCCTTATCCAGCCGTACAAAAGGTAATCAATACCCTCACGGATATCAACGTGAACAAGTTCAATTTGATTACCAGTATGGAAGGAGGCGCAAAGAAGGAATAATTGGTTTGAGCCTGCGCCCTTGCCCTTTTATTAGGGGAAACAAGGCATAGCACGAACTCATTTTTAACAACAAAAAAGCAACAGCGACATGGCTGAAATAGCACAAGACGGTGGTGGTGGTCATAAGAAAGGTGGTAAGGTTCGCTCGAAAAAGATGTCCACACGTATCGACTTTACGCCGATGGTGGACCTTGGTTTCTTGCTCATTACCTTCTTCATGCTCACCACAACTCTGGCCAAGCCCAATATTATGGCGCTTGTGATGCCTGAAAAGGACATCAAAAAAGAAGACGTGGAGCCTGTTAAGGAATCCAAAGTGCTTACGCTACTCCTGGGAAGCAATGATAAAGTCTATTATTATGAAGGTATTACAGATGCAAAACTCGACTCTACCGATTTTTCGGCAGAAGGCTTGCGTGCTGTAATCCTGAATAAGATGGATAAAGTAAAAACCCAGTTTGGCACCGAAACGTTTAAGAAAAAGAACAAAGAAGGGGTGGAAGAAGAACACACCGATGGTTCTTATATCAACGTTTTGATTAAGCCTACCAAGGATTCCCGTTACAAAAACCTCGTAGATGCATTGGATGAAATGGCTATCTGCAAAGTACGTTACTATGTGATTCTGGATGTTTCCGAATTAGAGGAAAAATTCATCAAGGATCCTGCAAGTGGCCTTAAATTCAATGTAGACGAACAGGTGGAAGCCGCTACCAAGTAAGGTAACCTCCTGAATGTCAAATTTTTAAAAGGAATAAAAATTAAAAACTATGGCAGAAGAAAAAAGCACAACCGTCTATCGGGATATGCTGGACATCATATTTGCCGACCGCAATAAAGCTTACGGAGCTTACCTGCTCCGCCGTGAATACCCAAAGTATCTCACGCGCGCTTTCTTGCTGGCAATGGGTCTGGTAGTGGTCGTCTTCGCTGCACCTATCATCATGCAGGCGGTAGGCGATATGCTCCCGAAGGAAAAGCCGGTAGATGTGATTGCAGAGCTCGGCCCTCCACCGGATATTGATCCAAACAATCCGCCGCCGCCACCTCCGCCGCCTCCACCAACACCGCCACCGCCAACACGCTCAACGGTGAAATTCGTACCTCCTGTCATTAAGAAGGACGAAGAGGTGCAGGAAGAAGAGCAAAAGGCTGTAGATGAAATCCTGGACAAAAAGGAAGACATCGGTACTGAAGATAAAAAAGGTAACGATGAAGCACCACCAGCCGTGGACGAAGCGCCAAGCCTCGATCCTGTGATCGAAGCGCCTAAAGTGGAAGAAAAAACCTACGAGATGTTCGACATCCAAAAGGAACCTTCTTTCCCGGGCGGTCAGCAGGAAATGTACAAATGGCTGGCTAAAAACGTAGAATATCCGGAAATGGCTAAAGAAGCCGGTATTTCCGGACAAGCAGTAGTAACTTTCGTAGTGGGTAAAGATGGTACCATCCGTGATGTCGCCATCGTGAAAGACCCAGGCGGCGGTTGCGGTAAGTCGGTTAAAACAACGGTAGAGAAAATGCCGAAGTGGAGCCCGGGTGAAGCAAACGGCCACCCCGTAAAAGTACGCTACACGCTTCCGTTTAAGTTCAAGCTCGAGTAGCAGCACTCCGGTGAGGAGTCTCCAGATAAAAAGCGGTATCCCGATTCACGGGATGCCGCTTTTTTGTTTTTAAAATTCTGCATTCGCTTTTTATTTTGTTTTTATATTCTGATAATGCGGTAAATTTTTTTTAAAAAAAATGCCTTTTCACACACCAAAGAAATATTTGTCTGCATCTATCTAAGTAACAATCACCCATAAATCTTATACACATGGCAGACTTTCTGAACCTCCCCCGTGGCCCATCCAAACGCCGCGGACGAATGAGCACCCGAATGGATTTTACTCCAATGGTTGATCTGGGTTTTCTCCTCATCACCTTCTTCATGCTCACCACTGCTCTCGCCCGACCCAATATGATGGCGCTGGCAATGCCCGACGACAAAGGCGAACCGGAGCCCGTGAAACAATCCAAAGTGCTTACCCTGTTGCTCGGCAACAGGAATCAGGTAATTTGGTACGAAGGCCTGGATATGGCGCAATCGGATTCTACCGGATACGATGCAGCCGGCCTTCGGAAGGTCATTCTGGCCAAAAAAGAAAAAGTTGACCGGCAATTGGGCCAGCAAACCTATATGGATGGCAAAACCGGCGCATTGACTAAAGGCTCTTACCTGAACGTGATCCTGAAACCCGGACCGCAGTCATGCTACAAAAATCTGGTGGACGCACTGGATGAAATGGCCATCTGCGGCGTACGTTACTACTGTATTGTAGATCTGACGCCAACGGAACAGGCTTACATGGCCTCTCTGGGTTTGTAACAGTTCTTTTCACCCACACCATTTCTTATCATGAACAAGCAAGAATTCGTGTCGCAACGCGACATGCTGGACATCGTATTTGCCAATCGCAACCGCGCTTACGGCGCCTACCAGCTGCGCCGGGAATATCTCGCCAATTTGCTGAAAGCCCTGGGAATGGGTTTGTTACTGATGGCTTTACTGATGCTGAGCCCCAAAATCATGACAGCGTTTGCAGGCTTGGTATCCAAGGAAGAAAAGGAAACTAATTCAGATGAAGATTGGATATTGACCAAGGTTGAAGTAACACCGCCGCCAGTGGTTAAGGCCCCCCCGCCTCCAGTAGCCTCTGTGGCCTACACACCTCCTGTAGTAGCTCCGGATAACGAAGTGAATGAAACCCCTGCGCCGGATGTACAAACCATTATGGACGATGGTAGGAACATTGGCGCACAAACCGTAGAAGGGCCGGATGATACCCCGCCTTCACTTGATCCTCCCGGAAACGGTACTGCTGTGATTGAACTGCCTGCTCCGCCAGAGGATGACAATCCGGTGGATCCATTCGTGGTGAGTCGTATGCCAAGCTTCCCAGGTGGCGAAGCTGAAATGTTCCGCTGGATTTCCAAAAACCTCGACTATCCCGAACAGGCCCGGGAATCAGGCGTGTCTGGGCAGGTAGTACTGCAATTTCTGGTTGCCAAAGACGGAACCATTCAGGATATCCAGGTCGTAAAAACACCGGCTGGAGGAGCGGTTTTGGGCAAGGAAGCCATCCGGGTAGTACAAAGCATGCCTCGCTGGACGCCCGGCGAACACAATGGAAAGCCGGTAAAAGTGAAATTCACCCTGCCTTTGAGGTTTAATTTGCAGTAAATCGTGTGAAGCTTTTTTACCGCAGAGACGCCGAGACTAGTATTCTAATGGTTAAAAACTCAGCGCCTCAGCGCCTCAGCGTCTCGGCGGTGAAAACACACCCCAATCACGGTACATGTTCAACTCGGCATTTAAACTGAGAGTCTCACTCCAAGTGACTCCGCGCCTCTGCGTCTCTGCGGTAAAAATAACTTTTGAGACACCCTCTTTAAGGACTTACCTCCATTAACCCAGACAATAAATAACCCAAACTCCGCTTGAGTACTATTTTCAACCGCCTGGAAGTACCAGGCGGTTTTTTTATTTTATGCACTATCTTTCCACCCACATTCCCCACATTCCCCACATTCCCCACATTATCTACATTCCCCACATTATCTACATTCCCCACATTCCCCACATTCCCCACATTCCCCACATTATCCACATTACCCACATTACCCACATTACCTACATTCCCCACATTATCCTCATTACCCACATTCCTTCCATATGCTTTCACGTCGCAAATTGCTCAAAACCCTCGGCGCTGCCACCGGAGCAGCAGTTCTGACCGGATTTTCCTCAGAAGATGCCACGTACAAGATCCCATTACTCACCGAAGAAAATCCCGACTACCGCAAGCCAGATCGCCCCATCACCATCGTCACCATTGGCGCCGGCAACCGGGGTAACGTATATGGAAACTACGCGCTTTCGTACCCCGATGAAATGGATATTGTAGGCGTCGCCGAACCAAATCAGGTGCGTATCGACCGGTATACACAAAAACACAATATACCGGAAGCCAATCGGTTCAATACCTGGGAGCGGGTGTTTGAAAAGCCAAAATTTGCCGATGCTGTGCTAATCACAACACCGGATAACCTGCACTATGGCCCCTGCATGGCCGCCCTGAAAGCTGGTTACGACGTGTTGTTGGAAAAGCCCATTTCTCCTTCAGAAAAAGAGTGTCGCGATATCCTGAGCCTTGCCAGGAAAACCGGTCGCATTGTGGCCGTTTGCCATGTATTGCGCTATGCTCCGTACTTTGAAAAATTGCGCGAACTGATGCAAAACGGCTCCATCGGCGACATCGTGAGTGTGCAACACATGGAGCCCATTGAGCATATCCACATGAGCCACAGCTATGTGCGTGGCAACTGGCACGACCGCAATGCCACCACCCCGATAATCCTTGCTAAAAGTTGTCATGACCTGGATATTTTGCGCTGGCTGATCAACAAGCCCTGCAAAAAAATAGTGGCTATGGGTGGTATCAAGTGGTTCCGCAAAGAAAATGCACCGGCTGGTAGCACCCCGCGCTGTATGGATGGCTGTGCCGTGGAAAGCACCTGCCCTTACTCTGCCATGAAAATCTACTACCGACAACGCGGCTGGTTGTATGTGTTTGATATGCCGGAAGACAAATCCAAACACGATGCCTACATCCTGGAAAAATTGCGCACCACCAATTACGGCCGCTGCGTGTACCAGATGGATAATAACCAGGAAGACCACTATGTATCCACTATGGAATTTGAAGGCGGAATAACAGCGGCCTTTTCCATGGAAGCCTTCACCTCGTACGCAGGCCGACGCACCCGGGTAATGGGTAGCATGGGCGATATCGTGGGCGATATGGAAACCTTTACCGTAACAGATTTTCGTACCGGAAAAAGCACGGTATACGACAACTCCTCCGGCGATGGCCACGGCGGCGGCGACTGGCGCCTGGTGCGCAACTGGCTGCAAGCCGTTTCCCAACGCAAGCCGGAACTGCTCACTTCCACCATTGATGCCTCCATCGAGAGCCATATCATGGGCTTCATGGCAGAAAAGAGCAGAAAAACAGGGAAAGTGGAGGGAGTGGGTGTGTGAATTCACCGTGGAGAGAGACCACTAAGCCACAAAGGCACTAAGAAAGTATATACTTAGTGTCTCTTAGTGCCTCCGTGGCTTAGTGGTCTCTTCCTTAAAACATCTCCCCTTCCACCCACTGACACAAAATATGCCCAATCAGGATATGCGCCTCCTGTATGCGCGGCGTATCTGAAGAAGGCACATTGAGCAGAATATCACATACATCTGCCATTTTACCCCCGCTGGCGCCGGTTAAGCCAATGACCTTCATGCCCTGGGCTTTGCCGGTTTCGATGGCTTTCAGGATGTTGGGTGAGTTGCCGGAGGTGCTGAACGCCATGAGCATATCACCGTTTCTGCCGGCTGCCTGAACCATTCGGGAAAAAACGTAGTCATAGCCATAATCGTTGGCAACGGCAGTTACATAGGAACTGTTCACGTGCAAAGCCTCGGCGAACAGGGGAGGACGATCCGTATAAAACCTGCCGGATAACTCTGCTGCGATATGCTGGGCATCAGCGGCACTGCCACCATTGCCGCAAAGCAGTATCTTGCCCCCGTTTTGGAAACAATGCACCATTAACTGGCCTGCCTCTTCTATTTTTTGGAGCAACACCTGGTCATTCAGCAGGTGCTGTTTTACAGAAATACTTTCCTGAACAGAGGTTAAAATCAATTGCTTCATCAGAATTTCATTCAAATGCTTCAAACCGACCGTCTTTATCTGGTGCCAGCCAACCTTCCCATGCTGGAAGCCATTGCAAAAGAAGATTGGGCAGCCTTGTCAACCCTGCTGGGCGGAGTAGACATGGCCGAACACTGGCTTCATTTTCCTGAGGCTATGATCTGGATGCGCGATTTCCTTCGGGAACATGAAGTAGACATCAATTGGTGGAACTACCTGATTGTTCACCGGGCAGATATTCGACTGATCGGTACTTGCGGCTACAAAGGTACGCCGGGCATCGGAGGTGAAGTGGAAATTGGTTATGAGATTGCAGAAAGCTATCAGGGAAATGGGTTGGCCACCGAAGCTGCCAGGGCGCTGGTGGAGTACGCCTTTGCCCATGAGGCGGTAAAAGTGGTTTTAGCGCATACCCTTGCAGAAAAAAATGCCTCAAATTCATTATTGCAAAAGCTTGGTTTTCAATTCATTGCAGAGCATATAGATATAGAAGATGGTAAAATATGGGAGTGGCGACTGGAAAGAACTCCCTCCGTTTAGCAATGTTTTTGGATTTTTGCGCCGTAAAACGGAAAACCTCCGGAATTAACCTCCATTCATGAATATTCAAGACATACAATCCGCCGGAACCAAAGCCACCCGCGATGGCTTTGGTCAGGGCCTGCTCGAAGCAGGTCGTCAGAATCCAAATGTTGTAGGCCTCACAGCCGATTTGTTGGAAAGCCTTCAAATGCAACATTTTAAGAAGGAATTTCCGGATCGTTTCTTCCAGATGGGTATAGCGGAAGCAAACATGATGGGGGTAGCCGCCGGTTTGGCTACTGCCGGTAAGATCCCTTTCACTGGCACATTTGCCAATTTCTCCACCGGCCGTGTGTACGATCAGATTCGTCAAAGCATCGCCTATTCCCATAAAAACGTCAAGATCTGTGCCTCTCACGCAGGCCTTACGCTGGGAGAGGACGGCGCTACTCACCAAATACTGGAAGATGTAGGTATGATGCGGATGTTGCCGGGCATGACGGTGATCAACCCCTGTGATTACCATCAGACCAAATTGGCTACCATGGCTATTGCAGATCATCACGGACCCGTTTATCTGCGTTTTGGCCGGCCGGCCTGGCCCATGTTTACCGAAAACATGAAGTTTGAAATCGGTAAGGCGCTTCTCCTTGCTCCCGGTACTGATGTTACCATCTTCGCCACCGGTCACCTGGTTTGGACAAGCATTGAGGCGACCCAGGAGTTGGCGACACAGGGTATTTCCTGCGAAGTGATCAATATCCACACTATAAAACCGCTTGATGCTGAAGCCATTCTGGATTCCGTAAGCAAAACCCGCGCGGTGGTGGTGGCCGAGGAGCACCAACGCGCTGGTGGTCTTGGCGATGCCATTGCCAATTTGCTGGTGCATAAGTTGCCCGTGCCTATGGAATATGTAGGCGTAAACGATTCTTTTGGAGAAAGCGGCAAACCTTCGGAGCTACTGGATAAATACGGCCTGGGTAAAAAGGACGTAATCTGGGCAGTGAAGGATGTACTGGACAGGAAGTAATAGCTCGTCCACCCGACCGACCGCCTCGCGCCTTGCGAGGGTCTTACGACCCCGCAACCCGTGAGATAACAAAAAACGCCTTCCGGATTTTTCCGGAAGGCGTTTTTACTATCTGCAGAAGAGCTTGTTTAGTCCTTTTGCTGCTGCGCAATTAGCTCCTTAACCCATTCTGTAGTAACAGATTTAGGACGCTCGATAGGAAGGTTGAGTGCGCGTGACCAGCATTGAGCAGCCAATACACCCAGGGCGCGGCTTACTCCAAACAATACCGTATAGAAATTGTACTGGTTGAGGCCATAGTGGCGCAATACGGCGCCAGAGTGAGCATCTACATTTGGCCATGGGTTTTTTACCTTGCCGAGGCTGGTGAGAATTGGCGGCACTACATCGAAGATTTTCCAAACCACTTTGACCATGTCGTCATCCGGAATATTGTCTTCGCAGAATTGCTTTTGCGCCATGTAACGGGGATCCGGCTTGCGCAACACAGCGTGTCCATAGCCAGGAATTACACGGCCACTGGCCAGAGTGCTTTTTACATATTCACCAATTTGTTCCCGGCTGGGTTTGGTTGTTCCGAGCGTATCCACCATTTTTTGTATCCAGCGAACCACTTCCTGATTGGCCAAGCCATGCAGAGGGCCTGCAAGGGCGTTCATGGCCGCAGAGAGGGAAAGGTAAGGGTCGCTCAGCGTGGAACCCACCAAATGAGTGGTATGTGCAGAAGCGTTTCCACCTTCATGGTCGGCGTGAATGGTGAGAAACAGACGCATGTATTCTTTTACGCCTTCGTCATCATATCCGAGCATATGCGCAAAGTTGGCGCCCCAGTCAAGCGAAATATCTGGCAACAGGTGATCGCCTTTAAAATAACAACGGCGGAAAATATAGGCAGCAATGCGAGGTAAACGAGCCACCAGATTCATGGTGTCCTCATAAGTAGCATCCCAGTATTCTGAACGTGTCATGCCCATATTATAGCGTTGTGCAAAAACAGAAGTGTTCTGCATGGCCATAATGCCCACCGAAAGTTGTGTCATCGGGTGGGTTTCAATAGGCAGAGATTCAATAGCACGGAATACATGCTCCGGAACATTGGCCCGGCGAACCCAGTTTTCCGTAAGCCATTTTACCTGATCAGGCGTGGGGATTTCACCCACCAGCATCAGCCAGAATAAGCCTTCGGGAAGGGGTTCTTTCCCATTTTTAGCGCGAGGGAGTTTTTCGCGGAGTTCAGGAATGGAGTATCCTCTGAATCGAATGCCTTCTTCTGCATCCAGCAGAGATGGCTCCCAGATCATACTGGTAATGTCGCGCATACCACCATAGGCTTGTTCAAGCAGCACTTCATCAATTTTCATACTTCCGTGCGCCTGAAGCAACTCCTTAACCTCCTTGGCTTGAGCCTGCGCTTTTTCCGAAAAAAGTTGTTTCAGTAAATCCATGGGTATTAGTCGTAAAAATACGGGTTAGAGCAATTTTGTTTTGGCTCTGAAATTTTTTGCAAAGTTAGAATAAGTGAACTGCCTTATCTTGGTAAAGTTCAAAAGTTTAGAAAGTTTTGTGTTTTCAAAAAGCTAAACGACATTCGCATCTCCATCACTACAAAATTTTAACAACATGCTGGGACGAAACCAGGGGGGCGGACTCCGTATTTCCCCGACCATTATTGTAGCGCTTGTCATGGCCGGATTTGCACTTTGTAAATATTATGGCCAAAGTTCTGTCAACGAAATCACAGGCGAGAAACAGCACATTGCCATTACTCCGGAGCAGGAAATCGCAATGGGCTTGGAAAGTGCCCCACAAATGGCTCAGGAAATGGGAGGTTTAAGCAGAAATCAACAGGCCTCAGCCATAGTAAAACAGGTAGGACAAAAAGTGGTCCAGACTTCAGCAGCCGCCCGAACGCCTTATAAATATGACTTTCACCTGTTGGCGGATCCCCAAACCATAAATGCTTTCGCTTTGCCAGGCGGTCAGGTTTTTATCACAGAAGGTTTACTGTTCCGGTTAACGGAGGATGGCAAAACTTTAAGTGAAGATATGCTTGCTGGGGTGCTTGGGCACGAAGTAGGACATGTTGTGGCCAGGCACAGCGCAGAAAGACTGGCTCAGATGGAGTTGGCGCAGGGACTCACCGGTGCCGTTACTATGGCAACCTATGATCCTTCCAATCCTAATACTGCATACATCGCGCAATCTGTTGCGAATATGCTGCAATTAAAATATGGTCGCGATCAAGAACTTCAAAGTGATTACTTGGGCGTTCGGTTTATGCTTGAAGCCGGTTATGAACCCGAATATTTAATTCAGGTCATGGAGATTTTGAAACAATCCTCTGGCCCTAACCGCACCCCTGAATTCCAGAGTACACACCCCGACCCGGAAAACAGGAAAGAAGCCATTGAAGCAGCTATTCAGGAATGGAGGAAAAAGTGACGACGTATGACTTGCGAGGTGGTTCCGGGGTGAAACGGATTGTATCAATAAATCGTTTCTTTGCGCTGCTTTAACCCCTCCCTGCTCACAAGGCGTCAGTTTTCCCAAATACCCAGCCTCACGCCAACCCAAACACTCAAACACTCACACACTCAAACACTCACACACTCACAAACTCATATACTCTCCACATGCACAATATCACAGTAATTGGAAGCGGAACCATGGGAAATGGTATTGCACACGTTTTTGCTCAACATGGATATGAAGTAACATTGGTAGATATTTCCGCAACCGCATTAGATAAAGCGTTGGTAACCATAGGAAAAAACCTGGATAGACAGGTAGTAAAAGGTGCATTAACAGAGGAGGAAAAGTCTGCGACTCTTCGTCGGATACATCCCATGACTGATCTGCATGAAGGCGTGGCCGGCGCAGATCTTGTAGTAGAGGCAGCTACAGAAAATGTGACGCTGAAGCTTAAGATCTTCAAGGATATGGATCAACATGCGCCACCTGCAGCTATTTTAGCCACCAATACCTCTAGTATAAGCATTACCCAAATTGCCGCCGCAACCCAGCGCCCCGGACAAGTCATCGGGATGCACTTTATGAATCCGGTTCCAGTAATGAAGTTGGTGGAGGTGATCCGGGGGTATGCTACTACGGACACAGTTTGCAGCCAAATCATGGTCTTATCCAAAAAATTGAATAAAGTTCCGGTTGAGGTAAACGATTACCCCGGTTTCGTAGCTAACCGGATTTTGATGCCCATGATCAATGAAGCCATTTACACACTCTATGAAGGGGTAAGCGGCGTTGAGGAGATCGATACAGTCATGAAACTTGGAATGGCTCATCCTATGGGACCCCTTCAATTGGCAGACTTTATTGGCTTGGATGTTTGTTTATCCATTTTACGCGTACTTCAGGATGGCTTCGGAAATCCAAAATACGCCCCATGTCCTTTGTTGGTCAATATGGTTACTGCCGGTAAGCTCGGCGCTAAAAGTGGTGAAGGTTTTTATGTTTACACCCCAGGTTCCAAAGATCTTGTGGTGGCAGATAGGTTTAAATAAAACAAGTTTCAATTTTTTTTGAAACTTATTGTCATGGGGTTTGTTTCATCAGTACTTGTGAAACAAACCCTTTCGCTTATGGAATCCCTTGATCAAAAAGTGATTATTTATGATGATGCCTGCCCCATGTGCAAGGCTTATACGGCAGGATTTGTAAAAGCTGGTTGGCTACAACACCGGAGCGGATTCAGTAATGCTGATCCGGAGGTGATTGGTAAAATTGACCTTGACAGAGCCAGACATGAAATTCCGTTGCTGGATTTGAAAACAGGTAACGTGGTGTATGGATTAGACGCCCTTTTTCTGATCATTGGAACCAAACTGCCTTTCTTTAAGCCACTCTTCAGAACCTCCTGGTTCAAAGCATTTTTGTATCCGCTTTATCAAATCATCACCTTCAATCGCCGGATTATTGCCGGAAGCAGTGCTCCTGCCGCCGGATTTGATTGCGCACCTGATATAAACCTGTTTTATCGGTGGCTTTACATTGGATTGGCTGGCTTGGGCGCCTTTGGATTGTATTGGTCATTTTGGCAAAGCGCAGTGCCATTGGCTAAAGGTGTGTTTCTTTTGCAAGTAATGATTCCCATTTTGGCGATTTTTCTGCAAAATAAACTTGATTTCATGGGCCATTGGGCAACTGTAGCACTTGCCTCAGGTATCGTGGCGGCTGTTTTGCCAGTAACGATGCTGATAAAAGCCATCGCTGGTCTAACAATCACCGCCTGGATGTGGTGGTTGCGTAGAGACAAGGTGTAGACTTTGTCGCGCTTTTTCCCATCTTTTTGCACAGATTTTTCTGATTCCGGCCGTGTTTTTCGTCCTTTGTGGGTGCATAACCTACACCCATGAATTTCAGAAAAATTGCATTGTTTGCCGGGCCCGCCTTGTTTTTATTAATGATATTGATGCCTGCTCCGTTGGGCATGTCCTGGGCAGCCCAACTTACTGCCGGGATTACCCTTTGGATTGCAGTGTGGTGGATTACAGAGCCGGTAGAAATGGCTGCCACCTCCTTGTTGCCTTTGATCTTGTTGCCGCTGACAGGTGTAGCTCCCATGAAAGTAGTGGCTGCAGAATATGGCAATGAAATCATTTTTCTGTTCATGGCTGGGTTCTTTATGGGTAAAACCATTGAACGCTGGCAGTTGCACCGACGCATTGCCTTAAAAATGGTCATGTGGATTGGATCAGATCCTTCCAGAACTGTTTTGGGCTTTATGGTGGCAACAGCGTTTATTTCCATGTGGATTTCAAATACAGCAACAGCAGTTATGATGGCTCCAGTGGCTATTGCGGTCGCATCACATGGCAAAATGGGCGTTGGTTCTTCCAATTTCGCCAAAGCTTTACTGTTAGGTGTTGGATATGCCTGTTCCATTGGAGGTTTGGCAACTGTAATCGGAACGCCCACTAACGCCATATTTTTGTCGTATGTCCAGCAAAAAATGGGTGAAACGGTTTCCTTTGGGAAATGGTTAATCTTTGGACTACCTTTTGCAAGCGTGCTGCTGCTGATTTGCTGGCAATTATTGGTGCGTATGTTTCCGATAAATAAAATGGAGGCAGCGGGCCTGCATTCACAGGAACAAATCAGGAAAGAATTGGAAGCGTTAGGAGAAATAACGATTCCAGAAAAGCGTGTAATGTGGATTTTTGGGTTGGTGATTCTTGCCTGGGTGAGCGGTTCGCTGCTTTGGTACCAACCGTTAAACGTCTGGATTCATACGGCATTGGCTGGATTGCCTTTGCCAGAAAATCTGGATAAAGTGCCGGCCTACTGTTCAGATACCGTCATGGCGCTTATTGGCGCTTTATTGTTTTTTACTACCCCTTCAGGCGATAAGCTGGAGAAAACGACGCTTTTAGATTGGCCAACTGCTGTAAAAATTCCCTGGGGGATTCTGATTCTTTTTGGTGGAGGACTGGCATTGGCTAAAGGTTTTGATTTAAGTGGATTGGCAGTTTGGTTCGGAGAAGTGCTGAAGGCCATTGGTAATCTCCCTCATGCCATCATTTTATTGATTGTTCTGGCTGTGGTGGTGATACTGAGTGAAGTGGCCTCCAATATTGCCACAGCCTCCATGATGATGCCTGTGTTGGCAGCACTGGCAGGTAGTTTGGGCGCACATCCGTTTGGATTGTTGATGAGCGCTACCCTGGCAGCTTCTTTTGGATTTGGGCTGCCTATTGCTACAGCGCCAAATAGTATTGTTTATGCAACAGGACAAATGAGTACCAGAGATATGGCCAGAGCAGGTTTTTTGTTAGACATACTGGCAATTCTCTTATTACTTGCATTTGTTTATGGTTTACTTCCTTTCATCTGGGGAATCAAGGTTTAATTTTTTAAATGAAATATTTTGCCG
>JAEUUS010000395.1 GCA_016787545.1 Saprospiraceae bacterium
TACACGTCTGGGGGGCGTGTGGTCGCAGGTTCGAATCCTGTCATCCCGACCGTTTTTCAAGGACTTATGCACACGCATGAGTCCTTTTTTTGTACCCGCTAACCAGTTTGCGCGGTAATTCACGTGCAAATTACTGCGATAACTTAAAGTATGCTTTAGTCAATCACCTTAGCATTCAACTCATCAATCACCACATTGCTATAATGGTCTAAATAGATTCCAGTTACTTTATTGCCATATTCATGCCCAAGTGCTTCCGCAATTAAGTCTTTGGAATAGCCCAATGACCGCGCAATAGTCGCCCAACTGTGACGCGAGACATAGGTCGTTACCTTTTCCTCAATACGACATAATTCCGCAATTTTTTTCAGGTACTTATTACAAATGGAGTATCCTTGTCGTGTATAAAATAACTCCTTTTCCTTATTTCCTAGAGATGATTGAGGGATAATAGGCAAGATAAAAGGAGTATTGGTTGGTCGTTCCTCATAAAACCTCAAAATTTTTAATGCCTTTGGAGTAAGTTTTACATTGTAAATTTTGCCAGTTTTTCGCCTCTTGTAAATGACCCTTCCATCGTTAATATCTGACCATTTCAGAAATGAAAGGTCTACAAATGAAATTCCAATAAGGTAAAAAGAAAGGAGGAAATAATTCCGATTATGCCAAATAGGGGTGTCAATTGGCAATTCTATTGCTTCAATCTGCCTGATGACTTCTTTCGCAACGGCTCGTTTTGCTGTGCTTTCATGCTTTATACTAAAGTCTTGAAATGGATAACTTTCACGCCCCAGAACTTTAGCCTTAATGGCTTTATTCAAAATGGTACGGATGGTTCTTAGGTAGAAACTGATAGAGTTTTGTTTGACCCCCTTATTCAACAAGTTAGCCTGAAAATCTTCAAGGAAGTCATAATTTATATCTGTGAATTTCAGATAATCCCGGCCAAGGTAGGTTTTAAGCCTGTTTAATGTGTTTTCATAAGCACGTGCGTTTCCGACCTTCCCAGACATCTTCTGACGCTCCACCCAAGATTGACCATACTCAAAAAAATCAACAACTGTCTTTTGGCTTTTCGGCACAGGCTTGACTATGGCTTCCCGATGGAAGGTCTGTTTTGTAATTTCAAGATTCAGCAGCCTTGATTCTATGGAGGCGAATTGCTGTCTGATTTTTTGGTTTAACAAGGCATGGTTGGGATGAGATTTCCGAACCTCTCGTGTAGCATCATTCCAATCCTTTTCCTTCAAACTAATTCCTGTCGAGATGGAGGTGCTTTTTTGGTTTTCTGTCAAACGAAAAACTAAAGGGAAAGTACCGTTTGATTTTGCCCGTCTTTTGTCCAATGAAATTTTGATGGATGCCATAACTTTTGATGGTGGTTATGGCAGTTTGCCTTGCAGAAACCCAGTTGTTAATAAATTGTCAACATAGAATTTGCACGTAATTTGCACGTGAATTACCGCGCAAACTGGTTAGCGGGTACAAAAAAAGGACTCATGCGTGTGCATAAGTCCTTGAAAAACGGTCGGGATGACAGGATTCGAACCTGCGACCACACGCCCCCCAGACGTGTACTCTACCGGGCTGAGCTACATCCCGTAGCAATGTTAAACTTCTTTCGTCGGACCAACGGGATTCGAACCTGTGACCTCCACGATGTCAACGTGGCGCTCTAACCAACTGAGCTATGGCCCGTATTCCCCACCGTTCCGACGGGGACGCAAAGGTACACCCGCCACACCTAAAATTCCAAACAAGCCGGAAAAATTCCCTTTTGCAGGCTTTTTTTGAAAAAACCGACTCTAGTCCTACCTTTGGCCACCTGTAACTTTACTACCCCGCCTAAATCATACTTATGTCTGACAAAAAAGCACTGATCCAGGAACTCATTTCCCTGGGCAAAACCGAAGAGGCACTCGAACAGCTCGAACAACTTACTTCCGACGCCATTCTGCTGCAAGCCCGCTACAACGGTGCTAAAAAACAGTATAACATGGGGTTAATTGAATTCAGTGAATGGTCGCGCATCCAGGCTCAGATCAATTATTCAGCATTGGAGATGGTGAATACAGTCAAATGGACAACCTCAGTTACCTCGCATGGCCCATCAGAACCTTCCACTGCTATGGGCAATAACCAATCTAAAACTGGTCCATCTGTTTTTATCTCCTACAGTTGGCACGACAAAGAAGTTGTTCAAAAAGTTAAAGCATATCTGGAAAATGCAGGATGTCAGGTAACTATTGACGTTCAGGATATGAAAGCCGCCCAGGAAATCCTGGAGTTTATACAACAAAGTATTAAAAAATGCGACGTCGTACTCTCCGTCGTCTCTACCCAAAGCCTGATTTCCGGTTGGGTAGGACAAGAAAGTCTGGCCGCATTTTATGCCATTTGGCTCGCCGATAAAAAGTTCATTCCGGTAAAACTGGACGATGTAAGCTTTGATATCAAATTTCAAATTGCCGTACAAAAAGGCATCCAAACCAAATTGCAGGAGCTGGATGAGGGCCTCCAGGAACTCAAATCTATCCCGGGCGCCGATACCCGCGCTTTCGATGAAGACCGCAACAAACTGGTTGAAATTCAAAACAACCTGGGCAAAATCATCCAAAAGCTGAAAAGCGTGCTCACCCTGGATATTTCCGGAACCAACTTTGAACCCAATATGCAAAAAGTGCTTGCAAGTATTCAAAGCAACTAACCCTACTCTCTCACCTATGTTTACGAAGCAATCCTCTCTGGCCATCGCCACCCTCCTCATCCTCCTCTCCTCCTGCCAAAACACTCCGCCCAGCTCAAATGCTGTGCCTTCCATAAACGTGAAACCATCTGTGCTCAAACCTGACGCCGCCACTCCGCCCCACCCCGAACAAAAACCCAAAGAACTCACTACCGCCTGGGGCGATAAACGTACCGACGAATATTACTGGCTCAACGAACGCGATAACCCGGCCGTAAAAGCATACCTCGAAGCCGAAAACAGCTACGCCGATGCCGTACTCGCGCCCGTAAAAGGCATGCGCGAAAAACTCTTCGAAGAACTCAAATCACGCATCAAGGAAGACGACCAATCCGTACCCTATTTCAAAAACGGTTACTGGTACATCTTCCGCTTCGAAAAAGGTAAAGAATACGGCATCGCTACCCGCCGCAAAGGCGATATGAACGCCCCGGAAGAAATCCTGGTGGACATCAATGCCCTGGCCGCCGGCAAGGAATACTGCCAGTTCGGTGGTTTCCAGGTGAGCCCCGACAACCGCCTGCTGGCCTATTCTGCCGATTTCACCGGCCGAAACCTGTTTAAAGTGTACCTCAAAGACCTGAGCACCGGCAAAGACCTCGAAGACTCCTTCGATATCGGTGGCGCCTTTTTCTGGGCCAACGACAATAAAACGCTGCTCTACGATACCAAAGACAAAACCACCCTGCGCAACGATAAAATCTGGCGTCACCAGATTGGCACACCACAGAGCCAGGACGTGCTGATGTACCACGAAAAAGATGAAACGCAATACGCCTACCTGGGCAAATCCAAAAGCGATCAGTTCTTTTTCATCAACTCGGCCTATACCCAAACCGTGGAGGTGCATTACCTCGACGCCAACAATCCGTCCGGCAATTTCAAGCTGGTAAAACCGCGCGAAAAGGACTTTTTCTATGATGTGGAACACTGGAACGACAAGTTCCTGATCCGCACCAACTGGCAAGCCAAAAACTTCCGCCTCATGGAAGCTCCGGTAAGCAATCCCGGAAAAGAAAACTGGAAAGACGTGCTGCCACACCGGGAAGATGTGCTGCTCGACGGTTTCACAGTGTTCAAAGACCACCTCGTTACGGCCGAACACAAGGGCGGTCTCAGCCAGGTTCACGTGATCCGCTGGGCCGATAAAGCAGACCACTACATTGAGGTGGGCGAACCTACCTACGCCTGTTTTATAGACAACAACCCGGAATTCAATACCCAAACCCTGCGCTACGGATTCACATCCATGAAAACGCCCGCAACCATTGTGGACTACAACATGGAAACCCGCGCCAAAGAGGTGAAAAAAGTAGCGCCGGTGCTCGGCGGCTACGATCCGGCCAACTACGAAACAGAATACGTATGGGTAAATGCCCGCGATGGCGTGAAAGTGCCCATGTCGCTGGTGTATAAAAAAGGATTTGTCAAAAACGGCTCCGCTCCCTGCCATATCACCGGCTACGGCTCCTATGGCAGCAGTTACGATCCTTACTTCAACCGGGATCAGGTGAGCTTGCTCGACCGCGGTTTTGTGGTGGCCATCGCGCACATACGCGGGGGCATGGAAATGGGCTATCAATGGTACGAGAACGGTAAAATGATGAACAAGCTGAACACCTTCACCGATTTCATTGATTGCGCCGATTATCTTGTTCATGCCCAGTACACCTCCTCCGACCGGATGTTTGCCGAAGGCCGCAGCGCCGGTGGTTTGCTCATGGGCGCAGTTACCAACATGCGCCCTACCCTGTTTAAAGGCATCATCAGCGGCGTACCTTTCGTAGACGTACTCACCACCATGAGCGACCCCACCATTCCGCTCACCACCGGCGAATACACCGAATGGGGCAATCCCGCCAACCGCGCCGAGTATGAGTATATGAAACAATACTCACCGTACGACAACCTGGTGCGCAAAGACTACCCCAACATGCTGGTACTCACCTCTTTTGCCGACTCCCAGGTGCAATACTTTGAACCTGCCAAATATGTGGCACGCCTGCGCGATTTGAAAACAGACAAAAACGTGTTGCTCTTCAAAACCAACATGAGCGGCTCGCACGGAGGCGCTTCCGGCAGGTTCAAACGCCTCGAAGAACGCGCCCTCGAATATGCGTGGATGATGGGATTGCTGGGGCAAGACGGGGGAGAGATGAAGCAGTGAGGGTGTTTTAGTGTTTTAGTGTTTTGGTTGGCGTGCGGATGGGATTTACCACTAAGGCACTAAGGGCACTGAGAGTGGTTCACCGCAAAGGGCGCTAAGAGGGGCACCGCGAAGTACACAAAGAGCTCTAAGAGGGGCACCACTAAGGCACAGAGGGCACTAAGGGAGAAATCTCTTAGTGCCCTCTGTGCCTCGTATGTTTGAGCCAAGTTCTTTGACAAGATAATTTTAGTATATTGGAGCCCTGGCCGGGAAGTGAGAGGATCGGTGCCTAAACAGTTACTTATGTATCATGTACACACTAAGAAATTCCTCACTTCTGCGGTTT
>JAEUUS010000045.1 GCA_016787545.1 Saprospiraceae bacterium
TTGGTGATTTTAGAGGGAGGTGTACCCGCTTCACTGTTGGATAATACGGGTTTGTTTGGCTTCACCTGGCCATTCATACAAAAAGGGATTAACAAGCCCCAAAGGCAAACCATCCAAGTCTTTCCAAGTGATTTTTTTAAATGTAAGCGCATCGTTGCTGTTGTCCCGAAATGAAGAACGGGGCAAATTTCAATCTTTTTGTGGAACATCAATATCGGTAATAGGCTCAAGTCCTAATTCAAGCCTTCTTTTATTGATATATTCCGGAGCGTCAATGGGTTTTCGCAATATTGTCCCGCCTGCACCCCAACTGAATTGAGTGCCGTAGCATTGGTTTTTCCCCTGATCGTTAAGAATACGGTCGTACATGGTAGCATACCACAGCCAGGGAGCTTCTTTGGCTTGACAAGCTGCTTTTAATTCAGGCAAATAGCGTTTACGGCCTTCTGCTGACCCGTGTTGTATCACATAGAAAACGCTTTTGGCAGCCGATTCTCCGATTTCAGATATTTTAGGCCATCCGAAATTTTGTATCAACTTTTCCACTTCATGGGCATTTTCTTCCCGAAATTTTTGGTTTAAAATAATCAACGCTAAGGAGGCGGGGTGATCAGGTCCCAATTTACTACGTGCCATACTATATTGACTCGTATAAGCCTGATCTTTCATTTGGACACGCCACAGGGAACGTGCTAAAGGCAGGTTTTTGAATAGGCCTTGTTTAGCTTCCAACTTTGCAATTTGTTTCCCTTCCAAATATTCCCATTTTTCAAATTTGGTCAAAAACTGAAAATCTCCATCAACCATCGCTCGATCGCTGGAATCTTTTTCCAAGGCCAATTGTAACCAGAAAAAAGCGGAATCTGCATACTCGCACATGGCATACAAAGAGGCAAGTTTATAGGCTGTTTCAGCATTGGGTTGGAAGCTATAATCCATTTGCCATGCCATTATAGCTTCACGCACATTGCCCGCACGGCCTGTGCTATCAGCCAAGATAGCGAATTTTGAAGGTGCAAAATTCTGTGAATGTGCGATATTACAAAAAAACATCAAAGCAAGTCCAATTCGCATTATAGAAGTTTATTGACTAAACGAATAAATAACTGTGGCAGTATCCAATTTCTTTTTGTGAGCACTTTTCCTGAGCATACAAGACAAGTTGAGAATCTTCTGATCAAAGCTTTAAAAAAATTTGGGCAGCTGTGCCACTTGCTTTAACCAAATATATACCGGATGGCCACTGTTGAATGTCCAATACTTTGGGGGTATCCGGGTAAACAAGGTCTGAACACAACACGCAACCGTACATGTCTAACACTTCAACTTGTACCTTCTCATTGACCATTACAGATACTTGCCGGTGTGCCGGGTTGGGCAATATTTGAAGTGATACCGTTGAAACAGGGTTTGATACCCCTACCGATATGGGCCTCCGCCAAAGTCCTGAACGGTAGCGGTAGGCGTATAAGTGGTGATCAACGGGAAAAACATTCAAAACTTCAGGAAGCCCAGGATTATCGAATAATGTCCAATTGGCGCCAAAATCCTGGCTTTGATAAATCCCATGTTCAGGAACTACTGCGAACCATTTACCCGGGCTGCTTTTTTTCAGGATAGTGATTTTTGCTCCTGAAGGAAACCCGGTGGCTGGTTGCCAGGTATCTCCACCATCTGCCGAATAAAGTGTTTTATTACCGTATAAAAACAAACGAGAACCCTCCCCGACTATTTTTCCGTAATAATCTGTCACGGAACTCGGCGACCAATCCAATCCGCCGTTTGTGGAATAATAAACACCAGACGAGTAGGACATAGTAGCCCATATTTTACCTCCTCCCACATAATAATCCGACATTTCTATGCCACCAGGCTGTTCAGGCACGTCAATCCCATACCAGTTAGCACCACGATCAGGCGTGTAACGCAGATTTTCGAAGACATTATTAATGGCTACAAAAAGACTATCGCCATAATTCTGCACATTGGGATTAAGTGGTAAAAAGAATTGCTTGGAAGAAGCCCAGTTTTCCCCATAATCAGTGCTGAAATAAAGACTGTCAAGGCCAGAAAGTACCAGGGTATCGCCCCAGCGCTGTATTTGAGCAGGGTAATACGCCGGAACCGGCATTAGTTGCCAGGATGATGTCTGATTGGTACTTGCAAAGCACTGGGATTCCGTTCGCAAGTAAAAATGATCGTCCAAGGTAAATAACTGGCTCACCACAGTTTCTTGAAGGCCATTGTTAGATACAGCCCAGGGCTGTGTAGAGGAAGCCTTCCGGTACATGCCTGGAAATTGATTTTGTCCGGCCAGGAGTGTGCCTGCATCTGTTTGAATTAAAGTGGAAAAGTTCTGTGGAGGCGGAGTCAAAGATTGCCAGGTCTGACTCGCAGGGTTGAATCGACTTATCGCATCTATATCATAAGCATAGAGCGTATTGGTTAAAGGGGCGAAATAATACCTGTTACGTTCCGGATCTAAAGGAATTTGAGAAAAGCTTTCTCCTGCATCGTACGACACCCAAAGAGGGTTTTGAGAATTGGCACGGCGCAATACTATGCAGCCCTGCATCACATAAATACTATAATCCTCCAGATTAAAGGGCAACTGAGGCAAAACCTGCCAAGTTTGACCAAAATCTGCAGAGCGATATTGCCTGAAATGCGCATCACCAATATCATCGTCGTACCAGAGCCCTGCTACCAATACAGCTCCATCTGACACTACATTGTCGAGGTGCAATTCGCTGTTACCGCTACCTAATACATCCACGATATCCCAGGTTTTTCCTTCATCTGAGGAGCGATATAAAAAATCGCCAAATCCAGGGCCATCGCCTACAAAAAACAGTTTGTCACCAGCCATGAAGGCCGACTGAACATTATACTCCAGAAGCGTATCTGAAAATAGCGCCTGCCAGGAACTACCATTGTCGCTGCTTTTAAAAATCGTTTTCCGCTTAGCGTTTAAATAAGGCCATGGCACATGCCGATTAGCCGTAGCAATCAAATTATTACTGTTGAGCCAAAGCCTGACTTCGTTCAGTGAGTCATGTATGCTCCAGGCTTGCCAGGAAAGTCCCTGATCAACAGAAACGTAATTCCTTCCTGAGCATTTGGCCCAAACAAGGTTGTTTACAGTGCCTAGAAAATCGATACGTCCACCTTTGGGCATAGGAAGTTGTTCCCATTGGGCAAACAGGTTCTGAAAGCAACAAATCAGAAAAATCGTGGAGATGGGTTTCATAGGAATAAGGATTTAATCATCTTTCAGAACGATTTCTGCAGCCCAAACGTTGCCTGGATGCAACTTTGGGTATTTTTCAACAATAAAATAAACATAAATTGTTTTATTAAAAATATTATTTGTTTTAATTTTGCCCAATCTTATATTCCATCTCTGTCATCACCGCAAAACTCCGTTACTTTGGGCGCAAATATCAAATCATCCAGGCCGGGAAGCAAAACCAAACCAACGGCTCCTAAAATGCCAGCCGCAAAGGCCGGCAAACCATCCAAACCGGATATGCAAGAGGTTAAATATACCGAAGATGAGATTAAATCGCTCGATTGGCGGGAGCACATCCGCCTGCGCCCGGGTATGTACATCGGTAAACTGGGCGACGGATCCAGTCCGGACGACGGCATATATGTTCTCCTGAAAGAGGTGCTGGACAACTGTATCGATGAATATGCCATGGGATACGGCAAGGTCATAGACATCACCCTCAATGAAAATGGCTGTACCGTGCGCGACTACGGGCGCGGGATTCCGCTCGGCAAAGTAGTAGATGTGGTTTCCAAGATCAATACCGGCGCTAAATACGACAGCAAAGCGTTTAAAAAATCAGTAGGCCTGAACGGTGTGGGTACCAAAGCCGTGAACGCGTTGTCGGAATATTTCAAGGTTACGGCCGTGCGCGACGGTCAGATGAAAACCGCCGAATTCAACTTCGGCAACCTGAAAAAAGAAAGCAAAATTGAGTCCTGCAAGGAGGAAAACGGCACGTTAGTGGAATTCAAGCCGGATAACGGCCTGTTCCGCAATTACCGCTGGCTACCGGAATACATAGAACAGAAACTCTGGGATTATGCCTACCTGAATGCGGGGCTAAAAATCCAATTCAACGGGAAGCCATTTTTCTCCAAAAATGGCCTGTTTGACCTGCTGGAGAAAAAAACCGGCCAGGAAGCTACCCGTTATCCCATTATCCACCTGCGCGGGGAGGATGTGGAAATAGCCATGACCCACGGCAATCACTACGGAGAACAGATTTACTCCTTCGTGAACGGTCAGAACACCACCCAGGGTGGTACGCACCTCAATGCTTTCCGTGAGGCGCTGGTGAAAGTGGTGCGCACCCACTTCAAAAAAGAATTCGATGCCAAGGATATCCGGGAGAGCATCATTGCCGCGGTGGCAGTGCGTGTGGAAGATCCTATGTTTGAAAGTCAGACCAAAACCCGATTAGGTTCGGAGCGGATGGCGCCGGATGGCCCGGCTGTTCGTACGTTTATGTCGGATTTTCTCTCCAAGGAGCTCGACAATTTCCTGCACAAAAATCCGGAGGTTGCCAAGGAATTGTTGAAACGCATTCAGCAAAGCGAACGCGAGCGCAAGGAAATTTCAGAGGTAAAAAAATTAGCCAACCAACGGGCCAAAGCAGCCAATATCCACAACAAAAAACTGCGCGATTGCCGCTACCACCTCAACGAAAAAGGTCCGGAAGAGGTGCGCCTGGCCACAACGGTATTCATTACCGAGGGCGATTCAGCGAGTGGATCCATTACCAAATCCAGGAATACGGATACTCAGGCAGTATTCAGTTTGCGGGGTAAACCACTCAACTGTTATGGCCTGACCAAGAAAATCGTGTACCAGAATGAGGAATTCAACCTGCTTCAGCATGCGTTGAATATTGAAGACTCCCTGGACGACCTGCGCTACAACCGTATTGTTATTGCCACCGATGCCGACGTAGACGGCATGCACATCCGATTGCTGATGCTTACCTTTTTCCTGCAATTTTTCCCGGATGTGGTGCGCAACGGGCATTTGTATATCCTGGATACCCCGCTGTTCCGGGTACGCGACAAGCAGCATACCTATTACTGTTATTCCGAAACAGAAAAACAGGCAGCCATCAAAAAACTGCGTGGGAAACCTGAAATTACCCGATTCAAGGGTTTGGGAGAGATCAGTCCGAACGAATTTGGGGCCTTTATAGGTGAGGACATCCGCCTCGATCCGGTGTTTCTTCCGGAAGATACCAACCTGGACCATGTGTTGGATTACTACATGGGCAAGAACACACCGGAGCGTCAGGAGTTTATCATTGACAACCTGCGGATAGAACTGGACATCATTGAGTCGGAAGAAGAGGTGCCGGTGGTAGAGGAGGCGGAGGTTGA
>JAEUUS010000411.1 GCA_016787545.1 Saprospiraceae bacterium
CGTGGTGGTTTGGGCGCCCCAAATGGCACCATTGACCCAACTGCTCCTCAAGAGTATTATAACTACATCACCGGTACCTGGCGCGATGGTACACCACTCACCTATGGTGGCAGTGGTTACAATCCTGGCGATCCAACAGCGCCACGTATCCGTTACGCATTTACCGAGCCGCCAAATGACGCTGCCGGCTGGAGCATGTGTACGGCTAACCTGCCTTTTGGCGACCGCCGTACCTTGCAGGCTTCTGGTCCATTCACGCTGAAACCAGGCGCTGTAAACGAGCTGATTATTGGTATTCCATGGGTTCCGGACATTGAGTATCCTTGCCCGGATATGGAAGGCCTTTTCCGCGCCGATAAACTGGCTCAGGGCTTGTTCGACAACTGCTTTGAATTGCTGGATGGTCCGGATGCACCAACCGTAGACTGGATTGAAACCAATGAGGAAATCGTGGCCATTCTGACCAACAAACGTTTCCCGGAATCCAATAACTTCGTGAACGAAAACGAAGACTACGAGCAAATCGACTTCCTGGCTCCGGATGAAATCAAAAACAGCCCGGATCCTGCTGTACGCGAAACCGCAAAATATAAGTTTGAAGGTTACCTGGTGTATCAACTTAAAAGCGAAAACGTTTCCTCCAAGGATTTCGATAATCCGGAAACGGGACGTTTAGTATATCAGGTTGACGTTAAAAACGGCATTAAAAAGCTCTACAACTGGGAAGAAACCCGCGACCCGGCAACCAACAAACTGGTGTATTATCCGGTATTGGCCGTAGAAGGCGCCGATAAGGGTATCCGCCACACGTTCTCTATTACGGAAGACAAGTTTGCGGCAGGTAACGACAAGAGCCTGATCAACCACAAAAAGTATTACTTTGCTGTGGTGGCCTATGCGCACAACAACTTTGCGCCACTGGATCCATTTGCACAACCAGTAACTGGTCAGCAGCGTCCATATCTGGCTGGTCGCCGGAATATCATCATCAAAACGGTGATTCCGCGCCCGGTAGTTGATCAGCGACTGAATAGTAATTATGGCGACGGTGTGGTGATCACACGTCTGGAAGGTCAGGGCGCCGGTGGAAACTTCCTCGATCTGGATCAAGCCACTCGCGACCGCATCATTGCCAATGGATTTGACAGCACCCTGACGTATCAGGCCGGTCGTGGTCCGTTGAATGTAACAATCTTCAATCCGTTTGAGATTAAGGACGGCCAGTATGAACTTGCCTTGGTAGACGGCAATCTGACCGATAACAAGTTAGATGCTAACGCCCGCTGGGAACTTCGCAAATTGCCTGACGGACAAGTGATTCGTTCTGAGAAGACCATCGAGAAATTGAACGAACAGATTGTATTAGACTATGGCTTCTCGGTAAGTATTGCACAAACCGGCGAACCTGGTCAGAAATTGGACGACAAGAATGGTGGCATAGGTGCTGAAATTGAATACACCGATGCAAATCAGGCCTGGTTGTTTGGTTTCCCTGATGATTTCAACGGCGCTACGTTCTTCAATTACATCAAAACAGGCGCCCTGGAAGAAGACGAAACCATTGACCCAAAACAAGGTTTGAGCAAATTGGGCGACGGCTGGTTTACGCCATATGTAATGGCAGACTTTGACCGCGAAACCACCGAAGCTCCATACATCACACCAGCCTGGTTCAATACCCTGAATAATGCTGCTGTAGGCAACAAAACAGATAAACTGCTTCAATTGCCAAACGTAGATATTGTTCTGACAAGCGACAAGACTAAATGGAGCCGTTGTGTGGTTATCGAAACAGCTAACTCCCTTTACACTTCAGATACATCAGTGGTAAAAACGCAAAACAATGGCAACAAAGGTCGCCTGATGTTTGACACACGTTATGCCCTGTCTGTTGGTAAAAATGACGCCAACAATGATGGTTTGCCTGATCCTGACGGTGAATTGAACCCAACCACAGCTCCTGCCAACCAGGGTATCCCTGCGGCTCAGCAAGGAACACCGGTGTACGGTATGGGTTGGTTCCCGGGTTATGCAGTAGATGTGGAAACGGGTCGCCGTCTGAACATCTTCTTTGGTGAAAACTCTGGTTACAGCAGCTCATTGAACCCGAATTTCACGGGCCGTGATATGATGTGGAACCCAACGGAACAGTTCTCCGATGAAAGCCTTACCGGTCTATGGGGCGGTGCAGTATTGGGTGGTCACCACTGGATTTATGTTATGAACACCCAGTACGACTCTTGCACAGCACTCCGCAAGCGTTTGACGCCTGAATTTGGTGCAGCCGCACTGAAAGTACAGCAAGTAGGCCGTATTGCCTGGGCTGGTATGGTTCAATTGGCGCCTGGTTCCAAAATGAAGACCTACGCCGAAGGCCTGATTCCAACGGATACCCGTATCAAACTGCGTGTTGACAATGCATATCAGACCTGGTTTAATGACGCCGACAATAACCTGCGTACTGGTCACCCACGTTACCAGTTCACCATTGAAGGCAGCGAACCTACTGATTTGACGGAAGTTGAGGTGGAAAGCGCACTCGATTCCATCAAGATGGTTCCAAACCCATACTATGGTTTCTCTGAGTATGAAACATCACAGTTTACCAACACGGTGAAAATCACAAACCTTCCAGGTAAGTGTAAAGTGACCATCTACTCTCTGGACGGTAAGTTCATTCGTCAGTACAACCGCGATGAAACGTATATGCCTTACCAACAAATTTCACCAGCTATTGAGTGGGATTTGAAGAACAGCAAAGGCATTCCGGTGGCAAGTGGCGTATATCTGGTGCATGTGAATGCACCTGGATTGGGCGAGCGGACCCTCAAATGGTTCGGTATCGGTCGCCAATACGACCCATCCGGTTTGTAAAGTCGCATGCAAGTTAACAGGTCAGGGCCTTTAATACCCTTGAAGGCCCTGACCTCCCTTTCTCACACATATTCATTCATTGATCATGAATAAAAGATATACCATTCTGATGGCTGTTGCTTGCCTGCTCGGCACGGGTGTTGCTATGGCAGGTAACCCGGATCGTCAGGGAGAAGCTGGAGCGAACCAGTTGATTATCAATCCATGGGCACGTTGTGCAGGGCTCCATGCCATGAATACCTCCAGCGTATCCGGCGCTGACGCTCTTTATTTGAATGTGGCAGGCTTATCCCGCGTGAAAAGCACTCAAATACAGATGGGGCACACCCGCTATATTGCGGATATCAACCTGAATGCTTTGGGTCTGGCTTTGCCGGTTGGTAAAAACGGTGGTGTTTTCGGCGTAAGCCTTGTGGCTATGGACCTGGGCGAATTTGACCTGACTACCACAGAAACTCCGGAAGGTTCCGGCGCTACATTTAGCCCAACCTATTTCAATATGGGGCTTTCTTATTCGCACCTTTTTGAGAATAAGGTATCTGTAGGCGTAACTGCAAAAGTGGTAAACGAGTCTATCAGCAATGCAGGCGCCCGTGCTTTTGCTATCGATGCTGGCGTTCAATATGTGACCGGTGAAGACGATAATTTCAAATTCGGTATTTCACTTCGTAATGTAGGTTCCAAAATGCGTTTTACAGGTGAAGGTCTGTCACGCAACCTGCCTAACCCAGGTCCCATTTCCTACAATAATACCTACTACGAGCGCACAACAGCTTATGAATTGCCCTCACAATTGAATATCGGTACTTCTTATGATGTGCTGCTGGGCCAAACCAACCGCTTGTCGTTCATGGTAAACTTTACTTCCAACGCTTTCTCCCGCGACCAATTAGGCGGCGGTGTGGAATTCACGGTAGGTAAAAACTTTGCTTTGCGTGCAGGCTATAAAGCCGAAGTGGATTCTAATGAAACAGAAGCAACCCTCGACAATGGCGTGAGCGGTGGTCTTTCTTTTTCCATTCCGGTTCGCAAAGGTTCAGACACCCGTTTGGGTCTTGATTATGGCTACCGCCAAACCAAAATTTTCAACGGTATCCACAACCTCGGTCTGCGTCTGGAATTCTAATTCAACCAGTTAAAGATCAAATACCAGGACGTTTCTGCTGCTTGCAGGGACGTCCTTTTTTTATGCTTAAAGCCAGATCTGCTCCATTGGAGGATAGTCAATTGGGAAATATTTTTGCGTTAAAAACCCTTCATTACCAACCTTTTAGGTTGTTTAAGGTGTCTATATTATCAGAAGCAAGGGCGTAAAAGCGGAGCTGTTGACCCGCTGCTTCATTACCTCCATTTGTCATATCAAGTGCTATTAAATCCTCAGGGTAAAGCCCTGACAGGACAGGCCCTTCTCATGGACTAGTCTCATTCACTCACACATTCCCACCTATGAAACAACTCATCTTATTCATGTTCATTTTAGGGCTAAGCAACTTCGTTGCGGAGGCTCGGGAGCCGGTTGGTCATAAGACCGAAAAATCACCTAAAGCGGTGCAATACCGAAATGTTTGCGCCAACTCTGTAAGTTCCATTGATCAGGCCATCAACAATGTACGCGCCCGGTTACTGGGTGGCGGAGATTGTTGGTGGGACCTTAACCGCGGTCGTTACATTGTGCCCAAAGTGGATCCTTCGTCTGGCTTACCGGAGGTTTCATCCCTGTTTGCCGGAGGTGTGTGGCTGGGCGGCATTGATCCGGGTAATAACCTAAAATTGGCTTGCCAGACATACCGAAATGACGGAAAGAATGATTTCTGGCCTGGCCCCATTTCTGTAGCAGGGGTCACAGATGCTGTTACCTGTGCTAACTGGGACCGGCATTTCAGGGTGACCAGTGAAGAAATCCGGGAACATTTGGCCAATATTGCCACAGGGAATCTGGATCCGGAATCTATTCCGGCAGGAGTAAAGGGCTGGCCTGCCAAGGGGAATATCTTTTTTGAAGGCGTATATGGATTTAGCCTCCCTAACAACGAGCAAAGCCTGGCTGGTTTTTATGATGCAGGCCCCACATTTGGCAGCTATGAGCCGCTGGAAGGTGACTTTCCTTCACTGGAAATTAGAGGATGCGCCCTCGATCGTTATCCGGACGAGATGATCTTCTGGATATATAACGACCACGGCGGCGGACAGCCGCACGCACGTACAAACGGTCGGGCTATTCAAATGGAAATTCAGGTACAAGCCTTTGGCTTTATATCGAACGACGAATTGCACGACATGACATTCCAGCGATATAAGCTCATTAACCGGGCTACAGACCGGATTGACTCCACATTTTTTGCTATGTGGGTGGATCCTGATCTGGGCTGTAATGAAGACGATTACGTTGGTTGTGAGCCAGGTAAGAGTCTGATGTATGTGTACAATAAAGATGCAGTAGATGGTAATCCGGGAACTACATGTCCAAGCGGCGTACCAACTTACGGTCAAGATGTACCCATTTTAGGCATCGACTTTTTCCGCGGCCCACTGGGGGTACGTTCCTATCCGGATACTAATACCATAGATCCGAACGACTACATTGATGAGGAATATGAACTCGGGATGAGCTCTTTCATCTGTTATAATCGGGGAGGTTCGGGCGCTCCAAACGGCACTATTGATCCATCAGCTCCTCAGGAGTATTACAATTACCTGACTGGTACCTGGCGGGACGGTACCCCGCCAAGCAAAGGCGGATCTGGCTACAATCCAGGAGATCCCAATGCCCAACGCATTAAATATATGTTCCCGGATGCGCCAAATGAAGCAGAGGGTTGGAGTATGTGTAGTGCTGAACTACAAGGGGGCGATATCCGTACTTTACAATCATCCGGTCCATTTACGTTGAAGCCTGGTGCGGTGAACGAATTATTCATAGGGATTCCCTGGGTGCCGGATATTGAATACCCTTGCCCTAATCTGGAAGGCCTTTTCCGTGCGGATGCACTGGCGCAAAAAATGTTTGACGACTGTTTTGGGCACTTGGAGGGGCCTGATGCACCACATGTTGACTGGATAGAATTAGATCAGGAGGTTATAGCCATTTTAGACAATGATACATTTTGGTCCAATAATGGCCAGGAAGGTTATACAGAGCAAGATCCATTTGCGCCAGATGACATCAGAAATAGTACGGATCCAGCCATTCGCGAAACCGCCAAATACAAATTCGAAGGCTATCTGGTATATCAGTTAAAGGATGAAAATGTGCCCCAAAATCAATTTGCAAACCCGGAAAAAGGCAGATTGGTACAACAGGTAGACATCAAAAACGGCATTAAAAAAATCTACAACTGGGAAAAACTACGCGATCCGAACACCCAAAAAATAGTATACCACCCGGTACTGGCGGTTGAAGGGGCGGATCAGGGCATTCGGCATACGTTCTCCATCAAGGAGGATAAGTTTGCTGCCGGAAACGACAAGCGCCTGATCAACCACAAGAAATATTACTATGCAGTGGTGGCCTACGCCCATAACAATTATAAGCCGTTGGACCCTTTTACTCATCCGGTTACCGGGCAGGATAAGCCCTTCTTCTCCGGACGAAGAAATGTACGGATCAAGACCATTATACCCAGACCAGTGGTTGATCGTCGGATTAACGCTGCCTATGGCGATGGGGTTGTGGTAACCCGGCTCGAAGGCCAGGGCGCCGGTGGGAATTTCCTGGAACTGGATGAAGAAACGGAAAAACGAATACTGGAAACGGGGTTTGACAGCACACTCACCTATAAACAAGGAAAAGGCCCCATTAATGTGACGATTTTTAACCCATTGGATGTAAAAGACGGAACCTACGAACTGGCGCTGGTAGACCAGGATCTGAATGATAACCAATTGGCAGAGGATGCACGCTGGGAATTGCGTAAACTACCCGGTGGGGAAGTGATTCATGCTGATAAATCTATTCAACTATTGAATGAGCAGATTGTGCATGAATACGGGTTCTCAGTGAGCATTGCACAAACCGGCGAACCAGGGCAAAAGCTGGATGATGGCAATGGTGGCATTGGGGCAGAAATTACCTATGCAGACCCGGCTCTGGCTTGGTTGCAAGGTCTTCCGGATGACTTTGGTGGCAGTGCCCTGTTCAATTACGTCAAAACCGGCGCCCTGGAAGAAGATGAAGCTCTGGATCCCAAACAAGGACTAAGCACCCTGGGTAATGGCTGGTTTGTACCCTATACCCTGGCAGATTTTGATGGGGATCCTTTTATCACACCGTCATGGACCAGTCCGCACAACAATGCTCCTCATTCCATTCGCAGAGAAAGACTCAAATTGCTGCCAAACGTGGATATCGTATTAACGGCAGATAAATCCAAATGGAGCCGGTGTGCCGTGATTGAAACAGCTTCAGCTTTTGTGTCAAAGGATACAAATTTGGTAAAACTGCAAAATAATGGGAATAAAGGGCGCCAAATGTTTGATACCCGGTATGCCCTTTCTGTTGGGAAAAATGATGCTGATAACGATGGATTGCCGGATCCCGATGGCGCTATTAACCCGTTTGAACCAGGAATACCAACCTCATACCAGGGCAAACCCGTGTACGGCATGGGCTGGTTCCCGGGGTATGCGGTGGATGTGGAAACTGGCAGGCGACTGAATATTTTCTTTGGCGAAAATTCAGGATATAGCAGTGCGTTGAATCCCTCATTCACCGGGAGGGATATGCTCTGGAACCCAGGGAGCCAATTCACGGCAGAAGGCTTGCCAGGCTTGTGGAATGTAATGTTGGGGGGGCAACACTGGGTGTATGTGATGCAAACCAATTACGATTCCTGTGAGGCCTTACGCAGACGTCTGACGCCTGAGTTTGCAGCTGCACCGCTGAAATCGCTGCAAACGCAGCAAATTGCCTGGGCGGGGATGTTGCAATTAGCGTCAGGTTTTACGCTAAAGCCATTGAGTGAAGGACTCATTCCAACAGAAACAAGGATCAAATTGAGGGTGGATAATCCGTACCAAACCTGGTTCAACGATCAACACACAGGTCAAAAATCCGGTCATCCACGATATCAGTTTGTCATTTCCGGCCAGGAAGCCACCGAGCTGACCGCATCAGAGATAACAGGCGCGCTGGACTCCATAAAAATAGTACCCAATCCTTATTATGGATTCTCGGAATATGAGACCTCTTCGTTCACGTCCACGGTAAAATTGACCAACCTGCCGGGTAAATGTAAGGTTACCATCTATTCCCTCGAAGGTAAATTTATCCGGCAGTACGATCGGGATGAAACAAACCGGTCCTATAACCAGATTTCGTCGGCGCTTGAGTGGGATTTGAAAAGCAGCAAAGGTGTTCAGGTAGCGAGCGGAGTGTATCTGGTTCATGTGAACGCCCCCGGATTAGGCGAACGGACTTTGAAGTGGTTTGGCATTGGACGGGATTAAGAACATACCGGTCAGGGAGGAGATAAGTCTTTGGGATTTCAGAGAAATAAAGAAATTTCATGCCGGGTCTTTTACTTTATCCAAACTGACCATACCTTTGCATCATCAACAACAGGAACGTTCTTGTCCACTGGGCAGGGACGTTTCTGTTTTTTTCTGCCCAATAGCCTCGATGAGGCGGGAATGGAGGTCTGATAAAATTCGTTTTTTATCTCCATTTCATCCATTTTTCACCAATTTTATTCAGAAGATGGCAAATTACACTTATCTGACACAGGGAGGTTACGAGAGATTGAAATCAGATCTGGAAGAACTTAAAACGACAGGACGTATGGAAGCCGCGCGCGCCATCGCGGAGGCACGTGCACAAGGCGACTTGTCGGAAAACGCTGAATATGATGCAGCAAAAGATGCACAAGGCCTTTTGGAGTTAAAAATCAGTGAATTGGAAACGGTGCTTTCCTCTGCGCGTATCATAGATGAAAGTCAGCTGGATGCTTCCAAAGTGGCTATCATGTCAAATGTAACCATTAAAAACCTCAAAACCGGCAAGGAAATGACCTATAAGCTGGTTTCGGAAACCGAAGCCGATGCCAAGCAAATGAAAATTTCCGTTACTTCACCTATTGGCCAGGGCCTGTTGGGTAAAGTGAAAGGAGAAGTAGCTAAAGTCAATACGCCTGGCGGAGCTTTGGAATTTGAGGTGGTGGACATTACCGTTGGCTAATTAAAAGTCCTGTACTAAATATAAATCGCCGGGGCTAAACCATAGCCCCGGCGATTTACTTTTGTGCCATGTCGCCAATAGAAGTTTTTCATAAAATGTACGACAACGACCCTTTCAGTCAATGGCTGGGTATTGAACTCGTATCGATGGGGCAGGGAACCTGTGCCCTGCGCATGACCGTTCGTAAAGAAATGCTCAATGGATTCGGTGTGGCCCATGGAGGAATTTCTTTTTCATTGGCCGACAGCGCCTTTGCCTTTGCCTGCAATTCGCATGGCAGACATGCGGTATCTATTCATTGCACCGTGGAGCACGTAGCTCCGGTGTTCGAACACGATATACTGACGGCTATTGCCCGGGAGGATAACCTGGGTAAATCCATCTCCAATTACGCGATTGAAGTTACGAGGCAGGATGGCTCCGCTGTTGCTTTTTTCCGCGGGGTAGCATACAGGAAAGCGAAAGAATGGGAGTGAGCGAATTATGATTTACGATTTACGATTTGCGATTTGCGATTTACGACTGAAGACTTGAAAAGTAGGTTTTAACTCAAAGTTGGCAAATCGTTATAAGTCGCAACTCGCAAATCAATCGCAAATCGCAACTCGCAAATCAATCGCAAATCGCAAATCGCTAATCACAAATCGTAAATCGTATGTCTGGGGAAACACGTACTTTTGCGATTTCTTAGTAAGGTCCTGAAACTTTTTAGGGCAAATTGGACTTAATATTAGCATGAAACGTATCAAAATCGCCGAGATCCTGCGCACCGAGCCAGTAGGAACAGAAATTACCGTTAAAGGATGGGTAAAAGCCTTCCGCAACAATCAGTTTATTGCCCTTAATGACGGATCCACCTCCAACAATCTACAGGTAGTGGTGGATTTTGAAAATACAGACGAACAAACGCTCTCCCGTATCAAGTTCGGGGCAGCTATTTCTGCTACCGGCACATTGATTGAAAGCCTTGGTAAAGGACAAAAAGTGGAGTTGAAAGCCAATGTTGTAGAAATCCTCGGCGATTGTAACCCGGATGAATTTCCGCTCCAGCCCAAACGTCAGACGCTGGAATTTCTGCGTGAAAACGCACACCTGCGCTTCCGTACCAACACGTTTGCCGCGGTGTTCCGCGTGCGCCACGCCCTGGCTTTCGCGGTTCATAAATTCTTCAACGACAAAGGGTTTTATTACATTCATACCCCTGTAATCACCGCCAGCGATGCAGAAGGCGCTGGAGAGATGTTCCGTGTTACTACCCTGGATCTGGATAAATTGCCTCGTACAGATGCAGGTGATATTGACTTCAGCCAAGACTTTTTCGGCAGAAGCACCAACCTGACGGTATCCGGTCAGCTGGAAGGCGAACTCGCAGCCACTGCCCTTGGAGATATTTACACCTTCGGACCAACCTTTAGGGCAGAAAACTCCAATACTACCCGCCACCTGGCCGAATTTTGGATGATTGAGCCTGAAATGGCCTTTTACGACTTGCAGGACAATATGCAGCTCGCGGAGGAGATGCTGCAATATGTGATCCGTTATGCGTTGGAAAACTGCGCAGAAGACCTCAAAATCCTGGAAGACCGTTTGATAGAAGAAGAAAAAAGCAAACCGCAGGACCAACGCAGCGAAATGAACCTGACCGACAAACTTCGGTTTGTTATTGATAATGAGTTCGTTCGCCTCACCTATACAGAAGCGATCGATATCCTGAAAAACTCCACGCCCAATAAAAAAGGTAAATTCCAGTATCCTGTGGAAGGCTGGGGTACCGACCTCCAAAGTGAGCACGAACGCTTCCTGGTAGAAAAACACTTCAAAAAGCCGGTTATTCTGACCAATTATCCTGCTGCTATCAAAGCCTTCTATATGCGTCAGGACGAGCCTAAAGATGGTGTTCCAGGAGCTACCGTTTCCGCTATGGATATCTTATTCCCGGGTATTGGCGAAATCGTGGGCGGATCTCAGCGTGAGGAACGTTACGATCGGCTGGTAAACCGTATGCAGGAGATGCACATTCCGGAACACGAACTTTCCTGGTATCTGGATACCCGCCGATTCGGTTCTTGTCCACACGCAGGATTTGGTTTGGGTTTCGAACGCCTGATTCTGTTTGTTACCGGAATGACCAATATCCGGGATGTGATTGCATTCCCGAGATACCCGGGCAGTGCTGAATTCTAAGAATCGTTCACCGCGAAGTACGCAAAGGGCGCAAAAAGCATGATGCACAGAAAATGCTTCCTTTCCATTGTTTTGGCAACCGGGTTTTTAACCGGTTGTGGAAACACTAATACCCCTTTGGATGCAGATACCCGCAGCCGGATTGACTCCATTGCCAATCTTCAAATTTCCCTGGCACAAAAATCCCAGGACAGCCTATGTAAGGTGGCGCAAACCACCACGCTGCCACATCTGATAGACTCTCTTAAAAAAGAACGACTCAGGGAAATTCAGGAGCAACTCAAAACCCTCCCCAAGTAAGAACGCGGTTTTTAAACGCGGATGTTGGAACGCGGATATTGTTGGAACGCGGATGCCGCGGATGCCGCGGATTTTTTGGGAACGCGGATGCCGCGGGTGACGCGGATTTTTTGGGAACGCGGATGCCGCGGATGACGCGGATTTTTATGCTGCCTTCGGCAGCCTTTTTTAAGGAAATTTGAGATTTTAGCACCAGTAAACCCACAAAATTGCCGAAGGCAATTTTCAAAATCCGCGTCATCCGCGTCATCCGCGTTCCAATCAAAAATCCGCGTCCCCTGCGTCATCCGCGTTCCAATCAAAAATCCGCGTCACCTGCGGCATCCGCGTTCCAATTAAAAAAATCCGCGTCACCTGCGTCATCCGCGTTCCAATCAAAAAAATCCGCGTCACCTGCGTCATCCGCGTTCCAATCAAAAATCCGCGTCACCTGCGTCATCCGCGTTCCAATCAAAAATCCGCGTCACCTGCGTCATCCGCGTTCCGATAAAAAATCCGCGTCACCTGCGTCATCCGCGTTCCAACAATATCCGCGTTCAAACCCCGCGTTCAAACCAGCGTTCCACCGCGCGAGCGACGTTTTGGCCATCCATGGCTGCCGAAATGATGCCTCCGGCATATCCCGCGCCTTCACCACAGGGAAACAACCCTTCCATCTGTGGATGCATGAGCGAATCGGGTGCGCGAGGAATGCGAACAGGCGCGCTGGTCCGACTTTCTGTGGCCACTACAGTAGCTTCTTCTGTATAAAATCCGCGCATTTGGCGCCCAAAATCAGCTAAGCCGTCGCGCAAACGTTGGTAGATAAAATCAGGGAGCAATTCAAACAATGGCGCAGCATACAGCCCTGGAATATACGAACTTTGAGGCAGGTTGGTTGATAATTTACCTGCTATAAAATCTGGCAAACGCAAAGCGGGGCCTTTCTGACTGCCATCGCCGGCAGCGAATAAGCGTTGTTCAACCTCTGCCTGGAATTCCATGGCGGAAAATACCCCGTGACTGGCCCAGGGCGCCAGGTCTTCAGGCTCAACCGAAGTAACCATCCCTGAATTGGCGAAGGGAGAATCACGTCGGCTCATGCTCATGCCATTCACCACTATTTCGCCAGGTGCAGTAGCTGAAGGCACAATCAACCCTCCCGGACACATACAAAAAGAAAAAACACCACGACCACCTACCTGGCAAACCAAACTATAACTGGCCGCGGGAAGCTCGTCGGCGCGATGCGCTTGTTTGTATTGTATGGAGTCGATTAAAGGCTGCGGATGCTCCACGCGTACGCCAAGTGCAAACGGCTTGGGCTCAATGCGAATGCCTTTAGCCTGTAAAAGCCGATAAATATCGCGTGCTGAATGGCCGGTAGCCAGAATAATGGCGTCGGCTAAAAACTCTGCTGATGCCCCCTCCCCGGTATGCTCGGTACGCACACCGATGATATGTGTGCCGCGCAGGATAAAATCCACGACACGATGCGCAAAATGTACTTCACCACCATATTGGAGAATGGTTTGGCGGATGTTTTGCACCACACCGGGCAATTTATTGGAACCGATATGTGGATGCGCCTCTGTGAGGATATCGCTTTTAGCGCCGTGTTCCACGAGTAGTTTTAGCGATTTGTACACATTACCCCGCTTAACAGAGCGGGTGTACAATTTCCCATCGGAATAGGTGCCTGCGCCACCTTCGCCAAAACAATAATTGGAATCCGGATTAACTTCCCCGAATTGCTGAATAGCACGAAGATCGCGGCGGCGGAGTTGCACATCATTGCCCCGATCCAAAACAATGGGTTTTATGCCCAGTTCCAACAATTCAAGGGCGGCAAAATAACCGGCAGGGCCTGCTCCAACCACGATCACTTTTTTGCCGGAGCCCACTGGCTTGAAACCATCCAGAATGGCTGGTTCCGGTATGAACACTTCACCGGGGCCATACACCTCCACCCGCAAACGATAAACCGCCTGTCGGGAACGAGCATCCAAAGAAGACTTCAGTATTTCGATGTGTGCAACCTGATCAGGCCGGAGATTAGCCTGCCTCGCAGCTTTTTGCCGGATCAAGGTCTCATTTTCCCGCTCCTGCGGAAGCAATACAAGCTCAACGAGTTGTGGCATAATTTTTTGAAAATCACAAATCCTACCCCCCTTTTCTGGTTAACCGCTGACGGTCTTCGGAAATGTAAAAGGTATCTGGTACAAATATTTTGGTGACTGCGATTTCCAGACATTTCTCACCGTCGCGTCGTTTGAGTGGTTTGCGGTCGATGTGTTTAGTGTAAATACGCACCTGCCTGGGGTTGGGATCGGAAGTTGAATCGGTAGCGAGATCATATCTGCCTTCTTTGATCAGGTGGCCGAGGATTTCTTTGTTGGCATCCCATAGTTGAACGGTGGTTTCCACCAGAATGGAATTTCCGGCCCATTCTTCCACCTGATATTCTCCTGCTACTTCAAATTGAACCGTTTGAGCGGAGTCCACTTCAAACACCTGATACATGGTTCGTTCCATTTGGGCGAAAGTGCCAGTGGAAGATAATAAAAGTAACGACAACAAAATCCAGGATCGCAGCATGGTTGACTGTAGTTTAGTGCAAAGTTCGGCGCAATCTGCCAAACAAAAAAATGCCTGAACGCAGATACGTCCAGGCAAGTTGTTTAATCCAAACTAAAAAGTAGGAAAATTGGGTGTGTGTTATTTTTTAGCTTCGGCAAGTGCTACTACCGGAGGTGTGATCTGTACTTCGAGGCTCTTGGGTACATACACCACAAAAAGAACGTTTTCTTTCAGATCCTGCCCCTTTACTTTCAATTGCTTTTGCATGTTTGGCGCGTTGATTACGAGTACGTTGGCATCGGTTTTGGATGTCAGGTTGTACCGGCCGATATTGGCCAGTTCGTTGAGCATTGGCCCATTACCGGTGGGCAGGCTCACACTGATTTCAAAGCGAACGCTTGGGTTGTCCCACACCTTCAAGTCTACTTCTCCCGGTAGTTCCAGGCGAAGCAAATCTTTTCCATCCGTATTAAAAGCGCGGGTGAAAGTTTTGGAGGCCGTTGTCTGAGCGAGAACGGACCACGCAGAGAGGGTGAGGAGGATGAATGCGGTTAAAATGCGTTTAGTTGTCATGGCGAACCTCCTTTTTTAATTGGGTCAAAGTAAAGTTAAAAAATTGGCAAAACCAAATATTTTGCAAACTATTTTTTATAATACTATACGAATTGCCAAACCTTTTGGTTGGGTCGCCTGACAATAATTTTACAAAACTGCCCCATTTTTTTTGCCCTCATCTTCAGAAACCGGATTTCGGATTAATTGCGGATCCTCCAGCACTTCCTCTACCGTTACCGCTTTACGATGTTCTGTGTGTCTGAAATTCCTGTTTGGATCCCTCATTTTCAACAAGGCTTTTATTTGTCGAAAAACAAATACTGGCGTCTGCCATGCCACTCGCCTTACGGCTTCCGGCGCCTTGTCTAAACGTAATACCCATAGCACAGTCAGGGCAAATACTACTAAGCCCAGAATAAGTGCCAGTGACCAAAACGGGGTAAAAAACAATGCCACAATCGAGCAGGTTGTGGCCAGACCCACCTGAATAAACATGGGCAGCACAAGGGTAATTGCTCCGAAATACAACTGGTTAAAACTGCCATTTTTGAGGCCTCTGGCTATCAATCCTAAGGCATTAGGGATATTTTGAAAATAGGAATAAAGCCATCGGCTGCGTTGTGTTTCCACTGCTGCGCCTTGGTGAACCTTTTCATCAAACACAATTCCTTCACGGGCATAAGCAATCCTTTCATTGCGCTGAACCAGGAAATTTTGCAAAATTTTGTCCTCCTGTAGCATCTTTTTGCCTTTTTCCTGGCCTTGTTGGATGGCCGGACTGTAGAGGTAATCTGTATACAATACCCGTTCAGTTGCCATGCCCGAACCGCTGATAACCGCTGAAGAGCCCAAACGAAATGCCACTTCCCGTTCCAGATAGTTCTTGTAATGTTCTCCCAGGCTATCCAACGCTGCAAAAGTGGAATCCAAATTTTTAGCCCTTCGCTGTCCCTGAACACAACGAAAACCAGCCTTTATCCAGGGCTTTAATGTGTCCAAAAACGCCGGATGAGCTACGTTATCAGCATCAAAAATCACAATATAGTCGGGCTGTTCCAGAAAATGAGCTATGGCAAACTGAATGCTTTTTGCCTTCAAACGCAAAGGATTTTCCGGTATCAAAAGGACGAGTTTGGCATCAGATATTCCAATATCCACCTCGGGGCAATCGTCGGCAACTAAATAAATCCGAAAATCCGGACAAGTTTGTTGCAATAAGGATTGTACCAGTGGTCGTGCAATTGTTGCATTTTGGTATGCCGTAATGATACAAGCAAACCGGATAGCCTCGCTTCGAGCAGGTTGATTCGGCTTGATGCTCCTGAATTGGGCAATCCCGACTGCGATGGCGGGATAAAGCAGTTGCAGCAACAAGCAACCGGAAAGGAGCGCAAACAAAAAACTCATGATCCGCTTAAATTTGTGGTAAGGCCAGACCAAATTCCTTTCCAAAAGGTTTTGGCTTGCATCCAGTGGCCGGCCATCAACAGGGAGAAGGCTTTTGCCGGCACTAACACAAGTCCCAGATATCCGTAAAACCCCAGGAGGTTAAGTCCTGGCCGCTGCCTGCGCATAAACAGCACTCTGTTCCGGGCCATATAAAAGGTCTTGACAGGCCCCATTTTATCCAGTGTAAAGCTCTCTTTATGCCAAATCCGGGCCCTTGGCTCCACCCATACCTCAAAACCTGCCTTACGAATTCGCTCAGCCCAGTCCAATTCTTCATAGTATAAAAAATACCCTTCCCACATGGAACCCACCTGCTCCAGTACTTTACGCGGAATCATCATAGCTGCCCCGTGCGCGTAGGCGGTGGCGCGCGCATGTGTGTACTGGCCTCGATCGCGGGTGCGAGCGCCAATGGTTTCATTTCGTCCGGTAAAGGCAGAAACAGAGGTCATTCCTGCATATTGAATCAGAGGCAACGAGCTGGTTTCCTGAAGGTTTTGATTGGGAAAATAGCAGATTAACGGACTTAAAAGGCCTGTTTGTGGTTTTTTTTGCAGAAAATCTACCATCCGTTGGATACAATTGGGCGCGAGTTCGGTGTCGTTGTTGAGGAAAAATAAATAATCTCCTGTTGCTACTGGCAAGGCCAGATTATTCCCTCCGGCAAAACCCAGATTTTTACTGCTTCGAATAAAATGTACTTCAGGGTATTTCTCCCGGATTAACTGCTCCGGGTTTTCCAGACTGGCATTATCCACCATGATCACCTCCAAATCAGCGTACCCTTGTTGCCGAATGCTGTCAAGCAACGCACAGGTGGTGGACGTTTCGTTGTAATTCAGGGTAATAACAGATACTCGTGTTTTCATACGTCTTCTTTCTGAACAAAGGCACCAAAGGTTTTCCAGATAATTTTAAGGTCTTCCCATACGGAATATGGCTTTTTGGAATATTCAATGTCCAGCAAGATCCTTTCCTCAACGGTCATTTCCGGTCTGCCCCGTTTACTTACCTGCCACAGTCCGGTAATACCTGCCGGAGCCAAAAAACGAGCACTCCATTCGTCACGGGTCAGGGCCTCTGCTTCGTAAACCGGCAATGGCCGGTTGCCCACCATCGACATTTCTCCACGCAGTACATTGATGAGCTGGGGTAACTCATCTATACTGTATTTCCGAATAAAACGACCCACCCGGGTGATCCGTGGATCATTCGCTATTTTCACGAAAATAGGTTTTTGATTCAGGTAGGGCATTTGATACTGATTGAGGTGTTCTACATCCTGCAATTGTTCTTCTGCCTTGTCGTACATAGAACGAAATTTGAGGAATTCAAAAACCTGATACCCGTAACCTACCCTTCGCGATTTATAAATCACCGGTCCGCGAGTCTCCAGCCAGATTGCCAGCATCACCGGGAGCCAGATCCAACTGGTCAATATTATCCCGGCAGAGGCTCCCGCCAGATCAAGTACCCGTTTCCCAAAAGGAATTTTAAGGGTGAAATTGTCGTGTCTGTGATGCCCTTCAGAACGTAAAAACCGGGGTTTAAACTGGTTCAAAAATGCCAGTCTGCGGTCCAGTTGTTTCCAGTTGATGGGAATGGTGTAGCAATCATCTACTCCTTCAGCTAACAACATGGCCATATTCGGCAATTTGTCTTTATCTGCGAATACCACAAATGGCACTGTACACAAGTGCGGGTGTGCTGCCATTTGTCTCACCAGATGAAACTGGTCGCGGATAAGCCAA
>JAEUUS010000421.1 GCA_016787545.1 Saprospiraceae bacterium
TTGCCCATTCAGGAAACGTTCGTGAATACGTACCCGGATCGTCAAATTGAAAAAGTATGCGTTCTCATCTGTACGCCAGCGAATTGGGGTACCAACAGATCCCGCAAAAGATATATTTGGAACCGGATCACCCAAAAACGGCTTCACCAGGGTAAATGTACCAGGCATGGTCGTCTCTGCGGTAACATCTTCCTTGCCATCATTCCGCTCAATCACAAGGCGGTAGGTTTTGCCAGTTTGCAAAGTGAAACTGCCATTCTGTTTGAACTTATACAACCAGTTGGGAGAGCCGGCAAATATGCCTTCCGTACGCGGATAACCTTCCAAAACACCATCCACACGCTGCAACTGCACACGCGAAGTAGCATTTCCCACCTGTTCCAGCCATACCGAAATACTATTGGCCGGGTAATACAGCGAATCCACAATTTGAGCAATGGCCAAAGAACTGCGCTCCGGATCCAAAAAAGCCTTCTCCACCCGGATATAATGGGCAGTGTCCTGCGGAGATAATATACCATATACTATAGGAATTTCCTTCCAGGGAGCTGTCACATCAAAATCGTTCGAACAAGATGCCAGCAAACATCCAGTAGCCAGCAAAAGCAATAGTTTTTTCATGTAATGTTGAAAACAATGATCACAGGATAACATACGTTAGCCCTTGGGGCGGCAAAGATACGCGCATTGCCGACTAATTACCCAAAAAGGCTTGCCAATGGGCGACGATTTCAGCATTTCAATACCAGACTTTCCCAGGGATCTAATTCGAGCAACCCGCCACCGGGAAGTACCGTTGAAATATTTTTTGCCCCCAGATTACAATGCGCCGCCAAACGCATTCCGTCCTGTTCAAAATCTATGCGCCAATAGTCATTCTGCATCTCTTTTACCCCGTTTACCCTGCTCCCGCGAAACCAAAGCGCATCTGATAGTTCAGCTTTGGCGATTTCAGAATAGGTATTCACCTGGTCTGAGGTAAGTAGCACCCCTCCTAACAAGGCATTGATTGTCAGGAGTGTGAGCTGCTGCTCGGGTTTTAATTGTTGGTGATCCTCCCGGAGGATAAAAACATCCGGATCATTGTAAAAAACCTTTCCATTGAGTGGAAATCTTGTCAATGTGTTACGCAGACTTGCCAGTGTATCCACCCGTTCCCTATGATGTAAAAATTCCGGCATCGGATTGGTCCATTTCATATGAACATCACCACCAATTCTGCAATAATCTGCCAGACCGAATGCCGAACTCAAAGGAACACCACAAGCCAGCATTCGACGATGGCCCATCAATTGCCTTAAAAAAACCATCACCTCCCACATCACTCCTCCACGCGTCTTGCCCGCTGGTGGCGCCAACGCTGCTGCGAACAGAAAATCGAGTTTCAACAATTCAAATCCCCACTGATCCAGCACACGGTGAAACACGCCACTCAGGTATTCCCGCACGCCATCCTGATAAAAATCCAGGGCATAAAACCAGCCTCCCCAAAATGGGTTCCAGCCTGCCTTAATTGGCTTTCCGTTTGTATCTTTTAACAACCATTCAGGATTTCGCCGCACCAAATCGGCGTTTACTGCCGTTACAAAGGGCGATAACCAAAGTCCCGGAACTAGTCCATTTGCTTTTATTTTACCTGCCAAAACGCCCATGCCTCCAGGAAAAGCCGGCCCTGCTTTCAACCAATCTCCAACCGCGGCTTGCCAACCATCGTCAATTTGGAAAACGGAAGGTGCTTCCGGAGCCGCCTCTTTTTTCCAGATACTGTACGACTCGAGATTTTCTAAAATGATCGTTTCCGAAATCTTGTTAAAATATTTGTACCAACTGGTCCAACCTACTACCGGAGGTGCCTGTGGAGGCATCCACTCTCCTGCCTTGAACCAGGCATCATATACCGTTTGAACAGCACCCTCCCCTATCCAAAAATCAAGCGCAGGGAAAGAATGTTTCAAATCCAGACCATCCATATCCTTTCGAATGGTGAGTATTTCACGTTGGTAATCGTACAGTATAAGGGTAAATCCGGTGCGCTCATTAACCGACCCTACCAACCAGCCATGATCCAATGCCGGGTCTTTTTCTATATAGGTATAGGTCCAGGAATGCAGTCTGCCTTTTCCATGGGGTATGTCCGAAACCCATTCATCTCCGTACAAACCCATGTATTTCCATGCGGGTTTACGCAAGCGTGGAATACTGCCTTTTACCGGCAACATTCGGGTTTCGCTCCAGGACTGATACCCGTTAGCTAAAAAACGAGCGCCCGGTGGCAATGGTAAATGAAACCGAAGTTCCAGTCTGCGCACCGTGACATCCTGTTTTGGGTGCAGAAAAATGGTCCACCGCCCAAAACGACCCTCGTTTTCCTGCTGAAAATCTGCATAAATTTCCTCAAAAGTATTGGCCTTGTTAGGGTTCAATGCATATGTTTGAGCATCAACCTGTAAAATGGCTTCACGAAATTGCATGATCCTGATTTTGAACAAAGGTACTCACTCATGCACATCCACTATCTTTGGCCGCCTAAACATTCTGCCCATGCGTCTTCCCGTAATTATCCTCTTGACCACCTTTTGGCAATTGCCGTTGTCTGCACAGGTATTTATGCGTCCTTTTGAAAATGCGGCAGGAATGGGCATGGGGGGCGCAACCATTGCGCTTCCTTCACTTGCCGCAGGGATTAGTAACGAGGGACAACTGGGATTAGGCGGGCGACTCGGTTTTTGGGCCGGATCAGCGCTTCCGTATGGTCAAGAAGGTTGGCAAAGTGTTCATATTCAAGGCATTGCCGGTATAGGCAAATTCGGTGGCGCCGGGTTAACGATTGACCATTCAGGCGCCGATCTGTACCGTGAACAACGGTATCGGCTGGCCTATGGCAGGCGCCTTGCAGAATCCTTTTACCTCGGTGGAAGCGCCGACGTTTTGCGGGCTTCTGCACAGGAATATGGCTCTGTTACGATGGCCACTTTTGGGTTAAGTATTCTGGCAAGGGCCCTGCCCAAAGTGTGGGTAGGCGCTCGTGTTCAAAACCCGTTACAACAAAAAATCGGAGAAGATTTGGTTCCAACTGTTTTAAAAATTGGAGCTACCTGGAAAGCTTCCGACCTGTTTTTGCTTAGTTTTGAAACAGAAAAAGATCTCGAACGAAAAGCCATGATCAAAGCAGGCATGGAGTATCGCCCGGTTCAATTACTGGTTATTCGCGCCGGAATCCGAAGTAACGAAATTACCCGAATGGCATTTGGCGCAGGGCTGCAACTGAAGCATAAACTTCACATTGATTTAGCCTCCGAATGGCATCCAAGCCTCGGACTCACCCCTGCAGCCCTGATTTCCTGGAGAATGTAAGGGCGCAAACATCCAAATCCTAAATCTCAAGTCGCACATCGTAAGTCGCAAGTCGTTAGCGTTTAAGAAAAACCCGGCTCCACCTTCCTGCCCGGAGCATATAAACCCCGGCAGGCAGGTGAGAGACAAAAACGGTTTGGGTGTTTTCACCGGGTTGAACTTGCCATGGTTGCGCTGACAGGCTTTTGCCATCCTGGCTGATTATTTCCAGTTGCAAATGCTGTATTTGCGCTGATTCCAATTGGATTTTCAGTTCGGCCGACACCGGATTTTGCAACAATTGCAAGGCGTAAGCGGTATTTTGAGACGCCTCTTCCTCAATACCAACAGTGCCCAGCTCATCCGAACCAATATCATTGGCGCCATCGTTTCGGGCCTGTCCTTCACGGTCAGTAGTGATAAAAGTTTGGTTGACACCGGTATTGATACACGGACTACCTGCCAGCAGGTGGTAACCTTCATCCAGAACCGGATCGGCATCAAAGCTGTGTAAATCCCGGAATGTTTGTGCCTTCCATTGTGCCAGACTCCATTCCTGCCAGTCCAGATTATCGTCCAGAAAAGCTGCTCCGTTGGGGTCGAAATAGCCGTTATTGTCTATTTGGTTGTTGTTGCCATTCAGGGCATCCTCCCGCACGCGCACCATGGCTGGCTCCTGAAATCCGGGCTGAATGAACAAGTTATTGACCACGCGCACCTGTTGACTTCCCACCCTGGTCGAGGTGTTGTCGTCAATCCACACATCGGTGGTATTAAAAAACAAGGCGGCGTGTTCTGCCAAGGCGGCGTTGATCACCGTGTTATTATACACCCTGGCGTCTTTGGCGCCCCAAAGTCCTATCCCGGCATGTTGGGTATTGACAATCAGGTTATTAAATACCAGGCCATTGATGTTTTCAAAATATTCAGGGTTGAAGTCGGTATCAAACCACTCCGCATCGGTGTAAAAACCCAGATATACGCCGCCTTCCCCACAGTTTTCAATGCGGTTGGCCTCAATCACACAGTTCCGGCCGCCGCCTTTCACGTACACGCCTGTGGTAGCAATATCGTGGATATGGCAACCCTTAACGGTGAGGTTTGGTGCGTTTACATTGTCAACACCTTCTGCATTAAAATCGAGCAGGGCGCCCGGCCCGGTTCCGGTGTGGTGGATTTCGCAGTTGAGGATGGTGATGTTGGCGCAGGCAGGCGTGAGTTTGATAGCGTCTCTGCCGGAATGATGGATGTTGCAGTCGGTTATGGTTACCCCGCTTACACCTTTTCGTTGATTAAATGGCAGGTTGGGATCCCAGTCCCAGTTGGTTTCAAATTTTATGGCATAATAGTAGCCGCCCACAATTTCCAGTCGCTCCAGCGTACCGCCATTGGTTTCCGGTTCGTTGTACCAGATGCAGGCACTGATGTCTTCTACGTTGGTGACGGCGGTTATGACTGCCCATTCTCCCGGGTAGGATTTGATGTGCAGGTTGCTTTTATTGATCCTGATTTCCTGACTGGTATATTGCCCCCCGCGCAACAGGATTTCATCTCCGGGTTGGGCTTCATCAATGGCTCTCGGCAGCGTTTTGAATGGATTGGCCAGCGTGCCGGCGTTATTGTCGTTGCCATTGGTAGAAACATACCAAGTTGCAGCATGGATGGTTGTTCCTAAGCTCAGGAACAACACAAGTACAAGCATTTTTTTCATATTAGATTGATTTACAGGATACTGCGCTTTTACCATCGAAAGACAGGTTGTCCACGCATTTTTTGTAATAAATACCCCATTACGCCGCCTGTCAGTGTCCAAACCAGGGTACTGAAAAGGAACAGATGAACCCAATTTGTGGAGACACCCCGCAGGTAAAAAGCCCCGGCAAACAAACCTGCGATCCAACCGCCATGCCAGGCTCCCCGGAGAAATCCCCAGGCGTCCAGCCAACGTTGAAAAAGCATGGAGAGTAAAAAGGCCTGTAGTATATTACTTGCCAGAAAGGCCCACAATGAACCCATTTCAACCGGTGGCGTCATCCATATACCTGCCAGCCAAACCAGCAATGTGGCTAAAATACCACCAGACAGCGTCGAGAGGATAATTTTGAGAATCATGGCTTGGGGATGGGTTAGTTACAGGCGCCAAAGCAACCCGAGCCGGATCATAAACAAACCCAGCAGCATAGCCAGAAAAGAACCTATCATCAGTTGAAAACCAAAAATATACGCTTTCTCCGGTGCATTTTTATCCACAACAACCGTCACGCGTTCATGCAAGGCATAATTGCTGATGGTAGTGAGGGCCGCCGTGGCGCTCCTGGCTTCCAGACTATCCTTACTTCCAGGTGCAACCGGATACAGAAAAACGGGTCTGCGAGCCTTGCGCTTTCCTTTTCTAACGCCATCAGGTTCACGTTGCACGGAAGGCGAATTTCGTCCGGCCAGGAAGCCGGAAATTCTGCCTTCCACGGTATGACCGCTTACTTTGTACCAAATTGGCTCGAAGGTATTTCTGGCAAAAGTGTAGGTCAAAAACACGCCCAGCCCAAACATCAGCACCCGGAAAAACAAAACGGTTAGTGGAGAAACACTTCTTTTGCTCATTTCAAGCCGTATTTTTTGATCAACTCATTCCGCTCCTCGTTGGCAGTTGGAGCATAAACGAGACCAAATTGCTCAGATAGACGATCCATCACCAGATCGCGTTCTTTAGATCCAAATGGGTAACCCTTTTCCGGGGTGTATTCAAAAAATACCTTTTCCAAAAACTCTTCAAAAGGCTGATTGAAATACATATCTATAAACCGTAGCGGCTTGTCGGAAGCATTAAAAAAGGTATGCACCAGATTGCGTGGGCGCAGGTGCCAGCCTCCTGCGGCTATTTCCACCACTTCCCCGTCAATCAATACACTGGCTGTACCTTCCAGAACCAGCATCAGTTCGTCCAATTCCTTGTGGTAATGCGGTGGCGGCCCCATCACCTTGGGCGCTACGGCACATTCTACACTGGAATAGACCCCGCCGGTCATGGCAGAACGTACCCAAACCCGGATATCCATCCCTCCTTTGTGGTCTAACGGCGTCTGAGCAGGCAACAGCACGGGTTTGATTGGCTCCTCCAGAGAGCCTCCTTGCGCAAAACTCAGGTTTGGCATCAAGGGGAGGCCAGCCAAAAGGCCAGCTGCAGTAAGAAAATCTCGTCTTTGCATAGGTCGTTATCTTTCGTATTGTTCAAAAACGCTTCCGCCGATGAGTTTTTTCCCACCCACCTCAGAAAGTCCATTATCCTGATACTCCCACAATACCTGGTCATCATTGGCTGTCAAAATTAATTGGGTATCGTTGAGGTCGTCAATGGTTCGGTACAAATACCCGAATTGATCGGGCAAGATATATTGGATAGTCAGGGAATAGTCTTTGAAAACCAACGACCAAGCGCCGGTGGCATCACCGGTGGCACCGCCTTTATTGATGATTCCGCTTTCCCGCTCTTTGGTCTTATCCCCTCTCTCAAATTCAATCCATTCACTTCGTTCCCCATTTATATCAACGTGCTGGGTGGTTCCGTCGTCAAATTTCAGGGTAATGATACTTCTTACCCAATACCACCTTCCTTCCAATTGTTTTCCGGTGAAGAGGGGTTGATTGGATTTGTTGTCTGATTTTTGGCAACTGCTCAAAATGCCTGAAAGCAGCAATACATACCAGAAATAGTGTTTCATAAGCGTTGAAATTTCCGGCAAGATGGTTTCAGTTCATCATACCAGAAAAACAACTTCTAAGCACCTGCGAAAAATGCCCCATGAACGGTGTATTTCTCCGGGTTCACCAGTGACAGGTTATTTCTCGCAGTTCATGAAATATTGCCGACAATTGGGCCTGAGGTTTTACATCTTTGCCTCCATGATATGTCGAATATTGTTTTGTTGCCTCTGGTGTATAAGTATCCATACCGCCAACGCGCAATCTGCAAAGGTTGACTCGCTGAAATCAGTGTTGAACACCATTCCGGCAGATGCTGACACCGCCCTGCAGCATCGGCGCGCACAGTTGATGTGGAGCATTAGCACCCAATATTTTCGTCCGTTGAAGGATTTTGAAAACTGTCGGCGCTATGGAAGAAATGCGCTTCAGCTTTACCAGCAATTACAAATACCGCGCGGTGTAGCCCAATCGCTTGGCAATATCGGCTTCGCCTATTTGTACGAAAATCGCTCTCCGGAGGCCGTGGATACCCTGTTACAGGCATATCGGGTGTATGAGCAGTTGAAAGACACGGCCAAAATGACTTACCTCATCTCCACGGTGGCCTCACATCTGTATGAAATGCCGGAACAAGTGGATCTGGCCCTCGCCTACGCGCGCCAGTGTGTAGACCTGAGCACGCGCGCGCAAAGGCTGCATGGCTTGTGTGCCTGCAGTCACCTGTTGGGCGATTTGTACGATCGGACAGGCCAGCCCGACAGCGCTGCATATTATGTACAAAACGCGCTGGCGCTGGCCGAAAAGGCGCC
>JAEUUS010000422.1 GCA_016787545.1 Saprospiraceae bacterium
AATACATAACTCTCCCGCCACTCGGTGGGTAAATTCCCGGGCAAGTCTTGTCCCAGTTCCACAGTGGCGCCCAAACCATCTGCCAACGGAGGCCAGGGCCTGTAGTCGGCATAACGTACACTATGTACTAAATGCCCTGCCGGATCGTAGAGCGCTATTTTGCCGGATTTGTTGTCCAACGCCCAGTGCATATTGCCCAAAACAGGACCTGCCACAGGATAAAACTGCCGGAAAAGGCTTGAATCCTGACAGATTACCAGATAACCACCGGCAGGAATATAGGCTGTTTCATTGAGCACAAACATGTTTAACCCCTGCGCCAGCCGCCAGCCACTCAGGGAAACGACTGCATTGCTGCGGTTGTGTAATTCTACCCAATCACCACAGAAATGGTTTGACGGCGGATGATAATTGAACTCGTTGATCACTACGGAAAGTCCTGATGTACCTCCATGAGTATAATAGGCTCCCATATCGGCAGTACTTCCGTCGGGATCATGGGGGGAAAACGGGTCGCCGGCATTGATACAGGGCGACGTTGGCCTCAAGGTAAAATCACTGGTTGAGGGCGATTCAAAGGCCGGATCATCGAATAAATTTCCGGTTCCAGGCCATAGCTTTTGGTCCGACAAGGAGTAGCTCAACTGGATTTCTGATTTGGCATCCGCGAATAGATCCAGATCCAGGGACCCTGCCAGGATGGTGTTTTTTATGACCGCCTTTCCTCCGCCTCGCAACACACTTTTCTCATAACAGGCCACGGCATGGCGGTTGCCGTAAAAGGTATTCTGATCTATAAACGCTACAGACAGGCTGTCCTTCATAGCTATCCCCAGATCGCAATCATAAATCAAATTGCGTCGTACCAGCGCTGTTGACTGCGAACCAATGGAAATGCCTTTGTCGGAACAATCGTGTATCACATTGTATTCCAGCAGATTATTCAGGGTGTAAATGCCCAGATCGATCCCGTCGCAGTTATCGCCCAAAAATCCCGAAACCTGATTGTTGCGTACTATGCCATTGGTAATGCCTTTCAGATCAATTCCATCGGTATTAATAGCTCGATTGCCTTTAAAAATACAATGCTCAATCAGGGGGGCGTCCATGTTATACAAACTCACAAACCCATTGCAGCTCACATATGTGTGGAACTCGGAATGGCTAAGCCGGGCAGTGCCGCCTCTGGCTATAAGCGGAGCTTTGCCTTCGGTGATGGTGGAATGGTCAACCACCAGATGACTGTTGTAGGAAGAAATGGTGGAATAATGCCGGCTGCGATCTCTGCCAAAGCTGCCACCTCTAATATCGGCATATTGAATGACAATACTATCGCTGGGACTATCGGCCATGATGCTGCCCCAGTAACCGGCCTGCCCGTAAAACGACTGTCGGGCAGAAGGCGCAGGATCGGGTTCCACCACAATGCGCTGGCTGGCCGTTCCGTTCAGGTGCAGGCCTCCTTTCACGTTGATGCAAACCCCGTCGGTCAGCCAAAGTGTGGCACCGGCTTCAACGAGCAATCGTGCGCCTGGCATCACCACTACATCCTCCAACCCGTACCAGGGTGATGCAGCGGCAGATAAAAGGGTGTCGGCCGCTATTACCGGGGGAATGATGCTTAAGGTTCCGATCGGTTCAAAAACGGCCGTGAAGGAAGTATCCCCAGCCGGAATGAAGGAGGCTGTCGGTTCTGTACTGTTTATTCCCTCCCAGGCCACAAACCGAAATCCGGGTGCGGGTATAGCCTCCAACTGAATGGCGGCCTGTTTGAAAAACGGACCACTCATATCTGCAGTAAAAGCCACGCCACTTACCAGCACTTTTCCCTGCCCAACCAGGTGCATGGTAACCTGTGCGCTGTCTTGTTTGCCAAACAATTCCGTCAGATGTTTCCGGTAAAAGGCGGGGCGGTTTGTCAAAAACGATTTGATCTGCCCCAAATTTCCCTGCCAGGCTTGCATGGAAGGTGGGGTGTGCCAGCGACCAATATGCCGGGGCATTTGCGTTTGCAGGATGTTTTTCAGACTGTCTACAGTTGCCGTGGTAACCTCCGGTCGATATATCGTATTCAGGTAAGCGGCTGATCGCTGTATGAATTCATCCCTAAACCCCGGATTTTGCAACATCCGGTGGAACAACAGGGTAGCCCACTCAGGCAGGTTTCCGGACAAACCCGCCAGTTTACCAATGGTATTTTCTGTAAACGGATCACCGCCAAGTAAACCAAAAGCGTGTTCCATATCCGCTGCAATCCAGCGCCATTTGCCGTTGGTATCGCGGTTGCGCCAGTAGCGATTGTTTAAATCAGCTATCTGATACCCAATAAAAGCCCTGTTGATCAAGTAGTTGCAAAATTCGTGTACATCTACCTGTTCCGCTACCTGCGCAAAGGCAAAAGAATCGGCCAGGTTGTTTTGGCGCACAAAATCCATCAGGGCTGCAAAGGCATAGGGTTCGCCGGCTGTCACCTTCAGGCTGTCCTCGAGGTAATCGATCTGGTTGGCGTTGATTTCGTGATTGCTTGCCAGATAAGACTCATCAAGACGCTCGCGCAGCTCATAAATACCTTGATAGGCGCCATTGATGAACACTACACAGGGTTGGTAATCCTGATAGTCGAGGTCCATTTTGTTTTTAACCAGATTCACTGCCAGGCCATCGCGGAAATAGGCCGTGTTGTAGTCGTTGCCACCGTTGCGGAGCAAAAAGGTGGAATATTGGGTAATTGGCTTGCCTTTGAACAAAGGATAACGGAGCGTCTCATCGCCATATTTTTCCCTGAACCTGACAGAAAGCGGGCGTTGGGGAAGGTTGAAAATGGTGGTGCCAAACAGACGCAAACCTACTCCTGAAACAAATGCTCTTTCACCGCTTCCGGGTTCAAAATACTCCATGGTGGCAGGTATTTCCCGGTCTTTGATTGCGTTTTGCAGAATACCAAAGTCAAAACCATACAAATTAGGCGCATTGGAACTGATCGACAATACCGGTAAATCGAAGTTTTCCTGAATGAAATACGAGTTGGTTATTACCCTGCCCGGCATTTTTCCCGGCACGTATAATCGGGCCTTGATGCACAAATTCAGGTTCAGGGGGAAACTGTCAGAAAAAACAGGTGATTGCTCACCTGGGGTGCTGCCATCGAAAGTAAAATGAATTTGTGCGCCGGGCTCCTGCGTATTCAGAAACAACATTTGTGGAGCGTTATAAAACCCTTCCATCAGGGAATAAACGGGCTCTCCGGGTGTTTCCATGGTGGCAGATCCATAGGATGAATTCGAGGCGCCTGGACTTGGTTCGCTGTAATACCACCAAATAGCCGGATTGGCCGGACTTCGAGCGTACGACACATCGTTGGCCTGAGTGCAATACATGAGTTCGTCCACTACATTTCCTTGAGACCCAAATAACCCGATATATTCCCCATCCGCGCTGAGTTTAAATCCGGCATGTGGAGCCACCATGTTAGCTATGGCATTTTTAAAGGGCACAAAGGCAGTATCGCCGGGGTGTTTATCCATTCCATCTGTCCAAATCAACAGGTACTGATTTGGCGCCAGCACTACGTTCGGGAGGGGCCATTTCTTTGGATCAGCGGCATCGTCGGTGAGGCAAAAATCCGACAGTTGAACTGGAGCAGCGGAATGGTTGTACAATTCAACAAAATCAGAAAAGGCTCCAAAATCCGGCTCTGCGACAATGCTGGAGTTCACAGCCAGGATTTCGTTGATCCGGATTTGGGCTTGCAGGGCGCCGCTTAGCAAAAGTAGCGCAGGTAGGATGCTATGGCGGAGTGTCATGGTGTTTTGGTTGGGTTGAGGATTCCCACTAAGCCACAGAGGGCACTAAGAGGGCGTTCTCTTTGCGCACTTCGCGTTCTTCGCGGTGAACCCTGTACGTTCGTTGCTGTAAAATTAGTGTCTTAAGTGCCTTAGTGGTAAATAACCGAAAGCTTACCTCATCTACTCACTCCTTCACAAATTTTCCGGAAAACGCAGCTTTTTCTGTGCTCAATTTTACCCAATAAACGCCGCGAGGCCAAGCGGGCACATTTTCCTGTATCAGCGAGTTGACCACCGGGTGGGTTGTTTGCTGCAATAACCGGCCGTCTGTTGCATAAATCTGAATGGTTACAGGACCGGCAACTGGCGACGTGAGTTGAAAAGTGATATGGTCAGAAACCGGGTTAGGGTACAAGAGTATTTGTAAGGGTTGCGGTTCCCACGGCAGACTGGAGGTGTCTTTATTCGAAATGGCCAAAAAACCCATGGTTTTGCGCACATACCTGGATGGCGATAGGTGCACATACATGGAATCCAGGGTGCTGTTATTGTATAATGAATGCGGGCCAAACTGGATTGGATTGGACTCGAACATTCCGCCCAGAAAAAACCGGTCTTCTCCAAAAGCCAGAATGGCTGTTCCTTCCTCAGAGAGCACATGACCAATTGCTCTGGCCCAAAGCTCATCTCCGGAAGAAGAATATTTACAAACGAAAATCTGAGGATAGAAATAATTGATATGGAATGGATTTGGGAAGGATTGGCCTGCAAAATGCAGGGTGTCGCTAAAGTATGAACCTGTGATATAAACATTTCCCAGGTCGTCCACACTGATACTTTTAGCCAGATCCAGGCTTTGTCCCTGGTTTTCGCCGCCAGCTGTTTTATGCCAAAGGGTGTTGAATCCGGTATCCATTTTAAGCACATGGAGTTTGGAATCGGATAATGGCCATCCCCAGCCAAAAGTGCCGTTCACTTTTTCAGCGCAGGTGTATAGGTGGTTGTCCCGGATCTGGATGTCGTTGAACTTATCGAGACTGCCATTCAAATGGTGGTTGACCAGAGTTCCGGAAGGATTATATCGCAGCAAAAATGCTCCATAAGAGGTGTCGTTTTGCAGTTGAAGGGCGCCAAAATTGGCAGTCCCCCATAACCATCCTGCCATATATACGTCCTGATCATCTCCCAAGGCAAGGGCATTGGCGGCCATTATGCCCCCACCTTCCATGGTTCCCTTTTGTTCCCACAACTGATTGCCTGATGCATCATATTTGCGTACAAAGGTGAACAAAGTAGATAAAGTAAGCTTGTCGCGAACATAGCCACACACATAGGTATTGCCGTTAGCGTCAGCTACTACACCTGTGATGTCGTCGATGTTGGGAGATCCAATTTTTTTTACCCAGGCTATGGTTTTATCGGTGTTGTATCTCACCACAAAGCCGTCCAATTCGCCGCTTCCCAGGAGGTTGGTATTCCCTATGGTCAGAGAAAGACTATTAAAATGGCCTGCAACGGCTATACTTCCATCCGGAGCTGCAGCTGCACTTACTACGGCATCCCGATCGGCGCCACCGAAACGTGCTGCCCACAGGTATTGTCCGTTGGTATCAACAACTGCCACATAACCGTCGTCTTGCCCGGCATTTTGGAGTGTATTATTGCCAAGAGGCAGGGTGGCCGCTGCAAAGGAACCAGACACAAGGACTGTGCCTTCAATGTATGGCCGGATGGCTGCGATGGTTGTATTGCTATTGGGTACGCCCAGATTTTGGGCTAATTTCCACGACTGGGTATGGCCCAAAACAGGGCAAAGCAGCAACAGGCAAATCGGATAAATGGATTTAAGTGACATGGCGTTTCTGTTGGGTGAGATTCAAAGATCCAACAGCATGACGAAATGCCGGATTAAACAGTTGGGCAGGCGATAAAATTTTCAATCATCCCCAATATGCTCTAATACCGCTTCCATAAAAACTCCGATTGCCCAAGACCTCTGCTGGCCACTACAAAAAAGGCGCTGAAGTTATCCTCCTGCAATTCCGGCAAGTTGGTGCCCGGGCCCATGAGCTTATTAATCATACGGGGTACGGTGTTGGAATGGCCCACCACCATCAAACGCTGACCGCGATGTTCGGTTAACTGGCTTTGAAGCCAGATTGTTTCGGCGGCATCTTCTGTAGGATATAAAATCCACTGGGGTGTATGCGCGCGCACAACCACAGCTTCGGCGGTTTTTTGGGTACGCAAATATTGAGTGGCAAAAACCAGGTTCAGGCCTGCATTTTCCATGATTCCGCCCAGTCTGGCAGCCCGCTCATATCCGGCAGGCGACAGGTCGGTATTGTTGGACTGGTCCAGTTTTTCAGCATGGCGTACAAAAAAGAAAATAGTCCATTCCGGATCGTTCCAGTGCGGAATGTCTTTAGTTTGGTAATCAGAAAAGTGCAGTTTTCCGTCGGCAACACGCACTACTTCGCAGGAATCGCAGCCGCAAAGCGCCAGCAGGGTGAGCATGATGAGTGCAAGCACAGTATTTTTCATAAGTCATTGGGTTGGTGAACCTATCAATGGCTTATGTCGTGCGCAGCGTGAACAGGGGAAGGGGGATTTGGAGGCGTTTAGGGGGCATTTGGGTCATTTGGGTCATTTATGGGTCATTTAGGTCATTTAGAGGTCATTTATGGGTCATTTAGGGGTCATTTATGGGGCATTTGGGTTATTGGTTAGTCATTTGGGTCATTTCCCTACGTGGGTTGTCATCCAGAGCGCAGCGAAGGACCTACACAAGCCCGGTTTTCGAAATGCCTTGATCCAATCCACCCGAATAGCCTGGCTTGTGTAGGTCCTTCGCTGCGCTCTGGATGACAACCCATGTTGATTAAATGACCTCTAAATGACCCCAAATGACCCCAAATGACCTCTAAATGACTTAAATGACCCCAAATGACCCCCAAATGACCCAACTACTCCCCCTTCACCAACTTATACACCAACCCCCCAGCTCTGTTTTCTGGCAAAACCTGAATGAAATACATGCCTGGAGGTGTCTGACTCAAATCCAGATTTATGGAGTGTTGCCCTTGTGTATAGTTGTCAGACATTTGATACAATATGCGACCGGTGAGATCCGCCAGCAATACACGGGCCTGGCAGGCTTTGAGTGTCTCAAAAGTGAGCACGGCCTGATTGAATGTCGGGTTGGGGACTATTGTGATATTATCAAGAAGAGGTTCCAGGGTCGTTGTATTTTCAGAACAGGAGAGTTTTCTCAATACTTGTCCGCGGATTTCGCCGTTGGGATGGGCGGAGGTATGGATGTTCAGGTAAGTATTTCCCGATTCCAGCTTTAGTATGTCGTTACCCGTGATTTGGAACTGTCCACTGCCAACAGGGTTTGGATTAAATAGTGATATATAAACAGGTCCTGAATCGCCAAACGCGCCATCATGGATATGGGCTCCTGTTGCCGGGCCACTCAATCCGCTTGCAATAAAACGGTATTCCAGATGTGTGTTCAAATAGTTGGCTGCTATATAAGCAGCGCCTTTTGCGGTAGAATTGGTGGGCGGCACTTCCTGCTCTCCACAAAGATCAAATGCGTAAACACGTCGTAAAATGGAAGTAAATTGCCCACGTATTTCACCATTGGGTTGGGCGGCGCTGGTTGCATTCAGATAAAATTTTCCTTTAAGCATATCGGACAGGGTATTGGCGCCAATGAGAGATTTTCCCACATAGAGATTGGGTTGAGCGGCAGCGGTAAGATTCAATAAAGCGGGTCCATTAGTTCCGGCTGCGCCTGAATTAAAACTCAC
>JAEUUS010000424.1 GCA_016787545.1 Saprospiraceae bacterium
CACCTGCATTATAGGTTGGGAAATTCATCCCTTTGTTGGGGTTTTTCATGCCGCCGTTGGAGATGTGGTTGTAATTGATACCGGCAGAAAGCTCCCATTGTGGACTTAATTTATAGTGGACATGGGCGTTCAACATGGCCCACAAACTCAGAGGGAAGCTGAAGAATAAATTGGTAGGGTTAGTTTCCGGATCGTATAGTTTTGTTAGCCAGGCGGGACCAAGGCCAAGTCTGATAGAACCGTAAAAATTTCCCCACGGCCGAATAAGAGGTTCCACAAAAGGAACAACCGCTACCGTATGGCCTAATATCTGTGGATTATCAAAGTTGACGTAATGAAAGGCAAACCCTCTTTTGCTGATCAAACCAAGTTTTCGGGTTTGTTCGGGTGTGTTTAAGACCCATTGAGCGGTAATTTCCAGCCCAAAAGGATTGGATTGCGCTACATTGATGATCTCCCGTGAGTGCGGAATAATAAAGCCGGAATGGAGCCGACAACCCCATTGAAAGGGTGTTTTTAAGGAGTCCTGGCCATACACAAAGCAGGCCGCAACCATTAAGGGCAATACCAAAAGAAGACGCATAGACAGTAGAGCAGCTATTTCACGATCCAATGCACTATTTATTGAACCACAGAGTCACGGAGGGCACAAAGTAATAGGGTACTACGAGGCACAAAGGACACAAAGAAGTATGTTTCTGTGCCCTTTGTGCCTTTGTGGTTCAACATAAATGGTTTAAAACAAACATGAGCCATCCCCAAAAACGAGATGACTCATGTTAATATCATGGATGCACTTTATGCTTTATTCCCAAAACCAATCACCCAGCCAATCACGCCACCTACCAGTGCACCTTGAATGGCATTCACCGCTCCATCAACGAATAACGCATTCAGGGTATAAACGTTCATCATGGAATATGAATAGAAATCAGCGCCTAATGCAACCAGCAGCATGACCCATGCGCCGGCAATGGCGCCGCTTTTAAAGGTAGAAATGCCCGCCCAACGGGTAAAGATGAGCGCCAGCAGTAGTGACCAAAAAAAGCAGGCGGCAAAAATGGCCCACATCAACATTTCCTCTTCTGGTCGCATACAGCCCCGACCCGCCTCCAGTGTGTTGGCATCCATAAAGTTTTTCAACAACATCCCGTAAATAACCCAGCCTGACAGAAAACTGGTAACTGCGCCAGCCAGAGCGGCAAGAATAACCTTGGTGTTCATAACGTTTTGTATTGATAAGAGTTGAAAAATAAGCTTTGTGGGGGAATTTCGTTTTTATGTTCTGATGAATATTTGATTACTTAGTTAATCTTTGGCGAAAGTAGTTTGTATTAGATGATTATTCTATTTTTGACGAAAAAATTTTGTGATGAAGTCGTAGAATCCCTATAGGATATACTTACCAAGCAGCGTAATTAGGGTAACGTAGTATCTTGCCACCCGAATTCACACGAAAAATTGACCGTCTTTATGAAAAAAATCATCCTTTGTATGGCTGCTTTTGCGGCAATCTGTACGAGCGCACTGGCGCAGTACACTACGGGCCCCCGCCTTTTTTTAGATATTCCTTCGGTACACCTTTCTGCACCTGATGTCACACTGGTAGCTAACCGGATCGGTGTTGGTGTTGGCACAGCTATGAATGTAGCTTCCCACTGGGGCACTGCCCGATTAGGTGGCGGTGCGGTTTTCAGTATGGATCCACAATCCAAGGAAGTTGAAGAAACTTTTGTTACCACGCCATACGTATTGCTCGAGGCAGGCGCAGGTAAATACCGTACGAATGGCAACCAATGCGCCAAAACCAAATCAAAAGCCTATACAGTTATGGCAAAAGCCGGATTGCGGTATGCCTTTATTTCAGAAGCATTAGAGCCGGAAGGCGTAGCACCAGACAAGTTTGATGTGTTGGTAGGCGCCGAGTTCGGTTATTTCTTTATCCGCGATATATTCCGCAACACAGAGGTTTTCCTGGATGCCAATTATCACGTGAATTCCAAGATCATTTCTGCCAACTTTGGTTTCAAAATGTTCCTTAACCTGAAAGCTGATCGCGGAGACTGAGGAATTACATGATTGAAGAGTACATAAGTACATGATTGAAGAGGGAGGGCGTTGAGTTTGGCATCTGATAGGCCTTCGGCTTGTTAAATTGTCAAATTCAACGCCCTCCTCTCTTCAATCATGCACGCTTCAGCTTTTTTTCCAGAAACCAAAACCCAAGGCAAGTCAGGAGTGCCTGGATGGTAACCAGGGTCCATAAACTTCCAAAGCCCCAGGCTGCAATTACCTGCGTACCAATAAACGGCGCCAGGATATTGGCAAAGGAATACGACATGGTGTATAAAGCCATGTATTGTCCTTGTTTGGGCCCTTCAGAGCGGCCGAATACAAAATTGCTACTGAAAGGCATCACGAACATCTCGCCAAAGGAGATGATGATGGTAAACAGAAGTGCCGGTAGAACTCCCGGAGGAAACAGACATGCCGCATAGGAAATGGCATACAGGATCAGTCCGAAACGTACGTATCCCAGGGCAGGCGCCCGTCCTTCCAGCCGATGTATCATGGGCATCTCCGTAAAAAAGACGATCAACCCATTCAAGGCCAGCATCTGCCCGATTTGGGCTTCCGACCAGGCGTAGGTTTTTTCCCAAAATAATGGAATGGTCCATAATATTTGCATGAAAACCATAGCGCCCATCATGGTCAGGACAGCAAATTGCATAAAGGTTTTGTCCTTATAAGGAGAGGATAGTGAAATTGGCGCAGAATGATCGGTAGTGCCTGGTAGTACAGTTCCTCCTTCGGCTTTTTTGGGAATCAGCCAGATCAAAGTGAAGGCTGCAACAATACAGGTTATCCCATCTACCCAAAACAGCCATTCCCATCCAAAAGCCACCAACATACCCCCTAATGCTGGCGCAATCGTCCAGCCAAGGTTTACAGCCATCCGATATAAGGATATTGATCTGGTGCGTGTTTCAGGCTCGCAATGCCTCGCCATAGCCACCGAATTCGCTGGCCGAAACACTTCGGACGAAAAGCTCATGGCAAAAACAGCAAACCCCATAAGCCAGATATCCTGAACCAGCATCATCAAAAGTAAAATCACTCCGTTGAACATCAGGCTCCAGAATTGTATGGGGTAATAGCCAATTTTATCTGTAAGTTTTCCTCCAATGAAGGCGCCGCTCAAAGCCCCGATGCCAAAAAAGGTCATGACATAACCGGCAGATTCGAGCGGATACCCCAACTTTTTGGTCATATAAAGCGATAAAAAAGAAACAACGAACGCGCCACAACGGTTGACGAGACTAACAATGGATATGTACCAAATAACACGAGGAATGCCCCGGTAAGAAGAAAGCCAATGGGTATAGAGTTTTTGTAGCATAGCAATATTAGAATGGTCTTTCTGATAAAATAGTTTCCAACACTGAAAAAAACTTATGCCATGATGCCCAAATAAAAAGCGCCGGTTGCTTTTCAGCAGCCGACGCTGTTCATACAATAGAATGGATTGCTAATCTTGATTGGTTAATTGCTCCAACTATTTATGGAACATTTCCGGGGCGAAATTCGAAACTTCATTCGTAAGTGCAAACTTTTTTGCCAATAATTCTACCGAACCAGTCACAAGTTTCGACTAAAAATAAACACAAGCACAGGTTGCCAGGTCGCCACACTTTACATGGTAGCCTAATTGCAACTGTATTCCGTTGATTGTGTGTCTTTAGCCTATGATCGAGCGATCTTTGGCCAAATGTTGGGCATAAAGCATGGAACCGCCAGCCAAAGCCATATCCTTGAACAATAAAAATTGAGCGCTGATGCTTCCTCCCATGGCTGCCTGCAAATGAACAAGAGCCACCATCAATAATAAATAAACGGCTAATAACACACATGCAAGTTTATCCCATTTCCCCAACAACATACTCAGGGATGCTGCCACCAGGCTAATTCCTCCCGTCACAACCCAAACTTTAGGCATAGGCATATACGTGGGAACAAAGGAATGAACCATCGCATCTATACTCAAAAGATTGATCAGGCCTAAAATGGCGAATGGAATGGCAAAAAGCCAACGTCCCAGGGAAAGAAAAGCGTTCATGTTCCGTTTTGTTTATGAACTGTTTTAGGTGGTATTTTAAGCGCTTATTCATGCTACCATACATGAACTATGCACCTGCGAAAGTAACAGACTTGATGATGTTTGTTCTATTTTCTGGTGTTTTTTTTTGTCAGTACACTGTTTGAATTGAGGTGAAATAAAAAGCCCCGGTTCCTGCAAGAGGAGCCGGGGCTCTATTTATAAAAAGGATATGGTTTAAGCCTTTTCCTTTTTAGATTTTACAGGATGTTCCGTCTCGGCTGTAACCGCTTTTCCGCTGATGACATCTTCTTTCGTGAAGTCTACCACGAGAGCTGATGCCACGAAAATAGAAGAGTATGTACCGAACAGAATACCAACCAACATACCGAAGGCAAAGCCACGGATAGCGCTACCGCCAAAAATGAAGAGCAACAATACTACTACGAAAATAGTACCTGAAGTAATCAGGGTACGGCTCAAGGTGGTGTTGATAGCCAGGTTGAATACGTCTTCTTTTCTGCGGCCGGCATAAGTGCTCATGAACTCGCGGATACGGTCATAAACGATAACGGTATCATTCACGGAGAAACCAATAACGGTTAGAATACAGGCAATAATGGCTTGGTCAATCTCCAGAGAGAATGGCACAATACCATGCAGCAGGGAGAAGAACGTAAGCATGATCACTGCATCGTGTGCCAGCGACAATACGGCGCCGAGTGAGAACTGCCAGCGACGGAAACGGATCAACAAGAACAGGAAGATCAGGCTCAACGCCCAGAAACCTGCCTTGAAGGATGAGTTTCTGATATCGTCGGCCACGGTAGCGCTTACCTGGCTGGAAGACACGATGTGGGTACCGGTGCTGTTGGTTTTTTTGAACGATTCCAGATCTGAAGTGTATCCGGCAGCGGTAATACCTTCATGCAATTTGGCACTTACACGATCCATTACATCAGCGCCTTGCTCGTCAATGAGATAAGACGTTGTAATGTTATAAGTATTGGCTGTGTTAACGGCCTTAATCACCGGGTTGCCGCCAAATGCAGTAGTCAATGGTGCGCGAAGTTGTTCAAGATCGACTGGTTTATCAAATGCTACATTGAAAGAATATCCACCTTTGAAATCCACGCCCAATTCGAATCCACGCATGAAGAAGGAGGCAACGCCAATGGCAATGATCGCCAGAGAAACAGTATAGGCTATTTTGCGTTTGCCAATCCAGTCGTAGTGGAAGCCAACCAGCCAGTTCTCAGACCATGGGCGGCTGTAGTTGATGTCACGGCCTTTTTCCAGCCACCATTCGGTGATGTAGCGTCCAACCAGTACCGCTGTGAACATGGAGCAAATGATACCAATCAGCAGTACCGTTCCGAAACCTTTGATCGGGCCAAGACCGAAATACATCAGTACCATCGCGGTAAGGATCATCGTGGCGTTGGCATCAATGATCGCTGTGAGTGCGCGTGTAAAACCGGTGGTTACGGCTTTGGCCATAGTCAAACCATTCCGCAATTCTTCCCTTATTCGTTCGTAAATAATTACATTGGCATCCACTGCAGCAGCAAGCGTCAGAACGATACCTGCGATACCAGGAAGGGTCAGTACAGTACCCATAGACGCCAAAGTGCCCAGAATGAAGAAGATGTTGGCCAGCAATGCAACCACACTCACCCAACCACCTTTGTTGTAGTAGGCAACCATGAAGAAGCAAAGGAACAACACGCTCAGGGCCATGGTGGTCAGAGACTTGTTGATATTATCGGCGCCAAGGGATGGACCAACCTGGCTTTCCTGTACGATTTTAGTACCGGCAGGAAGTTTACCTACCTGAAGGATTTGTGCAAGGTCCTGGGCCTCTTCCAGGGTGAATCCGCCGGTGATAGATGTGCTTCCTCCTGTAATCGGGTTGATTACACGTGGAGCGCTTACCACTTCATCGTCAAGCAAAATGGCTACTTCGCGGTTGCCGGCATTTGCAGCCTTGGTGGTCATGTCGGCCCATATTTTAGCGCCGTCATTGTTCATTTGCAGGCTCACCTGAATTTCACCTGAGGTAGGATCAGGGTCAGCTCTGGCAAGAGTGACTACAGAACCGTCGAGTGGCGCTTTATCAGAGCCAGGACGTTTTTTAACGGCGTAAAGCTCAAATTTACCGTTCAGGCTTTCGGTTGTACCCTGAGCATCATCTACTGGTTTGCGGCTCCAACGGAAGGCCAGGTCTCCAGGGAATTTTGCAGCTACATCCGGACGGGTAAGGTAGTCCATCACGGTAGCCATCTTATTTTTATCTACCCACGCCAGAACTGAACCGCCCTGGCCATTCAGGCTCATTTTGGAAATCAGTGGGCCGGCAACGGAGTCAGTATTCAGACGATCTTTGATCACCGGAATCTTCTCCTTCGTGGAGTCAGGAAGACCGTTGGCGCCTTTCGGATATTCGAAAGTGGTATCTTTTTCAATAATCTGACCACTGGCAGCTGCTGCGTTCGCTTTCAACAGATCATCAGCCTGGGTGAAGCCCTGAATCAAACCTTCGTCCTGAATGCGGTAGGTTTCCCAGAATTCCAGTTTAGCCTGGCCGGTCAGCATGGCGCGAGCGCGAGCCGGGTTGTCGATGCCTGGAAGCTCTACCTGAATCAGGTCGCGTGCGGCATCAAGGCTTACGTTTGGCTGAACTACACCCAGCTTGTCGATACGCTGTTTGAGGCGCTTGTAGGTTTCGTCTACAGTGCCGTTAGCCAGGGTGCGGATGGTGTTGATGGCATCAGCATCGGGGGCATCGAACTTGATGGTGCTGGCTTCGTTGCGGGCAAAAATAGACGCCAGGCTGCGACCCTCGCCCAACTCTTTCCAGGCCTGGGCAAAAAGGGTGATATAATCGCCTTGCTGTGATTTTTGCAATTCTGCGGCGCGGTCAAGCGCTTTGGCAAAATTGGGATCGGTGCTGTTTCCGGATAAGCTGATCAGGAAGTCGCGAAGGTCTACCTGAAGCAATACGCTCATGCCGCCTTTCAGGTCAAGACCCATGGCCAGCTGACTTTTTTTCAAGTCGGCATAAGTGAATTTTTTGATGAGCGGAATTTCAAAAACTGTTTCCGTGGACAGGGAGTCCAAGTATTCAGCATAGCAACCTTGCCAACCGAGTTTGGGGTTACTACCGGAACAATTATCGGCATAAGCTCGTGCATCGGATTCGATGTTGTTGGTCGGAATGACGAGCAGATACTGGTACAAGCACACAATCGTGAGTGCAATCAAGAAGAAACGTACAACGCCTTTGCTTTGCATACCTCGTTGAAAATAAGTGAGTTATTGAGTGAGCGGGTATTTTAGATTTGGGTTACCTTCCGAAAAAAGTTCGCAAATGTATGGAATAAGGAGGAAATCAAAGGGAAAGAATGAAAAATCGTCATTTTGGCAACAACTTCTTCAATTCACCCACAATATCGGCATAAGCCGAGTCCTGATTGGGGAAGTCAGAAACGGCTTTCCCCATGCTGGGCAGCGATTTGAACTTTTCCAGTCCGGTGCCTTCAAAATCAGCCTTTTCGATGCGTAACGGAATCATTCGCCTGTTTTCACCCAAGGCATTGTACACCAGTTCAAACCATTCTGAATTGAATAAATTGACTGTGATAAGCACAATCAGGTAATCAGAATCGGTCATTTCCTGCCTTGCTCTGCCAATGAGTTCCTGCCCTTCCGACTCGTACACATTATATACCCTGATCTTTTTCATGATCTTGAGTACATTCAGATGCCGGTTGAGTAGTTTGGCATGCGGCTCGTCTAATTGATCGTAAATGATCATGAACTTGGGCGTTAGTGCTGGCGTGGATGCCGGACCAGGAGCTGCTCGTGGCTGGAAATCAGTTTCTGTCAGTGAAGTGCTGAGCTCAAGCAGGGCTTTGGTCACCTGCGCTGCAACTAACTTTTGGTCTTCAAATTTGATCAGCCCATTATGAAAATCACGATTGGTTTGGCTTAGCCTGCCATCGAGTAAAATGGTTTGGTTTCGCTTCTCCGAACCATCGGGCAGCAATTCCTGCAAATATTTCAAGGCTTTGGCGGGTTCAAGTACCAAAAGCTCTTCGAGGTCTTTTTTTATTTCAGCCAGTGGCTTCATGTGGAGATGGGTTTGAGGTGTTTGAAGGGTTTGAGGTGTTTGAGGTGTTTGATGGGTTTGAAGGGTTTGAGGTGTTTGATGGGTTTGAGGGGGTGGGGGTAGGGGGTAGGGGTAGGGTGGTTAGATGGAGATGGTGGGGAGGATATTTCGGAAAAGGATGCCTCGGTTGGCGCCGGCTTTTTCACCTTTTTCGTTAATGATGAGTCCGCCTTCGGCGAGGGTTTTGCCTGCGTGGTGTAGGGCAATTACTTTACAATCTTTGTTCAAAACCGGCGAGCCGGAGCTGCCGCCGTCTGTTTCTGTGGTATAAAACAGGTATTGTTTCATCTGGCCAATAATTTCATCGGATTTGAACTGTTTGACCTCTCCCCGTGGGTGT
>JAEUUS010000426.1 GCA_016787545.1 Saprospiraceae bacterium
TCCAACAGACTGCCATCACTTTTGAATACGAAACGCCTTCTCTGACAGAGATGGAAAACAGAATGACGTATACCCAGGCAAAATATCCATATTTAGTGGCAGAAGTGGATCAAAGAATTGTCGGATATGCCTATGCTTCAGATTTCAGAACCAGAGCAGCCTATCAATGGTCGCCGGAAAGCACTATTTACCTGCACCCTTTGTATTATGGCAAGGGTATTGGCAAAATGCTTTACCAAAAACTATTTGAATTACTTGCGCTGCAGGGGTATTACAATGTGTTTGCCGGGGTAGCGTTACCCAACGAGGCAAGTGTGGCTTTGCATCAAAAGCTCGGATTCAGAGAAATAGGTGTTTATGAAAATATTGGCTACAAATTTGGAAAATGGCATACTACCAAGTGGTTTCAACTGGTATTAAAAACACATGAGGAAAATCCGGCCAGACCACAAACTCCGGAAAACATCGAATGGGCTATTTGATAAAAATGGCAGGAGTTCCGAAACAAAAAAGCTGCCCGGATCACTCCGGGCAGCTCAACACAACATAATTAGGAGAAACAAAAATTAATCCACGGTAATTTGTTTGCCGGGTTTTACCTCGGCTTTTCTCTTTGGCAGGATAACCTTCAATACCCCGTCGGCATATTGGGCGGTAATGGCTTCGGTATGCACATTTTCCGGCAGACTAAAAGAACGGTTAAAGGAGTTGAACGCATACTCTCTGCGCGTGAAAGTTTCTTCCTGATCTTCCTGTGATATGCTTGATTCGCCGGATATGGTTAGGTAACCATTTTGGATTTCCAGCTTAAAATCATCTTTTTTAAAACCTGGCGCCGCAACATTTAACTTAAAAGCATCCTTGCTTTCCGTCACATTAACCGCCGGAATTGAGATCCCCTTCACGAGCGGTTTGAAGTTGCTGTCCTGAAAAAAATCATCCATCCAGTTGGAGAAGGAAGGGAAAAAACTGCTTTCCGGATTCCATTTAACGAGTGACATATTGACCTCCTTTTTTTGGTTAATTTTTCATGCTCAAAGGTCAATGTGGTATAGAGAAATTGAAATGATCTGGGTCAAAAACGTTGATGATTTGTATAGGTGACCAAAATCACCCCCATTCCGAACTCCCGTCATCGTTGGCATGATGCAGGTTGTGGAACCTTGCAGCAGAATTAAACCTAACGCACCATGATAAAAGAAGTTACTGGCGATATTTTATTGTCTAAAGCACAAGCTATAGCGCACGGCATTGCCCCGCATGATCATTTTGAAAACGGACTGGCTCTTAGCTTACGGCAGGATTTCCCTTCTATGGTGAAAGATTTTCGACACTGGTGCCATCAGCAAAACCCGAAGCCTGGTACTGCCTGGATTTGGAGTGGCGCAGAAGGAAAAAGGATTGTCAATCTGCTCACCCAGGATCCCTCTACAGGTCATGGTGGCCATGCTGGTCACGCTACGCTGCAGCATGTTGGTCATGCGCTGAAGGATCTGAAAAAAATCATTCAGGATGAGGGATTGAAATCAGTAGCCTTGCCCCGGCTGGCCACTGGCGTTGGTGGTTTGAAATGGGACGAAGTTAAGCCCTTGATTTACAGTAATCTGGGCGATGTGAACGCCAATATTTATGTGTACGCAACCTTTGCCAAAGGTCAGGCAGCTGACGAATAAGTGCTAAAACACCCTGTTAACTATGAATTTCGGTTCCATTTTTCCTTCTCTGCTTTACGGTCAGGCCACCCGACTCCTTCGCTGGGCCATAGGGATCAACTATTTTTGGTTCGGGATGCTGAAGTTTTTTCACGGACTAAGTCCGGCTGAAGCGTTAGCTAAAGATACCATTCGAATTTTGACTTTTGGTTTAATACCGGACGAAATTAACTTGTTATTGCTTGCCATTTGGGAAGTTGGAATCGGGTTGATTTTCCTGAGTGGTAAATTCACCAAGTTTGGTGCGCAGGCCTCTGTTTTGCACATGATTTTCACTTTTATGCCATTGTTCTTTTTCCCGGAGGTGTCGTTTTCTCATGCACCCTACGGGTTTACGATCGTTGGACAGTATATTGTGAAAAATCTGGTATTTCTTGCTGCGCTGCTCATTATCCTGAAAGAAGAAAAAGCGTAATTGCCCCTTGTGAAAATACGACTGACCAAAATACTTACCTTTGAAATGGCGCACGCCCTGCCGGGATACGACGGGGCGTGTCGCCATATTCATGGACACTCGTTCCGCCTGGAAGTTTGTGTGCGTGGAGTACCTTTGCAACAGACCGGTCATCCCAAAAATGGCATGGTCATGGACTTTAAACAACTCAAAGACTTGGTTCAGGAGGCGTTTATCCGGCATTACGATCATGCACTGGTGTTGCCAGAAACGGTGGATGCTGGTGTAATGAACGCTTTGGAGGTACATTTCGGCAGGGTAATCCGGTTGCCTTATCAACCCACCTGTGAAAATATGATTGGATTGATTGTACACGCTTTACAGGCTGAAATGCCATCCGGAATTGAACTTTGGAGTGTAAAATTATCAGAAACAGCTTCGTCCTATGCAGAATGGTTTGCATCGGATGAATGATAAAATCCATTCCAGACCATG
>JAEUUS010000428.1 GCA_016787545.1 Saprospiraceae bacterium
CCAGCAACACCCGCCTGCTCAGAATCAACCCGGCAAAAAACACCGCTCCCACTGGAATGAGTCCGTACGCCGTGCGCGTACCCGTGTACGCAGCCGCCCACAACGCCGTAAGTCCCATGATGGACAGCAATATCTTGTGCGGCTTGCTGGTAGCGCCTGCCACCAGTGCCCCGCAGAACACTGCAAAACACACCATCAAAATACCAAAAGTGGTGGGATCATAGCAAAACGATGGGATACGTACCAGATTCCATTGGTGGTACAACTGATAACGCTCCTGATCGGCCATCATCCAAATGGTTTCCTGCTCGTTGAAACCAAAAAACTGCTGTTTTAAGCCGTATAAAGCAGCCAAAAAGCACATCCCGATGATGAGTTTCAGGATATTCATGATCCCAGCCCTGTTGCGTTGGAATGCATACGCCCCAATGAAAAATACCACCTGCTGAATGGCCACGCTGCGCACGGTGTACATCCAGGCCAGACGCGATTGCGCCTCCGGATTAAGTACCTGCATGACGTTGTAATAGAGCCAGATCAGGATCATGTAGCTCAGCGGAGATTTGGCAAAGCCCCAGTCGCGCTCCTTAATCTGACGCAGCAAAATACCCACAGTACTCAGCAGGATCAACAAATCCAGCAAGGTGCCAATGGGCGCATCCGTATATTTCAGAGCAAAAGGAATAGCCAGAGAAACCACCAGCATCAGTGCTATGGCGAAAGTGATGTTGAACAAACAGAACACCACTAACGGTGCTCCAATCAAACCCATGAACACCACCACGCTTAATTTCAATTCCAGTGTAGCCAACAAGTAAGACAAGGGCAGTGTGCCCAGCAACAAAAGCGCCAGACCCAGCGGACTGTTCAGTTTCCTGGCTATCAACTGCTCCTGTATTTTCCCCAAAACGGAGCGATTGCGGGGGGTAAAAAGGTTGTTCACTTACGATGTACGACTGTTACAAAAACCAAACTTTTAAGCATATCCCGGCTAATACCAGGATGATAAAGGCATGCATCAGGGTTTCTATAAACCTTTGCCGCGTGGTGAGTGGTGAGTGGCTGTTTTTCATTTTTTAATTTTTAATTTTACCGCGGAGGGCATCAAACTGAGAGTCTCACTCTGAGTGAGACTCTCAGTTTGATGCCCTCCGCGCCTCTGCACCTCAGCGGTAAAAAAATCTCCGCACCTCCTTAACCGATCAAGCTTCCAAGTTGATTTATCCTTGCCTCCCAGGTATTGGTAGCTGCCACCTTTGTTCGACTGGTAATGAGGGCAGAATCATTTTCAGAAAGCGCTTTTTCAATCTGTTGCAGAAAAACATCGTGGTCTTCGGCCAGGTAACAACAGTTGGCGAATGTACGGATATCCGCTGAAAAGGCCGTGCTCACCACGGGCTTTCCAGCGGCCAGATATTCATTGATTTTGAGCGGATAAATGCTGTACGTGAGTGTGTTGCATAAAAACGGTATCAACACGCAATCCATGTGCTTCAACAAAGCGGGCAGCTCCTCCAGTTTCCGGGCTCCGGCTAAAATCACATTGGGCAGCCGGGTTAAACCAATCTGTTCGGGCTCTTTGCTGTTGAGTGGCCCCACCAGGAGCAGGGTTTTATCCGGAAAAGCAAGGGCAATTTTGTGCAGCAACGCATAATCTATCCGCAGCGCATCCAGGTTGCCAACAAACCCGACCACCTGCCCCGGCCGATCCCCCAGTTCCGGCGGCCGTGGAAAGTTTTCGTTTAGCACACGTTGAAACACCGACACATCGGCAGCGTTGAAAAAGTGCTCCACCCTGCGCGCCACCGGTTTTTTCAAACGGTACAAATTGGTGGAGGTCACCAGGGTGATATCGGCCTGTGCGCAGGCCTCATTTTCCAGTTGCAAACCATGCCGGGCGGTGTAGGTATCCTGACTGATGTCGTCGATACAATGGTAAATACTGCATACGGCGCCGGTGTCGGGAGGTAAATAACCGGCAAAAAACGGATCGTAACAATTAAGGTACACAAACCGCTCAAAACCCTGTTTCCTGGCCGCGCGGCGTATGGCATTCAATATTATCCAGTTATTGAGGCCTTGAAAAAAACGATATACCCGGCCCGGTGGCAGCCAGTTGATGGGCAAAGTAGGCGGCGGCGTTACGGCAGTAAAGCGCTCAGGAATAGAGTCCAGGGATTCATAAACATTTTGAAAGAGCAGCAACCCGGGCAGACGGCGCAGCAAAACCCGATCTCTCCTCCACAGTCCGCTCCACAAATCTTTCCAGGAATACGGATGATTGACGTACAGCACACGCACGGTTTTAGCCAGCTCCCGGGCCATCGACAGCGAAATGGAAGAATAAGGGTTGTCAGTCCGGAAAAGACTGAACTGGATTACGTCGTACTGCATCGGTTTTGGCCACTTGGTCTGTTAAATGTACTGCAAAGAACGCATATCCCCCACATTTTGCGCACTTTGCGTTCTTCGTGGTGAATTAAAAACTCAATCAACTACAAGTTATGCAAAAACAAGTAACAATCCTGCTCAGCGTCCTGGCATTTGCAGCCTGCAAACAGGACAAACCAGCCCCAACCCGGGAAGTAAAACAGTACACCATCGAACAGTTTTACAAAACCAACGCTACCGGAGCCGGCATTTTTTCGCCCGACGAACAAAAACTGCTCGTGCACTCCAACGAATCCGGCATTTTCAATCTCCAGGAAATCAACATTGCCGATGGCTCCAAAAAATCCCTCACGCAATCTACCGTCGAATCGTTTTTCGCCATTGATTACGTGCCAGGCACAGGCGAAGTGCTGTATTCCGCCGATAAAGGCGGCAACGAAATTAGCCATATTTACCTGCTGAAAGCCGATGGTACGAGCCAGGACCTGACACCAGGCGACAAAGCCGTAAGTGGCTTTTCCGACTGGTCGAAGGATAAAAAATCCATGTATTTCAATTCCAATCTGCGCGATGAACGTTTTTTCGACCTGTACCAAATGGAGGTGGGCGCCTGGAAACCAAAAATGGTGTACCAAAACAACGATGGTTATGGTATCGACGCCGTTTCCCGGTACGGCGACTGGCTGGCACTCAGCAAATCGGTGACCACCAGCGAAAACCAGTTGTTTTTGTACGACCTGAAAAACAAACAACTCAAGGAAATTTCCAATCCTGCCGAACCCGGCTCCTACGGC
>JAEUUS010000451.1 GCA_016787545.1 Saprospiraceae bacterium
CTCCCGGATAAGCGGTACCTTCAAACCCCGGCGGCGCTTTCAGCCGAACACTCCAGAGGGTATCTCCCTGATCGTTTAATTTGTACAAACTGCTGTAAAAAACAACATCGTCTTGGCCTGGGCCGGTGCGATATGCCCAGGTACCGGAGGCTACCCAATTGCCGTCAGGGGTAGGTGCAAGATCGCTGATTTTGTTAACATAGGTACCCTCTGCACTGAGTTGTTTTTCCCAGATTAGATTGAAATGGCTGTCCCTGCGAACCACTTTAGGATTGGCAATCCATTCATCATCTGAAATTACTTCATAGTTGTACGATCCGTAAATCCAACCCTTATCAGTGGTTTGATGAAGGCCAATAACCCCGGTTTCTGCTTTGTTTTCTCCCATCCATTCCCATTTGATTAATCCCATGGAATCTATGGCAAAAATCCAGTTTTTAATTATTACAGAAGACAATGGAGTTCCTTGTGTTGAATATTGATTACTGCCCACCACAAATGTGTTGCTATCTAATTGAATCAGGCTATGAATCGTACTTTGCAAAGTGTTTTGTCCAGGCTGACCATAAGTTCTGCTCCAAATTTGGTTACCGGATGGGCTTACACGTTTGATAAAACCCTTTAAGGTGTAATCAGATTTTTGGTAAAATCCGCCCATTAGGACACTGCCATCGGGCATTTCTAGTAACCTCTGAGGGAATATGGTAAAAATTCCATTGATACCATATGGCTTTGAATGCAAGAAGTTTCCATCCCTGTCAAATGTTGATAAAAATGCTCTTTGTGTAGAAAATAAAATTCCTATGCATACAAGGTTGCCGTTTTTTAACTGAATTAAGTCATTATCATTAGACTGAAGCATTAATTCGTTGAAAAGTGGCAGATGGGTGTAATTCCCTATATGCTGACCGGAAGTATCGAAAAGGGCTAATACCACACCTGTATAAGGAGAAGAATCGGAGGTATAAGAAATTCCGTAAGCGATTATGGTGTCACCACTTGTAATGACATCTGAAAATGTTGTAGTGCGCACAGTCTGGTAGCTATATGCCGTAGAAAATCCGCCACCAGCCTGACTCCATACAGTCAAACAGCAACAGATAGTAAAAACAAAAAGACTGATAAGTTTCATATTGGAAAGTAAAAACCACCTGTACCAACAACAGATGATACAGGTGGTTGGGACTGATTTTATTTAGCCAGTAAAATTTTCCCCGCCATAGTTGGCAGCATTTCTCCCACAATGGAGTATAAATACACCCCTCCCGGCGTATCAGCTGCTTCCCAAACTGTTTTTTGATAGAAAGTCTGTGTCCAGACCACATGACCAGTCATGTCAAAAATTTTAAGCTGTGCGGGGGCGGATTGATCCGGCCATTCAAAGGTCACGGATGTTTGGGCGGGGTTGGGGTAAACCCTTAGCGGCGTTGCCAGCGGCTCTGGGGCAATACTGCTGAGCTGGCAAAGGGTATCCACACAGCCATCGTTATCTACCTTGATGAGCCAGCCGAAAGACTGTGGCGGACCGGGCGAAAACCGGTCAAACCGCAATGCCCACACCACGCTGCCGCTGGGCAATACCGTCATGCCTCCCGGATAAGCGGTACCTTCAAACCCCGGCGGCGCTTTCAGCCGAACACTCCAGAGGGTATC
>JAEUUS010000486.1 GCA_016787545.1 Saprospiraceae bacterium
CTTTTTGAATCAAAATACCTGTATTGTTTGCACAACACGGTGTATTACGATACAGACAACCTGATTTTCGACGATCCGAGGGCGATCAAAATTCATGGTTGGGAAAACGGGCGTTTTGAAGGAAACCTGGTTAAAACCGGCGGCAGCGCCCGCATGTTTGACTTCAATACTTCCTGGTTTACCAGTGTTTTCAACAGAAACAATTTCGATCTGGGGCCGCTGGGCATCATGCCGGGATTTGAAAGCCTGACAGCCTGGCAAAATCTGACCAATCTGGAGCAAAACACCACCACCCTCCCGGTAAAGCTGGAAGCAGAAAACGACCCCACCGGTCTTACACCTGATCTGCACCTTGCGGCAGATTCGCCCAATAAGCCCCTCACCATCAACCTGCAGGCCGGCGTAACCACCGATTTTGACGGACAAACCCGCTCCCTTACCTCGCCGGCCATTGGCGCCGATGAACCTCAGAATTTGCCCATTGCCGGAGCCGTTTGGCCGGGCGATTGCGATGCGGATATGCAGGTAAGCAGCCTGGACTGGTTGCAATTGGGGGTGGCCGTGGGACAGGGATTGCTGGGCCCGGCGCGCCCGGACCAGAGTATCAGCTGGCTGCCTAAGTATGCGGCCGACTGGCTGGATTCGGTTCAGCAGGTGAACGGCAAACATGCCGATTGCAATGGCGACGGCGCCGCCACACTGGCAGACACCCTGGCGATTGTGCAGAATTTTGGCGAAGAACACTTCCTCACAGCCGCAGCCGAGGATCGTTCCGGCACGGTGCTGAAAATACTTTTGCCAGCCGGGCCCTACACACCCGGACAAAAAATAGCTGCGCCGATATGGCTGGGCGAATCGGAAGAACTTTTTTACGGCTTGGCTATGGGTGTGGCTGTTTCAGGTGGCTCCGTGGCGCCAGGCAGTTTTTGGGTAGATTATCCGGGTTCCTGGCTGGGTCAGGTTGGGATGAACATGATGGGTTTTTACCGCAAAAACTCCGTTTCCGGTGAGTATCCGGTAGCAGTGGTGCGCACGGATGGTCTGCAGGCCAATGGTTTTGGGCAATTGGGCGTATTGCATTTTACGGTGGGTTCGTTTACGGATACCCTGAAACTCCGCATCACCCGTGCCCGGGGCATCCTGGCCGACGGAACGCCCAAGACCATCCTGCCGGAAGCGGTGACGCCGGTGGAGATCACTTTGTCGCAAAACAATCCGGAAGCTATTCCCGGGTTGGCGTTGTGGCCCAATCCTGCTGATGGGATCACGGTGTTGCGTATACCCGGCAATACAAGCCTCCTGCGGGTGCGGGTGTACGACGGGCTCGGGCGTGAGGTATGGACCGGACAAACCAACCGGGATCAACTCCGGATGGATTTGAGCGCCTTGCCGGCGGGAGTGTATCGGGTGCAGGTGGGGGGTGGTTGGTTGAGTTTGGTATTAAGAAGGTAAGCTTAAATGCTCCCGCTCCCAATCCAGCAACCACCGCTTGCGCCACAAGCCGCCGCCGTAACCGGTGAGGCTGCCGTCTGAGCCGATGATGCGGTGACAGGGCACGATGATGCTGATCCGGTTCATGCCATTGGCCAGGGCTACGGCGCGCACGGCTCCCGGCTTTTGGAGTGCCGTGGCCTGATCGGCATAAGAGCGGGTAACGCCGTATGGAATGGTCATTAATTCCTGCCAAACGGATTGTTGAAAAGCGGTGCCTGGCATGGCCAGCGGCAGATCGAATTCCTTTCGGGCGCCGGAAAAGTATTCTTCCAGTTGTGTTTTTAAACGCGGGAAATGCGGGTTATCGCCCGGCAGAATGGTGGCGTTGTAGTGTTTAGCGAGGGCTTTGAACTCGGTTTCCAGCATTTTCCGGTCGGTAAATTCCAGCAGGCAAATGCCTTCCGGCACGGCTGCCGCAAACATGGTTCCGAGCGGTGTTTCCAGTCGGCAAAGGTCAATCACCCCTTGTTGTTTGCCTTTTTTGGGCGATACTCCGAAGATGGCCTTAAAGGAATCGCCAAATCCGCTCAGGGATTCATACCCCGTGCTGAAGGCCGTTTCCGTGACGGTTTCGCCCTGTTGCAGGCGCTTGAAGGCAGTATTGAGTCGGAGCAGGCGCTGGTATGCCTGAAAAGTCATGCCATGGTGTTTGAGAAACCAGCGTCGCACGGTATGCGGTTCGAGGTGGCGTTTGCGCAGTTCCCAGTCGGTAATTCTGGTGGATGGGTTTTCCTGAATTTCTTCCAGGAGCGCTTTAAGGGCTTCGGAAGGTTCGCCAACGTTTTTGAGGGGTGCGCAAATCTTGCAGGGCCGGTATCCCTTGCTGAGGGCCAGTTTGGAGCTGGGTACAAATTCTACGTTCTCCAGTTTTGGTTTGCGGGCCGTACAAGTGGGTCGGCAGAAAATACCGGTGGTTTTAACGCAGGTAAAAAACACCCCTTCAAAGGAAAGATCCTTTTGGAGAATGGCCTGATACATTTGTTCCCGGGATAGTTCCATGAGTTGACGTTGGATTGCTGGTCGTTAGACATTGAATTGTCATGCAAAAGTGGGGGCAGAACCACATGCGCTGCAACCGGAAAATGGACAAGTAATTTTAGCGGAAAAGTGGAGAAAGGAGCATTTAGGCATATTAGTGGATATTTTGGTTTCAGACCTGTATGGTTTCCAAAAACCTACGGTTTGTACATAAGTTATATTTGGATTTTAAGGCAATCTGAAAGTACATCTAGCATCTTGTAACCACTCGTTTCAACGAGTGGCCAGGAATACCCCACTATTCACATCTAGCATCTTTGCAGAGCATCAGCATCCATAACCTCTTGAAGATGTGATGTTTTGTAAAGATGCTAGATGTAATGGGTGGGTCGACTTTTGCCCGCCGTTAAAACAGCGGGTTACAAGATGCTAGATGCTATTAGTGGGGATAATCTCGGAAATTGATTCTCTATTTAACTTGTGTACATACCTTAGGTTTCCAAAAACCTTATAGGTCTGAAACCAAAATATCCACTAGTATGGCATTTGCTAATCAGGAATTAAAAACCTAGTTTTGTACCCTACACCACCATTCTTATGAAAACACTACCCATTCTGTTCTTCCTTCTGTTTCCTGTTTTTTTACATGCTGATGCCGGAGGCTGTGTGGTTTACAAGGCCAAATTTGTGCTGAAAAACGGTAAGTCTATCACAGCCAGTTTGCCTTTGTCTGGTTATGCAGATTATGCCTACCTAAACGAAAAAACCGGCAGGAACCGCTATTGTGCAGACAAAGCCTTTCAGCAGCTTATAAACCGGGTTTTTTACCGGCAATCCGGAAAATTAACTTTTGATGCTTACACCGCCATTTACTCGGTAAAATACCCTGCCAATACCGGCAAAGTGCCTGTTTGTGCCTTTTCGGATGCTGCATCGTTGGTGCATTTGCACCTGGATAGTATTCATTACACGGTATTTCTGGATGCCAAAGAGGCATTTTGGAGTTATCCGGAGTACGAATTTTTGATTCTGGATACCCCCACCAGTTTGCGTATGCAACAGGAAACCGTTGCGGGAACAGGCTGGTTGAATTGTGCTTCGGAGCCGGAGCCACATAATCCAGGGTTTACGCATTATTTTAATGAGTATCTGGTGTTGAATTACCAGAAAAACGTGTCGGAATCAGCATTGGCTGAAACATTGGAGCAGATACACGACGCCTTTTATGAGCCAGAGCGTTTACTTCTCTCAGAAACGGATCCCCAAAGGCGCAGGGAGAGAGAAAAAGCAATGCAGGAAACACGGGCGACTATCAAAGCGCAGCTTCGCGCGAAGGGGATTATTCTGGTTGAAATGTATCATTTATGTTGAAAAAGGTCTTTCTGGTAATTGATTTGATACTTTTTGCCTTTGCTATTAAGGCACAGGGAGTTGAATACCGGGACGTCCTCTGCACTTCCCGGCATCTATTGGCCATTCGGGCAGATGGAAGATTGATTGCCTGGAATTTGGACAACTTGGAGCGGATGATGCTTCAGCAGGATACTACCGTTCGTTACTTGTCGATTGGTCAGAATCATCGGAATGAGCTTTATTTAGGCACCAACGACGGGCGGGTATTTCAACTGAACCCCCAGGATTTTTCTACGCGAAAAGTAGCGACTGTGAAGCGAAAAGTTCCTGTGCGGAATATTTGTTTTAGCCGTTCCGGAGAGATGTATTTAGTGGTACCCAATGTGTTGTATGATCCTGCCAGGCACAGATATTGGGAAAAATTTGACCACCGAAAAACGCCGTTGAAAGTAACGCAAAAGCGATGGTTCTTTTTCCGGAAACGAACTTATCGGTATTTTTTAGTGCCGGGTTTTGTTTATGCAGACAGTCGGGACCGGTTGTGGATGTTCAATCATTTTGGTGAGTTTGGCGGTGCGATACAATGTTTTGATATGCGGCAGAGAAAACCGATTGACTTACATATTGAGGGGCTAAATTTGGGGTTGTTTTTTCCACAATCTGCGTTTGAAGACGACCAAAAAAGGCTATATATTTCCTCTGGTGTACAACATATGGGCAACAGTGGCGAGATCTTACAAATAACAGATCAAAATGCCGTTCGGGTGTTTGATGGAGAGAGTGTGATTGACAGTACCAACGCCGATCCGTTCAATGAGGGGTTGTTCGTTGGGCCGGGCGCCTTTCATCAGAAAGAAAGGAAAATATACTTCGCAACGCAACGGGGAATATATCGGGCAACCCTTCAGGAAAGCGGACAGATGAACCAGCCGGAATGGGTGTTTAAGCCGGAAATTAAGTGGACTTCTGAGCAACTTGCCGTTGGGCATGCCATGGCATACCG
>JAEUUS010000065.1 GCA_016787545.1 Saprospiraceae bacterium
CTGAACGTAGCATTCCGCTTTGACCGCAAAACGGTGGCCGGTGTAGGTTTCGAATTGTATCAAAACCAACCGAACCCGTTTGTGAACAAGACGTCGATCGGATTCTTCTTGCCTGAGGCATCCGAGGCTACGCTGTCGATCTTTGACGAGTCCGGCCGTATGGTGTACCAGCAGAAAGGACAGTTCCCGAAAGGTGAGAATACAGTGGTGCTTGACCGCGCGCTGTTGAACACTACCGGTGTATTGTACTATCAGTTGGAAACAGATACGGATCGTGCCACCAAGAAGATGGTGCAGGCGAAGTAATCTAGAAGACAAATGGTTTGCAGGAATTTCTGCAAATCCGGATTAGAGCAACGAAGTGCCCCCGCCCCTTACAGTTGTAAGCGGGCGGGGTTTTTTTGTTCTTAAACGCTGAATATCAGCGCTTTTCCTGCTGGTTATAACATGGCAGTAACGGTGCATTTAAAATTTGCATCCGCCAAAATAATATCAAAATAAAAAATATATATATGATGTGATCATATTACATGTTGATCATCAGTATATTTGCAAAGTTTTTTTAATCGCTCTCCCACTTCCCGATCTTTCATTCCATTCCGATTATTTGATTTTAGCAGCCTTTGTGCAAAGGATGAAGTGGTCTGTATGGCTATTTGTTGTCCTGTAGTTATATGGTATTGCTTTTGCGAGGATGTCAGATTTGTGGCCTATACCATGTAATCCAAACAGAAATTTGGGAACGAAAATTTCGTATTTAAATTAAACTAATTTGTTTAATTGCCTGATTTTCAGCCTTTTAGGTAAAATTAGGGAAATAAACGCAAAACATTGGTTCGCGATCAAGTGCGATTTTGTGTCCGTTGTTCATACTTTAATTAGCGTGACCTTTGCTATTACAAATCAGGTTTTAGACCATTGTATTTAACCAGAGGCTGAAACGTGACTTTTTGAATTTTGGTCGTCTTGATCAATTAGGTGGCTTTTTGCCACTCTACATAAATGGAACGATATCGCTTTTTACAAGTGATTTAATCCGTAAAACAATCTTAACACCTCTTCCCCTCAGAGGTAATAGATTAAAAGATGTGCTGAGGTTGCTGCTGCAACTAAAGCAAAATTTAGCCAGGTCACCATGTTTTTCTGGCCTTTAATCCATTTTGTCACATCATTCCCTTCAAAACAAACTTTAGGGAAGAGCAAAAATTTTTCGTATTATGACCATCAAACTTTTACTAGAGAATGCTAAAGGCTACTTTTTTCAGGAAGTTGCCAACTCTTTTGAAAATCATAATAAAAAGAGCCATAATGAAGCCGGTCTCTTATCAAGAGTGCTCCGGGTAGCTTTGCTTCCAGGTTTCTTTTTTGGTATGCACGCCTCTTCAGTGGCCCAGAACTGTTCTGTGAATGCAGGGGTTCCGGCATCTTTTTGCCCGGACATGCAAATACCCCTTATAGGAGGCGTTTCTGGTACATACGTTCCAGGCTCCTTTTATTGGACACAAGTTGGTGGCCCCGGAGTAATCATTGATGATCCAACCTTATTAACGAGTTATGTGACAGGGTATTCGGGTATACAGAACTATACCTTCCGTGCATACCTGACCTGTGAAGATGGCGCCATTGCTTTTCAGGATGTCATCTACACTGTTCAGCAAGTCACGCCGGCGGTAGCTGGCATGGATATTTCGCACTGCCCTGGCACTTATTCCTTAACGGCAAATAGTCCCGCTCCGGGAGAACTTGGGGCATGGTCAGTGGTGGGAACGAATAACGGGGTTACGTTCTCTGATTTTCAGGATCCAAGCAGCAGTATTATCCTGGCTAATGGCCCTGGTGGGCAAACTACAATCCGCTGGACAATCACCAATGCTAATGGTTGCCAGTCAGAGGATCAATTGATCGTAACCAATTGTGGGGGAGAGAGCCCCGTAGACGCCGGACCCAATCAGACACTTAGTAATTGTTACTCTATCTCTACCATGACCTGCCTGAATGGAACAGATGCGGGTTTTTGCGGTACTGGTTTATGGACTGTGGTAAGCGGCCCTAATGTGCCAAACATTCTCAACCCTTCGAATTCCGGCACCTGCGTTACCAATCTTGTGGAAGGGTGCTATATATTTCGTTGGAATGTTGAAAACGCGACCTGCATGATTGATGGCGAAGATTTTGTTGAGATTTGTGTGCCGCCTCCAACACAAGATATTTCACCTGCTATATCCTCTAGTCAAACCTTTTGCGACAATAGAAACTCCACGGTACTTTATGGAAGTGTTCCGCTTTATGCTGATGAAACAGTCATTTGGGTTCAAACCGGGGGGCCTTTAGCCACCATTGTAAGCCCAACTACGCCCGTAACGGAAATTACCGGGCTGGATGGCATGAGTACCTATACCTTCTCCTATACGATTACCAATCCTATAACCGGTTGTTCCAGTTCCACTACAGTGACTATCACGTTTGGAGAGCCGGCATCCATCGTAGATATTACAACTGACGATCCGATTATAAAGTTGTGTGATGATAAAACGGTTACCCTTACTTACACACAATCAGGTCCTGGTGCGGTAGAATGGCGGGTTGCTGCAAGCCCAACGGGGATTTTAACGGACTGGGCAGTAGCCGGAGGCTCTCCTTTTACCATTCTTGAATTGTATGGCCCCGGGAATCCGGTGCCATTTGGCGTATACGTCATAGAGATGCGGAAAAATGCTCCTGTCGGATCGAGTTGTGGTATTGGGGCAGGGGATTTTATTACGGTTGTCTTTTCTGAAAGTATCACTGGTTCCAACGCAGGTACTGATCAGAATCTTCCGTGTACTATTTATGAAACTATGCCGGTGGGGAACGAGCCGTTCATTGGTTCCGGAACCTGGTCGCAGGTAGCTGGTCCCGCTACGGCTATGATCCTTAGCCCAACCACCCATAATTCGTTGGTCAGTTTCCCGGTTGGTATTCCTGGTGCCTATGTACTACGCTGGACGGTAGCCGGGGGAACCGCTTGCGAACCTGCTCAGGATGATGTGGTATTGCGGGTGGCCGATTTTGCTCCAACGACAGCTGATGCAGGGGCGGATCAAACGGTTTGTATAGGCACTCCGGTGTATTTAATGGGCAGCGTACCCATGCCCAGCGATATCGGCACCTGGACTGTCAGCCCCAATGCGGGTGTGGTCTTTTCGGATGTTAATGATCCAAAGGCGGTGGTAACCGGGTTGGCTGCCAACACGGTTTATACGTTTACCTGGACCATTGACAACGCATGTGGAATGGCCTCTGATAACGTAACTATTACTACAAACAATTCGACTGGGCCGGACGTTGCAAGCGCAGGTCCGGATCAGTGTTTGCCGGCAGGAACTACCAGCATTACGTTAGCCGGTAACAATCCTGCGGTGGGTACAGGTCTATGGACTAAAATACAAACGATTCCAGCCGGACTGCCGGCTACCATCGTTAACGCGACACTGTTTAATACTGCCGTAAACGGATTATCAAATGGTACTTATTATTTTGAGTGGCAGAATCTGAATGGTACTTGTCCGTCAACCCGGGACACCGTGATCATCACCATTACTGCGCCGGTGACTACTGCAGCTGCCGGCATGGATCAGGAAGTATGCGGCACTACTGCCACCATGGCTGCAAATGCACCACTGGTAGGCGAAGGTATGTGGACGGCATACACGGGTCCGGGAGGAGCAGTCATCACGAACCCGCTCAACCCATCTACTACGATAACCGGACTAACGAACGGGGTGTATCAATTTATCTGGACCATCAAAAAAGGAGCCTGTTCAAGCGCGGATACCGTTAAATTGTTTGTTTCTACACCACCGACCGCTGCAAATGCAGGACCTAATCAAATGATTTGTGGCGCCACATCTGCCACACTGGCCGCCAATGTGGTAGCCGATGGATTCTGGACATTAGTTTCCGGACCAAATACACCTACCTTTTCCAACCCCCTGTCTCCAACCAGTATGATAAGCAATCTGGTTTTCGGAACCTACGTGTTGAAGTGGAATAGCAGGGGTGGACCGTTTTGTCCGATTGAAATGGACGAAGTGGAGATTAAAGTAGTCCCTACTGCCAATGCAGGTCCGGATCAGGCTTTCTGCGAAGAAAATATGGCCCTAAACCTAATCGGGAATGTAAATAGTATCGGTACCTGGACCCAGGTGAGCGGCGATCCGGTCACCATTACCACAACCTCTGATAATACCGCTACCGTTTCTGGTTTAATGGTACCTCCTGGCGACCTTTCCAATGAATATGAGTTTAAATATACCATCAACCAGCCAGGTTGCATGAGCATGGATGTGATGAAGGTGACCTTATATATGCCTCCAAATGTGGCCGCAGCAGGCCCTGATCAGGAAGCATGTGATTTGACTGGTCTTACCACCTATATATTAGATGCGAACGATCCGGATGTGCCTTTTGTGGGCACATGGTCAGTATTGTTTGGCTCAGGAGGCGGAACTTTTACGCCAAATGCCAATGACCCTGATGCGGTGTTCGATCCGGCGGGCTACGGTGTTTATTTGTTGGCCTGGACCATTTCAAATGGTGCTTGTTCCAGACTGGATGAAGTGCGTATTACCAACTACCAATCGCCTTCAGTAGCAAATGCCGGACCTAATCAGAATGCTGTTTGTGATGACCAGGTTACGATGGCTGCTGTAAACCCGGCGGTTGGAATAGGGGAGTGGACTGTAATCAGCAAGCCAATGGGCGCACCAGACCCTCTTATAGCTTCTCCAATTCTATACAATACAGTAATAAGTAATTTAGTGCCAGGCACTTACGTGTTCAGATGGACCACAACCAACGGTCCATTATGCCCGGAAAGTTTTGATGAGGTGAGTATTACCGTCCTAGAACAGCCTACTCCTGCAAACGCAGGACCGGATCAAAGCTTTTGCGACATGAACTCCACCACGCTTGCTGCAACACCAGTTACAGTAGGTACGGGTCTTTGGAGTATTGTTAGTACACCAAGCGGGCCTTTGCCAACTTTTGTGGACGCTACAAGCCCTACCACGATGGTTAATGGACTCTTATATGGAGTTCATGTATTCAAGTGGACTACTACCAATGCCCCTTGTACTTCAGAGGATTTAGTTACCATTACGAATTATGCAGTGCCTACAGTGGCTGACGTAAGCGGTACGGATAACAGTCTTTGTTATGGCGAATCTATGTTCCTCGTGGGGAATACTCCTGTGGTTGGTACCGGCGTTTGGACTCAAACGGCTGGTAATCCAACTACGATCATCAATCCGAATAGCCCAACTACCCAGGTAATTGGATTTACCGTTGGACAAAGTTATACGTACCGGTGGACAATTTCGAATGGTGTCTGCCCGGCAAGTTTTGCTGAAGTCACTATTACCGTGAATCCATTTCCTTCCCGTTTGGCATATGCCGGCCCGAATAAGCGGCTTTGTGATGAGTCGACGGCTGTCCTCAATGGAAATGAGCCACAGGGCGGTGAAATTGGAACCTGGACCTTATTTAGTGGTCCCAATGCAGTAACTTTTACAAATGTGGACGAACACTCTCATGATGCCACGGTAAATGGTTTAGTGGGTGGGAATGGAAGTCCTAATATATATACCCTGCAATGGGAAGTTGCCATAGGTACTTGTACCACCAAGGATACCATGAGCATCAGGGTTTGGGCTGCTCCAACACCGGCCAATGCAGGCCCCGATCAGGAATTGTGTGATTTAACGACCTTCCAATTGAACGCAACACCTGCAACTATTGGGTATGGTGTGTGGACACAGGTAGGCGGACCTGCAAGTACGATCACAGATACCTTAGATCCCCTCTCAACAGTTACCGGCGTGATGCCTGGAACGTATACCTACCGCTGGACAACCAAAAATGGCAATATTTGTCCCCCGGATTTTGATGAGGTCACGATCAATATTTACGAAACAATTGCTGGCGGCCCAACTAATGTAGCGGTTTGCGTAGGAGCCACACCACTCCTAACAACCAATGCAACGGGCGGATCCGGTTCCTACACCTATCAATGGGAGCAGAGTGCAGGAGATTGTACCGCACCTGCTTTCACAGCTATTCCAGGTGCTACGGGTTCGAATTATACTCCGGCTGCAATGACTGCTACAACCTCCTATCGGGTAATCATTACAGATGCCAACGGAGTTTGCAGTCCATACACCTCACCATGCGCAACGGTAACCGTTGCAAACGATCCGAATATTACCGTTCAACCTATGAACGCAAACGTTTGTACCGGCGCAATGCACACCTTGAGTGTTACTGCTACTGGAGGTACTCCTTTACTGACGTATCAATGGCAACAGAGTTCTGTTGATTGTGCCGGTGTTTGGACTAACATAAGCGGTGCAACCAATAGTACCTATATCACGCCTGCGCTTACGGCTACCAGTTACTACCGGGTAATCGTTTCCGCAGCGGGCCTTGATTGTAATACCGTAACTTCTGCTTGTGCGCAAATTACGGTATTACCTGATCCACAGATTACCTTGCAACCTGTAGGCGCAACCCTTTGCTTTGATGGAACCCATACGATGACCGTTAATGCAACCTTTGATCCTGCGGCAGGTCCGTTGAGCTACCAGTGGCAGGTTTCAACAGCTGTAGGAGGGCCGTTTACGAATATTGCAGGAGCCA
>JAEUUS010000551.1 GCA_016787545.1 Saprospiraceae bacterium
GCATCAATTTAGTCCGAATTTTGGTTGAATTTGGATCATTCACTATCGGGTTGTTCGGCATTTTTACTGACGGGGTGACTTCGAAGTCACCCCGTCAGTAAAAATGCCGAACATCCCGATAGTGAATGCCGGTCACTCCGATGGTAAGAGCATATCAGGGATTTTCTCTCTTGGCAAAAAACTGTCCTTTTTTCGCCAAGAGAGAGAATCTCCAATATGCTCTAAGCACAAAAGTGCCGCTTTTAATCCGCCTCGCCAACCAACCAACAAAAGTTTCACAAAGGCGTTCATTTTTTTCGAAAAAATCTAAAACCAACTGCTCCTCCGTATATTTCCCCAAATCCTTCCATCCTCTTCCAGATCATGCAAAAAATTACCCTGTTACTCAGCTTCTTTTGTTTTTGCCTCAACCTATCTGCTTTGAAAGCTGCACATGGCGGAACGCTGAACGGCATTGTAGTAGAACGCGAAAACATGCTCGAAATAGCCGGCGCAACCGTACGGCTCATGCCCCTGAACCAACAACATGTAACCAACGAACTCGGCGCCTTCAGCTTCAGCGATCTGCCCGGTGGACAGTACACCCTGATCGTTCAATGCCTGGGGTTTCAGGCCGACACCCAAACGGTGGTGATCAAAGACCATGAAAGTTTTTACCTCAAAGTAGCCCTCCGAACTGTTTCACTCCAACTGTCAGATGTAGAGGTAAATATTCAGCAGGCCAAACCGCTCAGCACACTCAGTCAGATCGACCTCAAAACCCGCCCCCTGAACAGCACACAGGATATGCTGCGGTTTGTACCCGGCCTGGTCATTGCCCAACATGCCGGTGGTGGCAAAGCCGAGCAGATTTTCCTGCGCGGTTTTGATATAGACCACGGCACCGATATTGCCCTTTCTGCCGATGGTATGCCGGTAAATATGGTATCGCATGCCCACGGACAAGGCTATGCCGACCTGCACTTCGTAATACCGGAACTGGTGGAAAAAATTGATTTTCAAAAAGGTCCTTATTACGCAAACGTCGGCAACCTGGGTACCGCCGGCTATGTAAAATTTCATACGCAGGACGTACTCCCGCAGAGCTTCGTTAAACTCGAAGCCGGACAATTTGACACCTACCGCAGCGTAGCCGCCCTCGATTTGCTGGGCGCCAAAGCCGCAGCACGTGGCGCCCACGCTTACGTGGCCGGCGAAACCTTGTTCTCCAATGGCTATTTTGATGCTCCTCAGGACTTCAAACGCATCAATGTAATGGGTAAATTCCGGCAGGTGATGGACGATGGCAAATTGCTTACGCTTTCCGTTTCACATTTCACGAGCAACTGGCTGGCGTCCGGACAAATCCCGGAACGGGCCGTGCGCAGCGGCTTGATTGGTCGCTTCGGAGCCATTGACCCCACTGAGGGCGGCAGCACCTCCCGCACCAATGTAAACCTCGAACACAGCGTAGCAGTAACCAACAAAACCCTGGTTAAAAATCAGTTTTTTTGGTCAAAATACGATTTCGAACTATATTCCAATTTCACCTTTTTCCTTGAAGATGCCGTCAATGGCGACCAAATACGGCAAAAAGAAAACCGAAACATCACGGGCTATAATGGCTCCGTGATCCATGAAATGCAATGGCTGAATCGTCCGCTCCGACTCGAAGCTGGCGCTCAGGTGCGATACGATCAGGTGAACGATGTGGAACTCAGCAAAACCCAACGCCGGGTAAACACCCTGCAACAACTGGCATTGGGCGACGTGCAGGAGCTCAACCTCGGGCTGTATGCCGATGCGCATTGGAAACTCAGCCCAAGGCTGGATGCCAACCTGGGCATGCGTTTTGATCAGTTCCATTTCGCTTACGCCGACCAGCTGGATTCCATAGATCAATATCCATCCAAAGGAAAATCCATTGCCAGTCCGAAACTGAACCTGAATTACGCGTTGCATCCTAAAATCAGTCTGTATGCGCAGGCCGGTACCGGATTTCACTCTAATGATACAAGAGTTATTCTGCAACAAAATGCCGAACAAATCCTGCCCCGCGCCATCGGTTATGAACTGGGCGCTATGGTTAAGCCCTGGGATCGCCTGCTGCTTTCGGCCAGTGCCTGGCAGCTGGATCTGGAACAGGAGTTTGTATATGTGGGCGATGCCGGCATCGTGGAACCCAGCGGCCAAAGTAAGCGCCAGGGTTTCGACCTCAGTGTGCGCTGGGAAATTGCGCCCTGGCTGATGCTGGATGCCGATTACAACTACACGCACCCGCGCGCAACCGAAGAGCCGGAAGGTCAGCAGTACATTCCGCTGGCGCCCATACATACCAGTATAGGCGGTTTGTTGTTCACCAGTCCGAAAGGGTTCAACGCTGGCCTGCGCTACCGTTACCTGGCCGACCGTCCCGCCAACGAAGACTACAGCCTGACGGCCGATGGCTGGTGGCTCTGGGATGCACAAATTGGGTACGCCCCGAAAGGCAAAGCCCTGGAAGCGGTGATATCTGTGCAAAACCTGGCCAACACCGAATGGAAAGAAGCCCAGTTTGAAACCGAAAGCAGACTACGCGATGAAGCCGAACCTGTGTCGGAGATCCATTACACACCAGGAACACCGTTTTTTGTGAAGGCAGGACTGGTATTTAAATTTTAAGGCACAAAGCGCTGGGCCAAAGGCGCGAAGTGGGTTGCACAAGGGCGCAAAGGCGTGTTACACAAAGGCGCGAAGGCACAAAGGCGCAATGATTGTTTGATATAGGAAGGGGGGCCAAAATTGCCCCGCCCTTCAGGGCGGGGAATAAGAAAAAATAAATGGGTGGGCTTTAGCCTTGTATAATTAAAGGGCTGACGCCCTTCAACTCATTATGATCCCAAATCCCCGCCCTAAAGGACGGGGCAAAGAACCTCACCAAACACATAAAAAATCCCCCCCCCTCAAAAAAACTGCTCCCCCTAAAATCCAAACGCCCCCCTACCCTCGTATATTATTTCAGAAGACCAAAAGAACGAGAGCACCCTCCAATCTCATTCCATTAATTCACTGTAAATCAAAATTTTATTGAAAAAGCGCTTGCTTTTTCCGGCCATACCCTTGCCCAAAAACAAGCGCATAACCAAAACCTTTCACCCAACAGATTCCTCATTATGAAAGAATCCATCTTCCACTCCTTTTGCCGGCGACTTCCCGCAGTCTTTGCGCTGCTGATGCTCGCCATGAGCCTCCGGGCATCTTCCCACCGGGAAGCGCCACTGATTGCAAATGACCCGCTGGCCGACAACACCGATGTGTACGCTTTCCGGAGCCCCGACAACCCCAACACCATTACCATCATTGCCTGCTACATTCCGGCTGAATTACCGCACGGCGGACCCAACTTCCACACTTTTGGGGAAAACATCCGCTACGAACTGCACGTAGACAATGATCCGGCCAAACCCGGCGATGAAATTACCTACCGTTTTACGTTCAAGCGTACCAACGAAGATCCATCTACTTTCTTCAATATTCGCCTGGGTAAAATCAACGCCAAAACCACCTACACCTGCGAACGTTCCACAGACGGTGGTCAAACCTGGCAAACCATCATCACCAACGGCATGGTGCCGCCACCAAACATCGGTCAGCGCTCCATTCAGAGCGGTGTAGGGTTGGGCGCCGCTGATTACAACAGCCTGATGATGAGCGCCATCCTGAACGCCAACACCGGAGAGAAGGTGTTTTGTGGTCCGGTAGACGATCCGTTTTTCGTAGACCTCGGCGGCGTGTTTGATCTGGGCAATATGCCACGCCAGGGCGGTGCAGCTTTCCGCGATGGTCTGGGCCAGTTCAACTGCCATGCCATTGCCATTCAGGTGCCTATCAGCACCCTGCTCAAAGCAGGCGTACCGGCAACTCCCGTCAGCATCCTTGATCCTAACTATGTCATTGGCGTATGGGCCAGCGCCAGCAGGAAAGCCACACGCACCCTCAGCGCTGGCGGCTATACCGACAGCGGCAACTGGGTTCAGGTAAGCCGTTTGGGCATGCCGCTCACCAATGAAGCCGTTATTCCCATTGGCTACAAAGACTACTGGAACGCCCTCACGCCTTATCAGGAACTCAACGACCAGATTCTCGATCCCTTCTTCTACAACCCCGAACTGGCCTTGTACATGGACAACTCCCTGTTTGGCGGCGCGGTGCCTGCGTTTTCCAAATTGCGGATCCAACGCAAATCGCTCGGAGCGTTCGACTTTGGTTACGGGAAAGACGGACTTTGGTCGCTGAAAGGATCGGCGGCAGTGGCCGGTACAGCCCTGGATGATGCCGTGTTTGGAACTTTGCTGCTTCCTGGACCAGGCAAAGCTCGCTCAGTAGACCTCTGGCCAATCTTCCACACCGGCGTGCCAAATTTCCCGCCATATCAACTGGCAACGGGCAAAAACGGCAACCCATTGGCGGCTGGTAAACCCTTTATCCACAACTTCCTGCCTAACGGCGGCGATATGCTTCGCCTCAACATGGCCACCCCGGTTACTCCGCGCAACGACCCGGCTTTCTCCTCCGAAGGCATCATCGCAGCCGCAGTGGCCGGATTAACCCAGGCGCCTTACAACACCAATACCAATGTGGAATTCATCCCCAACATGGATGGCTTCCCGAATGGTCGCCGACTCGAAGACGATGTTACCCGCATAGAGTTGCAGGCCGTTTCCGGCATCGCGCTGGCAGCCATCGGTTTGTGGTACGACGATTTCAACGGCAGCAATCCGGTAACCAATCAGCTGGTGAATGTACTCACCTACGACACCGGCGTAAACCAAAACGACAAATCCTTCCAGTCTGGCTTCCCATACCTGGCAGCCCCATGGAGTGGAACGGAAACGAATTAGAGAACGATGGACGATGAACGATGAACGATGTCATCGAAACAAAATCAATGTTAAACAAATTGAACAATGAAACTCAATATAAAAAACATACTGGCCGCACTGATGATGCTGGCCACCCTGGGCCAGGCACTGGCTTCCAGTCACCGCGAGGCGCCGCTGATTGCAGACGATCCGCTCGCCGATAACGTAGACGTGTATGCTTTCCGCAGCCCGGACAAACCTAATATGGTTACGCTGATGGCTACTTATGTTCCGCTGCAATTGCCTCAGGGCGGCCCGAACTATTTCTCTTTTGGAGAAAACATCCGTTACGAACTGCACATCGACAACGATGCCTCCAAACCCGGCGACGAAATCATTTACCGGGTAGAATTCAAAATGGTGAACGAAGACCCAACCACGTTTTTCAACATTCGTTTGGGTAAGCGCAACCTGAAAATGACCTACACGCTGTACCGTTCCGACAATGGCGGCCAATCTTTCATTACCATTTTGCAAAACAAAGTGGTACCTCCAACCAACATCGGACAACGCAGCATCAATTCACCCATCGGTTTAGGTAAAACCTACCAGCAATTGGTGAACGAGTCAATCTTCAATGCCATCACGGGCGAACGCGTGTACATTGGTCCTTCAGATGATCCGTTCTTTGTAGACCTCGGCGGCGCCTTTGACCTGGGCGATCTGCCACGCCAAAACGGCAATGCCCGTGATGGACTGGCTTGCAAAAACGTGAGCACCATTGCCATTCAGGTGCCTATTGCTTTCCTGCGCAAAAAAGGTATTGGCGGAGCCCCTAAAAACGATCTGGACCCTAATTACGTCATTGGCGTATGGGCCAGCGCCAGCCGTCGCGCCGTGCGTACCCTCGGTACCGGAACAGAATCTTACAGCGGAAACTGGGTTCAGGTGAGTCGCCTGGGCATGCCCCTGACAAATGAAGTGGTGATTCCGGTGGGCTTCAAGGATTACTGGAACTCTCTCACCCCGTATCAGGAACTGACCGACAATACCCTGGACGCCTTTTTCTACAACCCGGAACTGGCGCTGTATATGGACGACGATCTTTTTGGTGCTGCTGTGCCAGGATTTTCCAAACTGCGCATTCAGCGCAATTCCCTGGGCGCTTTTGACTTTGGCAACGGTCAGGATGGATTGTATGGCTTGAAAGGCAGCGCTGCAGTGGCCGGAACCGCGCTGGACGATGCCGTATTTGGCACCCTTTTGTTGCCAGGACCGGGCAAACCGCGTTCTGTAGACCTTTGGCCTATATTCCACACAGGCGTTCCGAATGTTCGTCCGTACCAATTAGCTACAGGCAAAGGTGGAAACCCATTGGCAGCAGGTAAGCCGTTCATCCACAACTTCCTGCCAAACGGCGGTGATATGTTGCGCCTGAATATGGCTACCCGGCCCACGCCGCGTAACAGCCCCCAATTCAGCAGCCTGGGTATTATTGATGCCGCAGTACGCGGACTCACCGATCCACAGTACAACAACACCAACATTCAGTGGATTCCGAACATGGATGGCTTCCCGAATGGTCGCCGACTCGAAGACGATGTAACCCGCATTGAATTGCAGGCCGTTTCCGGAGTTGCGCTGGCAGCC
>JAEUUS010000074.1 GCA_016787545.1 Saprospiraceae bacterium
GTCATGGGGCTGGATAAATCCCTCAAAGACCGGCATTTGGTGGTGGTTGAGGATATTGTGGATACCGGGCGCACCCTGCATTTTTTCCTGGATCACCTGCGCGCGCAGGAACCCGCTTCCATTACCACGGTTACTTTCCTCCGCAAGCCCGAAGCCGCTCAATTCCCTGTTCAGGTTGATTTTGTTGGCTACGATATCGATGATCGTTTTGTAGTCGGATACGGGCTGGACTACGATGGCCTGGGCCGGAATCTTGCCGGGGTATGGACGGTTTAACGGCCTACGTTGGACGGCCTACGGTGGACGGTAGACGGTGGCGTTGCTCATGGGATTTGTTCTTTACCGTAAACTAAAGAATAAATGCCATGAGCAACGCCACCGTCCACCGTAGGCCCGTCCACCGTCCACCGTAGGCCGTCAATTCATATTATAATTCACACCAAGTTTCCAAACCCTGCCTTGTTGGGGGTTGTACAGCAGATCGTCGGTAGTGCCGCTGGCATCGAGGCCGGCATGGTGCCGGTCAAAGACATTGATGAATTGAAAATAGACCAGGAAGTGGTTGCTGAGGTAAAACCGGGTCATGACATCCCAGGTGACATATTTTTTTAGTCGTGGCCTGGCGTCAAGTTGGAACAATTCTTCAAAAATGACAGCTTTCCCAAGAGTTGAACTGAGTTGATTGGCGGCCAGAACCATTTCAAACTTCTTCCCGGCCTTAAAATAATACCTGAACTGTGTATGCCACTTGGGTTGGTTGCGCACCTCGTCTGTGGGTTGATAACCTTCCCCAAACCATTCTTTGCCGCGGGCATATTGCAGGTAAAATTGCAGGCGACTCTTCAGGGGGATATCTTTTTTATTCCAGGTGATACTGGATGTTCTCTCTGCACTGTTTAGCAAGGCCTGCACGCCCCATAGCGACATGGCAAGGCCGGGAGCATTCTGGTATCCGTAATAAGTGCGGGGAGGGGTGTCGAAACTGTATTGAATAAAACCCGGACGATACAGGTTGTAGGCATCCTGCCGGAATAATATACCCTCAATATTGGATCCTCCTTTGGTGGTATACCGAACAGCTAACTCTCCGGCATAATTCATTTCTGTTTGCGGGTCCGGGTTTTTGGGATTTAATAAAAAGCCTTCCTGTGCCGTTATTTCGTACGTTTGGAAACTTCCAAATAACGACATGTGCCGAATACCCGTGGAAATATTGGCCCGGAACGTCCAACTGCTGTCCAGCCGGTACAAAGCGCCAACCCTCGGCGCAAGCGCGATGCCCTCAAAAAGCCGAAAGCTGACGGAGCTGCCGCCTACCACTTTGAGTTTTTTGCCTCTCCATGCCAACTGCGAAAAGGCAACCAAATTAAATGCCCCTTCTGTGTTGAGGTAGGAGTTTACCGGTTGTGGGAAATTAGGCGTTGTTGTACCATCAATCTGAACCTCCAAAGGGATGGTATTATATTGCATGAGCGGCACCCCTAAGCCCACGTTTATCTGCGCGCCGCCTTCAAATTGCAAACGTTTTTTATTTCCTATCAACACATTGGAACGCGATTCAAGCCTGACATCAATCCCATTGGCAGTGGCAAAACGCTCTTCCGACGCATAAAAATTGTAAATATCCCGCAGCAAATTGGCCCGGGAACTATCGGGCAGACTTGGGCCCTGACGCAAGTAATAATTTGCGGCACTCACACGATCAAAAATCATAGAGTAGCTGCTGTTATTGTCAATGCTATACCGCTGTACCGACAAGTTGTTGTGGGTGGTCCGTCGGTTGCGTTTGCGTTGAAAGCCCATAGAAAACGTTTCAATCCGCTCTGCAATTCGGTTGGAGGAATTGGCATAACCCACCGCTAACGGATTCATTCCCAACGAAGTATGGTCAAACCGCAACATGCGGTGATACGTAAAATGTAACCCGCGCCAGGTGAGATTGATGCCGAAAAGTCGACTTTCATGAGGAATCTGCGACAAACGTGGAAGACTATCGCCCGGATTGGCTGGACGGAAATTTTGCGCGCGCCGGTACGCCCCGTCGTTGAGTCCAAATGGCAGGTACCGGTTAGTGTTGTAAATAGATTCGTCGTAGAACACATCTGTGCGGTCGCGCACGGTACTGCTGCCGTACATGCTGAACCGGAAGATTTTTTTGTCTTTCCCGATTTTGCCGCCAAACATCAGGTCCAGGCTATTGTAGCCAAACCGCCCGAAACTCAGATCGGCCTGTGTGTACACGGGGCGTTCACTTTCCTTGAGGATAATATTGACCACTCCGGCGCAGGTTTCGTCGCCATAAACAGCTCCTGCGGGCGTGTACACGATCTCAATGCGTTCGGCTTGTCGGATAGGCAATTGAGCGCCGATGGGCATGCCAGGCGCCACTGAGGGTTTGAGCGGCACATCGTTGATCAGGATTTTCATGTATTGATTGCCTGAAAATCCGCGCAGCATCCAGGTTTCGCCTTCAATGGCATTGCCGGGTTGCGACACCCTGATGCCTGGTGCGGCTTTGAGCACATCGGCGAGGGTCACAAAGCCATTTCGGAGAATATCCTCGGCGGTAAAAACGACGGTGGTAAAGGGAAGATCTTCTACCGCCTCCAGGGATCGGGTGGCAGAAACAGCCATGGTTTTCTGCCGGATCAGGTCGCGCGGCAGGATATCTTTCACAGTCAGGCGTTCCGGCTCCAGCAGCAGCGTGGAGTCGTTTTGCGCAAGCAAGGCAGATGGCAACAAGGCCAGTAGCAACAAAAATCGGATCATATCAACACAGGTTAGCTACAAACTGGGCGAAAAGTAGGGAGAAAAGAATAACCAATGTCCAATAACCAATATCCAATGTCCAATGTCCAAGTGGGGCGGGTGTTTGGCATCAGCAATATTTTTGGGCTTTCCACGGCCGACTGGCCAGACACACGCCCAATGCCATACAAAAGTGCTGACACCAAGCACGCGCCCCACTTGGACATTGGGCATTGGATATT
>JAEUUS010000618.1 GCA_016787545.1 Saprospiraceae bacterium
CTTCCTCCATCGTACATACTACATCGTCCATCGTCCATCGTCCATCGTCCATCGTCCATCGTCCATCGTCCATCGTCCATCGTCCATCGTCCATCGTCCATCGTCCATCGTCCATCGTCTACCTCATGGAGCAATACCGACATTTATTCCCGGATCTTGAAGAAGGGTTACAGAAAGAATTAAAAGAGCACGGCAAAATCCTTTCAGTAAAGGCTGGGCAGATCCTGATCCAGAGCGGACAAAACATCCGGAGCACCATGATTGTGCTGGAAGGTCTGGTAAAACTGTTCCGGGAAAGTGATGAGGGTACGGAGTTCTTCATGTACCACCTGTATCCAGGCGATGGCTGTGCGCTATCATTGATTTGCGACCGAAATTTCCGTTCCAGTGCTGTAACGGCCAAAGCGGTATCGGATGCCGTTTTGCTGGTGGTGCCGCTGGATCATACCGAAAACTGGATGCGCAATTACCGCACCTGGTATCATTTTGTAGTAGGAACCTACCGCAAGCGTTACGAGGAACTGCTGGAAACCATTGATCATATTGCTTTCCGGAACATGGACGAGCGCCTGGAATTCTACCTGCGGAGGCACAAAAAAGCGCTCAACACCAATATCCTCGAAATCACCAACACCCAGATTGCCCAGGAACTCAATTCCTCTCGTGAGGTGATCTCTCGCCTCATGAAAAAACTCTCCGAGGAGGGCAAGGTGCGACTGCTTAAAAACGGGATAGAGTTATTGAAGTTGTGAGCATCACTTCGCCACACAAGCGTCGCCTATTCCCAAAACATAATGTTCCACAGCGCCTACTTCGGAAGCCAACTGAGCGCCCTGGAATCCCTGAATATCGGCATTGGTGATGGTGCGTTGGTACTGTTGCAGAAAAGGTTTGCTTAGAGGCGTGTAGCTCCAGTGCCATTTCTCTTCCCGATAACCATGTGTACGCCCAGGTGTGTATGGCTGGCAAAAACCATATTCGTGGGCATGAGTTACCAGCCAGGTATATACTTTTTCATACGCACCACCCGCCTCAAAGGAGGGGTTATTCAGGTCGTTCAGATCTATATCAGTACCCCAATGATGACGTGAAGAGCCGGGCATGGAAGAGTATTCCAGAATTTTCCGGGCGCGATCCAGCGGTGCTGGCGCTTCCCTGGCAAAGCGGGTCCATTTGCCTTCCCAAATATTTTTTTGCTGTTCAAATGTGCGGGTGGAAGAAATGACGCGCAGGGTGATGCCATCTTTCCGGGCGGCTTCCCACATGCGTTGAAATGCTTCAAAAGCTTCTTTGCGCAACATCATGCCGGGCTTGTCGGAGTAGGGCTTGCCAACCACCACAAAATCAGGGTGTGTTGCCGGGTCGAATTTTCCGAGCAGGTAATCTTTACTCACGGTAAGGGTCGGTGGCAGGGTGTCAGTTTGGGCAGACTCCGAGAGCAGGGGGGCTTTGGCAACTGGTGTCTCCTGGTTTCCGCAGGCAGGTATCAATCCGGTCAGAATGGCAAATGATAGCCACCAGTTATTGGTTTTCAACATCTTCTATTTTCTTTTTCAGGGTTTCTTTGGTAAAGGTGCCGGCATCATGCCAGAGCTTCTCCCCGTTTTTATACAGCATAAACGTAGGCACGCCCATTACCTTCATTTCCACGGCCAGGTCTGTATTTTGATCCACATCAATTTTAATGATCCGGACACGATCACCCATTTCAGCTTTGAGCTCATCCAGCACTGGCGCCATAGCCCGGCAGGGTCCGCACCAGGTTGCCCAAAAATCAATCAATACTGGTGTTTCTGATTGGATCAATGATTGGAACGAAGATTTCATAGCGCAAAGGTACTAAGTTGGCTGCAAGGCGCGCAAGATGTCAAATGTTTGGGCTCTTTTCTGCTTTTCCACCAGAAATTCTTTCCTTCGTGACTTATATCACAGGACGCCGGCTGCTGCTGATAGCACTTTTGTGGTGCAATTTTGCTTCAGCTCAAATTTTACTATCAAGAAATGGAAATTCTCGGTTTTCTGGCGTCTGCACTTATTGGCATATCACTTGGGTTAATAGGTGGAGGAGGTAGTATTCTCACTGTACCGGTTTTAGTTTATTTATTTAACGTTGAGCCCGTTCTGGCCACCGCCTATTCATTGTTTATCGTAGGTTCTACCAGCCTTGTTGGCTCCTTTACCAAATACAAGGAAGGTATGGTTAACCTCAAAACGGCGGTTATTTTTGGTATCCCTTCCATTTTGGCTGTTTATGCCACCCGGGCATTTTTAGTGCCCATGATTCCCAATCCGGTGTTTTCTCTGGGTAGTTTCGTGGTTTCCAAAGCCATGCTGCTGATGGGCCTTTTCGCGGTATTAATGGTTTTTGCCTCCGTTTCCATGATCAGGAATAAGAAAAACGGCAGTGAAGAACCCGCACAGGAGGGGCCGCAACAATTCAACTACCCC
>JAEUUS010000636.1 GCA_016787545.1 Saprospiraceae bacterium
GTCAATCAGGGAAAACGTGGCAACCAGGGCAGCAACGCCAATGACGATGCCCAACACGGAAAGCAGGGTGTGAAAGAGGTTGGAGCGGATATTTTGTAAGGCCAGGGCAAAGGATTGCAGGGTGTTTCGGAACATAGCTTATTGGTATTACTATGCGAAACACCGAAAATTTAAATCCCCATACCTGAAATATTCGATGAAACCAAATGATTACTCGGCAACCATGGCCACATGAACCTTCCCGGGATACCATTCCGGGGTACATGAACCCCATAAATCACACATATACCTTGCCGCCAGCCTTAGCTGTATTGTACAGGTATTTCTGCATATCCCAGGCTGAGGTTGGACAACGCTCGGCGCAAAGGCCGCAATGCAGACACACATTTTCGTCTTTCACCATTACACGCTTGGTTTTTAGCTCGGTTGACACATACAGGGACTGCTGTAAATCATGAGCCGGTGCAGATAACCTGTTACGCAAATCGACTTCCTCGCCGTCTTCCGTGAATGTTATACAAGCTGTTGGACAGATATCCACACAGGCATCGCATTCAATGCAGCGATCAGTGGTGAAAACGGTTTGCACATCACAATTCAGGCAACGTTGAGCCTCCTTGAAAGCGGTTTCGGCAGTAAAGCCCAATTCTACCTCCAGGAGTCGGTCCTGCAGTGCTTTCACCTTGTCGGCATGAGGCACTTTGTAACGGAGATCAGCAGCTACTGCGCTGTCGTACATCCACTCGTGGATGCCCATTTTCTGGTGAATCAGGTTGGTACGTGGGGAAGGCCTTTCCTGCAGGGGTTTTCCGCTCAGGAACAAGTCTATGGATACAGCAGCCTGGTGCCCCTGGGCTACCGCTGTAATAACGTTTTTAGGTCCCAATGCCGCATCTCCACCAAAAAATACGTGGGGTAGGGTAGACTGGAAGGTGGTTTTATCTAAGGTGGGCAGTTCCCATTTATCGAATTCAATGCCCAAATCACGTTCAATCCAGGGGAAGGCATTTTCCTGACCAACGGCAATCAGTACATCATCAGCTTCAAAAAACACTTCCGGTTCGCCGGTGGGAACCAGGCTTCGTTTGCCTTGCTCGTTGTACACTACTTTTACCTTTTCGAAAGTCATGCCCACTAATTTGCCATTCTCGTTCACGAACGCTTTTGGGACATGGTTTTCATAAATTGGGATATCTTCATGGATGGCATCCTCAATTTCCCATGGGGAGGCTTTCATTTCTGATTTTGGACTCCGAACAACCACTTTTACATCCGTTCCACCCAACCTGCGCGAGGTGCGGCAGCAGTCCATAGCAGTGTTGCCACCACCCAGTACCAGTACTTTTTTGCCGATGGATTTGGTGTGCTCAAAGGCCACGTTTGCCAGGAATTCGATGCCTATTTGAATATTGCCAGCAGCTTCTGCCCTTCCGGGAAGATCGTTGAGATCACGACCACGCGGGGCGCCGGTGCCTACAAAAATGGCATCGTAACCTTTGCCTAACATCTCTTTCATGCTGGACACATAATGCCGGAACTGCGTGTGAATACCCAGATCCAGGATATATCCCACTTCTTCATCCAGCACACTTTCCGGTAAACGGAAAGATGGGATTTGACTGCGCATCATGCCACCTCCGGCCGGCTGTTCGTCGTAAAGGTGTATTTCGTAGCCCAATGGAGCCAGATCTCTGGCTACCGTCAGGGCAGCCGGACCGCCACCAATCAGCGCTACTTTTTTTCCATTGGATGGAAATGGACCTTGAGGCATCATGGATTTAACCTCGCCTTTCAGATCAGCGGCCACGCGTTTCAGGCGACAAATGGCCACGGGTTCGTCTTCCACACGCCCGCGCCGGCAGGCAGGCTCGCAGGGGCGGTCGCAGGTGCGCCCGAGTACCCCCGGAAACACGTTGGATTCCCAGTTAATCATGTATGCCTCAGAGTAGCGCTCTGCAGCAATAAGGCGAATATACTCTGGCACAGGTGTATGTGCGGGACAAGCATATTGACAATCCACAACTTTGTGGAAGTATTCAGGATCTTTAATGTCGGTTGGCTTCACTGCATCTTAATTTGATGCCGCCAAAATAGGGTGTTGGAGATAATTCCAATAATTTTATCCAAGATGTTTGTGCATCTGTTCCACATCTCTGTCAATGGACAGCAAAACGGCCTGATGAGCCTGCTCAAAAGCGGATTTTAACTTCACTAATTTGTCGGATTCAACCTTGACTGTTTCTTCAGCAGAAGCAACTTGATTGAGGTATCCGCCAATTTCATCCTGGAGTCTGGCTATCTCCACTTTATGTCGTTCAATTTGATCGCGGAGTCGGTTGATTTCTTGTTGCTTGCCGGTCACTTTGGTGGCATTTTGATTGTCTAATGCCTGAGCAAAATGTTCCTTTTCTTTTTCTACCAGATTCCTGTAATAGGCTGCGGTTTCGAGCAGCTTTTCCTTGGTTATTCCGAGCGTAGCGGCAGTGGCAAATGCGCTTTTATGGGCCGTTGCTTCATCAAGCTTTAATTGACTCAATTGGTGAATCGCCCGTTTGAACTCGAGGTAATCGAATCCGGGTAAATTGTTTTTTTCAATGGCTTGTGCCAAAAAATCTAGACTTTTAGGATCAATTCCTTCAGATGAGAAAAGAGCGGAAGTAGTGGTCATAGAAAATGGGAGATATTGGGTTTGGGTGGTTTGAGGGGTTTGAAGGGTTTGAGGGGTTTGAGGGGTTTGGGTGGTTTGAGGGGTTTGATGGGGGGTGAAGGGGTTTGAGGGGTTTGATGGGGTTTGATGGGGCAAATTTGTTGCGAAAAACAAGGAAGAGCAAGGATAATCATTCATTTTTGCGACGAACGTTGCATTTTTGCCGAAGTAAATGAAAGTCAATGTTTTCATAGTACATGCTCCTGAAGAAAAGGCGGTTGCAGATCGTCTGATGGAGTGGATGTATCCGATGCAGGATGAGGTGAATTTCTGGCACTATGCACCGCCACCTGCGCCCGATACCTTGCCTTTGTCGTGGCGAATTTTATTACCCTGGTATTATCCGGTAGATCCAAGGGTGCTGTATAGGGAGCCTTTGAAGCGCAGAAGAGAAAATGCACATATATACCTGTTTTTAGTTAGTGCGCGAAGTTTGAAGGATGAACGCTTTGAACAGGATTTGGCATTGGCCATTGCGCGCAGGACCGATTGTACCAGTGATGATTTGGGGCCGCTTGTATTGCCTCTGATTTTGAATGATTGTGATTGGAAAAAACATGCTAGGATAAAGTCCTTTGAGCCATTACTTGAAGGCAAAACGCTTAAATCATTTGCCGTTCAAGAGGAAGGATTTAGGAGAGCAGTTGCTGAGTTGTCTACCTTGATAAATCTGGTTCAGGTTCGTATTAGAGAAGCCAGGTATTACCAGCTCCACGGACAAAATCTGGAAAAAGACATACAAACCGGTGGGAAATACGCTTTACCATATCTGGGCGAAAATCCGGAACAATTTGATTTCAATCCTCCACCACCATTTCGGCCGGCAGATTGGTTGGGCTGGTGCCTGATCGCCCTGATTGTGGTTATTTCCATCGGAAGTTTCAGAAAAAACAACGCGGCCGTTTCCTCCCTGCACCTCAAAGCCAGGCCTGATAAGGTGAAAGAAATTGAATATCCGAGAGAAAATTCCATGCTGCCCGAACACGATACGGCAAAGGTGCATCTGCCACCCATTGAGGAGTAATGTTTATGCGAAATGTATCTGTAAATGCTGCTGTTGACCTACCTTTGCGCTCCACAAATTAACTACTTACTTTATGAAGCACAACACCCAATTTGCAGGATTGGCTGGCATGGTATGTCTGGCCCTCCTGCTCGCCTCCTTCGGCTGCGGCCCAAAATGTGACAATGGCTATGAACGTTCCAAGAATGATTGTACCTGTCCAGAAGGCCGTTTTGAAATAGGGGATGAATGTCTAACCCTGGCCGAAAATCAGTTTTACTGGCAGGTAGACTGTCCTTGTATGCAGGAAACCGTTTTGGTTAGTTTTATTCCGGAAACAGCGCTTGGCGTTCAGTTGCTTGGCTTTGAAGTCAAACGGGGATCTGAAACGGTTACCGTGTACAATAAAGCAGGTGTAACTACAGATACCGTTTCTACCGGAGCAAATATTGCCAAAGATGAATGCAAGATCAATGGCAAAGTTTGTAATATTCGCTTTCAGGGACGTTTGGTTCATCCGGATACTTTGCGCGGTGAACTTGTTTATTACGATGCGTTTATTGATACGCTTGTGATAGACCGTTGCCCGGCACAAATGTGGCGTAAATAGGTATTTTGCGTATCAATCAACAACATCAAATCATTTCACTCAATAATGCAGGTTTTCAAATTCGGAGGTGCAAGCCTAAAAGACGCAGCGGGAGTTAAAAATGTAGCGTCTATTTTGCAACGTTATCAAAATCAATCACTTGTAATTGTTGTTTCTGCTATGGGCAAAACAACCAATGCCCTGGAAGCCGTGGTGGCTGCACATGCCAAACAAAACGGAGAAGCTGCCTCCCTTTACCAGGCATTTAAAGAACAGCATTATGCCATCATGCGCGCATTGTTTGATGCAGGGGAGGAGGTTTTTACCACGGTGAACGACACCTTTGTAGAGGGCGAATGGGTGATTGAAGAAAAACCTTCCGAGAATTACGATTATATGTACGACCAAATCGTTTGTATGGGCGAGTTGGTGTCGTCTAAAATTGTAACGGCCTATTTGAACAAAATTGGACTGAAAACCCAATGGTTGGATGCAAGAGATGTGGTTGCAACCGATAACACTTACCGGGAAGGATGGGTAAACTGGGATAAAACGAAGGCCAATGCACAAAAAGTGGTGACACCGATGCTCCAGCAGGGAGGATTTGTGCTTACCCAGGGCTTTATCGGCAGTACCTCTGAAAATTTCACTACCACTCTTGGACGGGAAGGTTCAGACTATTCTGCCGCTATTTTTTCCCATTGCCTGGATGCAGAGGCTATGACCATTTGGAAGGATGTGCCTGGTGTACTCAATGCTGATCCACGTATTTTTGATAATACCATCAAGCTGGATCGGTTGAGCTACCGGGAGGCCATTGAGATGACATATTATGGCGCACAGGTAATCCACCCCAAAACCATCAAGCCTCTGCAGAATAAGAACATTCCTATGTTTGTGAAGTCCTTCCTGGACCCTTCCGCCCCGGGTACGGAAATAAGCAGCGATACTGATGACAACTACCCTCCAATTGTGGTGGTGGAAAAAAACCAGGCTTTGCTGCATATCAGCACATTGGATTATTCTTTTGTGGCTGAGCATCACATGGCACGGCTGTTCGCAAAAGCGGCTGATTTACGTATTTTCGTGAACATGATGCAGAATACAGCCGTTTCATTCACCATTTGTGTCCCCAATGTGCCTGAGCGAATTGAAAAATTTGTGAGCGCCGTTTCTGATGAATTCAAAGTCAAGGTTGAACAGGGATTAGAGCTGATTACCATCCGGCATTATATGGAAGATACCATTGCCAACCTCAAAAAAGGTAAGATCGTGTTGTTTGAGGAACGTATTCGCAACACCATGCATATGGTAGTGAAAAATGTACCAGCCATTGAGCGAAAGGAGGTGGAAATTGCCGGGTCAAAAAGCTGAATGCTGAAAACGGTAGTCTGAATTCGCCGGATTGACATCGTTAAAAAAGATTCGTTGGCAGAAAAAAAGACAAACCGCCCTTTCCTTTTCCCAGACCTTCGGCCGTCCAAAATCATCAACTCAACCACCAATCATCAACAATATCAACTAACTATGGCACGATTAACCACTTTCTCCCGGTTGCTTATAACCCTGGCTATTGTTGCCGGCGTCTATTTCGCAGCCAAGCAATTCTTGCCAAATCTTGGCCTTGGCGGAAATGCAGAAAAGACAGAGCAAACCGATACCAATGCAGCTTCTGAAGGTGCACCGGCCAATAATACTCCAACCTCCTCAACATGGGGAAAATCTGGCGGTAGCTTTACGCCAGCAGCCTTTAACTATACCGCTCCACTACCCAACGGTGGTAAACTGAAAGGGGTAGTAGAACTAGGCGCAACAGGCTTCAATTCTTTCATTATTAAAGTTGATAACCAGCGGAATTGGAAGCTTGAAAAAGCTGAGTTCGGCGTAAGTCTGGTGAAAGAAGGTCTGGCCACAGATGAGGATGTAAAAGCTGGCCTGCGCAGGTACATCGCCGATATGGTTGGCTTTGGCGTTGGTGCCCGCGATATTCATTTCGTAGTGAGTTCAGGCGCACAAAAAGAGGCTATCATGCCTAAAATCAATGCTGCTCTGAAAACCATGGGCTATGTAGTGAACGTCGTAACGCCCGAGCAGGAGGCCAAACTGGCACTGCGTTCCGTACTCCCTGATCAATTCAAAAACAGCGGTTTCGTTGTGGATATCGGCTCCGGCAATACCAAAATTTCCTGGCTGCCTGGTGGCGCGCTGGAAGCTCCCGGCGCCAAGTATTATCAAAACAACCTGAGCGCAAGCACGGTTTACCAGGATGTTAAATCAAAGGCTTCTCAGGTGCCGTCTAACCTGCGTAGTACTTGTTTTATTATTGGTGGTGTGCCATATGAATTGGCTAAACAAATCCGTGCAGGCAAAGAGCGCTACACGGTGCTAAAGGCTCCTGCTGATTACAAGGCAGAAGGCGCCAAACAGGAGGCCGGTTTGAATATTTACGCGGCCATTGCCGACGGTACAGGTTGCAAACAGTTCGTATTTGACTGGGATGCCAACTTTACCATTGGTTTCCTGTTAAATCTGTAACCAATTTGGTCATCCGATAAAAATGATCCGTTCTGTTGGGAAAACTGCCCGGCAGAACGGATTTTTGCTTTCAAAATCAATCAGCGCATGAAACAAGCCTTACTTCTTTCTATTTTCCTGTTCTATTCCGGGTATTTTTATGCCCAGGATACCTTTTCCATCGTTGCAGTGGATACACTAACGGGTGAAATAGGTAGCGCAGGCGCCAGTTGTCTGGACAATATTCAGTTCCCCGGCAGCAATGGCGCCATCATCATCAGCGATATCCTTCCCGGTCGTGGCGCCATTCATACCCAATCCTACTGGCATGCCACCAACCAGGCCAACGCACGCCTGCGTATGGAGGAGGGCCTTTCACCACAAGAAATCATTGCCTGGCTTAAAGCCAATGATGCGCAGGGCGGATTTGGCTGGGTAAACCGTCAATACGGAGTAGTGGATTTTGATCCTCAGGGGCACCCGCGAAGCGCTGCGCTGACGGGTAACGGATGTTTGGATTGGAAAGGACACCGTCTGGGAGTCAATTATGCCATACAGGGCAATATTTTGCTGGGGCCTCAGATCCTGGACAGCATGGAAGCCCGTTTTCTGGCTGCCACCGGATCGCTGTCTGATCGGTTGATGGCTTGCCTGCAGGGCGCCAATGTGCCGGGCGCCGATAGTCGTTGCCTGCAAAATGGCACTTCATCGCTTTCCGCATTTCTTCGGGTGGCTAAACCTGGCGATGCAGACGATAGCTTGTGGCTGGATTTGAATGTGCCATCCCTGCCCACTGGCATGGAGCCCATTGACTCGCTTCAACGCTTGTACAATCAATGGAAAATGGTTTTGCCCGCACAGGAACCCAATGCAGTGTGGCAGGCGCCAAAACTGTTTCCAAATCCTGCCTCAGGTTGGGTTAATGTACAATTGCCGGCGCAAAAAGCTCAACTGATGGTTTTTGATTTGTCTGGGCGGGCTATATTCCAAAAACAACTTCAACAAGGCGATAACCGACTCGCGCTGCAAATTCCGGCTGGGGTTTACTTTGTAAGGATTCAGACAGATAACCAGACGGTGCATACTTTAAGGCTTGTTTGGACGGATTAAGAAGTGGGTTTCCCGCAGATTTGCACGGATTGGCCCGCAGATTTTCGCAGAAGCGTTGGGTTGGGTAGCTCACGTCGTGCCATCGTCCATCGTTCCTCACGTGGGTTTCCCGCAGATTTGCACGGATTGGCCCGCAGATTTTCGCAGAGGCGTTGGGTTGGGTAGCTCACGTCGTCCCATCGTTCATCGTCCATCGTTCCATACGTGGGTTTCCCGCAGATTCTCGCAGATTTGCCCGCAGATTTTCGCAGAGGCGTTGGGTTGGGTGGCTCACGTCGTGCCATTGTCCATCGTCCATCGTTCCTCACGTGGATTTCCCGCAGATTTGCACAGATTGGCCCGCAGATTTTCGCTGAGGCGTTGGGTTGGGTAGCTCACGTCGTGCCATCGTTCATCGTCCATCGTTCCACACGTGGGTTTCCCGCAGATTCTCACAGATTTGCCCGCAGATTTTCGCAGAGGCGTTGGGTTGGGTAGCTCACGTGGGTGGTAACCGTCGTCCATCGTTCATCGTTCATCGTCCATCGTCCATCGTCCATCGTTCATCGTTCAAATAACTCCCTGTTTCTGAGCCAGATGGCGTCCTCCAGTTGTTGCCTGGATTTGATTTGCAGTGGTAAGCAAATGGCTGTGGAAACGGTTAGGCTTCCCAGCATCAGATTCAAACCGTTGGTGAATTGTTTTTCATCGGATAAATACCCCTGATGATTAACGGATTGCAGCACCATGGCGGCGCCAATACCTGTCCCTATCATCCCTGCTATACCCACCCAAAACTGGGCTTTGGCAAATCGTTGAGATTTTTTGAATACCGGTAATGCACGGGGCGTACGGTCAAATTCGGGTCTTAACCGGCGATAGGCGAAACCAATTGAATGGGACTTCCCGTTTTTGACATAAACGGACCCGGAAAACAGCTCTGCACGCAGGTAAATGGCTTCCTGATCGTAAGTTTCCAGACAATCCTGTTGTCCGCTGACACGGGTAACAGCAGTCAGGCAAAGGAGGAAGAAGGCAAATTTCAGGTTAAAATTGGTTGGTTTATTCATGGCGATAATCAAAATTAAGGATGATACTTTTGGAACAATTTAAAGCCATGACGCAATTTTTTATCTCAGGGTTTTCCACCATATTTGTTTATTCGCCCTGAAGTTTGATGCATTGACATAATCAAAAGCCATATGCGTCGTTTCCCGTTTCCAAAGCAAACGTCAACCTAATGCCTACACCCGCCAACATGGACGCTCTTCAGGATTTTATCAAGCAGGAGAGCGCTTTTATTGAAAAACTCAAATCTGTCACTTCCAGCGTTATTGTTGGGCAGCAGCATATGCTGGACAGGCTGCTCATCGGGTTATTTACCAAGGGCCATATTTTGCTCGAGGGTATGCCCGGACTGGCCAAAACCCTGGCCATTAAAACCCTGGCCGATGCCGTGGATGCGCATTTTAGTCGCATTCAATTCACGCCGGACTTGCTTCCACCCGATGTGCTGGGTACCACCATTTACAGTCCTGCTACCTCTGAATTCACCATCCGGAAAGGGCCCATTTTTGCCAATTTTGTGTTGGCGGATGAGATCAATCGTGCGCCTGCCAAGGTGCAGAGTGCCTTGTTGGAAGCTATGCAGGAAAGGCAAATTACCATTGGCAACCATACCTTTAAACTGGAAGAGCCATTCCTGGTTCTGGCTACCCAAAACCCCATCGAACAGGAAGGCACCTACCCCTTGCCTGAGGCTCAGGCCGACCGTTTTTTGCTCAAAGTGAAAATTGGTTATCCAACCATCGAAGATGAACGGGTAATCTTGCGACGGAACCTGAACGACGACATGCCTGAGGTGGGTAAAGTGTTGAGTATTAAAACATTATTACAAGCCAGGGAAGCCGTAAAAAAGATTCATCTGGATGAAAAAGTAGAGCAGTACATCCTGCAAATCGTATTTGCTACCAGACAACCCGACCAATACGGGCTGGGCGCTTTGTCGCCACTGATCAGTTATGGCGCCTCTCCCCGTGCAACCATCGCTTTGGCCAAGGCCTCCCGCGCGATGGCTTTCCTTAACCGGCGTGCCTTCGTGACGCCCGATGATGTAAAAGCCATTTGTCCGGATGTGCTGCGGCACCGTTTGGGACTCAGTTTTGAAGCAGAAGCAGAAAACATGAGTCAGGAAGACATCATTCAAAAGGTGTTGAATACCCTGGTTATTCCCTGATTTCTGTTCATAGCTAAAACGCAAAACGATGGATGCCAACGAGTTGCTCAAAAAAGTACGGCGGATAGAGATCAAAACCAAGGGTCTCAGCAGTCACCTGTTTTCCGGTGGATACCAAAGTGCCTTCAAGGGGAAGGGCATGTCGTTCAGCGACGTGCGCTCCTATCAACCCGGAGATGATGTGCGTACCATAGACTGGAACGTGACGGCGCGAACCGGAGAACCTTTTGTGAAGGTTTTTGAAGAGGAGCGTGAAAATACCGTGATGCTGGTGGTAGACGTGAGCGGTTCGGCAGTATTTGGCAGTCATGCCCAGTTTAAAGCAGAATATCTCACAGAATTATGTGCAGTACTGGCATTTTCAGCCATCGACAACAACGACAAGGTTGGGGTGATGCTGTTTTCCGATCAGATTGAATTGTATATCCCGCCTAAAAAAGGGCGGCAACATATCCTGCGCATCATCCGGGAAGTGCTCACGATACAGCCGGTTGGCAGGAAAACAGATATGAATAAAGCCCTTCGGTACATTCATAACGGCTTGAAAAAGCGCTGTGTGTGTTTCGTCTTGTCAGATTTTTTAGCCGATGGTTATGAGGAATCCTTGCGGGTTTTGGCCAGGCAACACGATTGCATCGGTATTCATTGCTGGGACCCGTTGGAGCGGGATTTACCTGATGTGGGCGTATTGCGCGTGGCGGATGCAGAAACAGGCGAGCAAATCTGGGTAGATACTACCAGTGCCCGTTTGCGTTGGCAATACGGTTATTCGTTTGAACAACACCGCGCCAATACCCAGCAGATGTTCCGGAAAGCCGGGGCAGATTTTTTAAGCATTGGCACCCATGAGGTGTATACAAGGGCTTTGCTGCAATTTTTTACTCGTCGTTCAAAGGTAATTGCCCATGGTTAAGCGCCTGTTTTTCCTGTATTGGTTTTGGCCGATCGGGCTTTGGGCACAACCCGGGGCGGTGATTTCCCTGCAACCCGAGCGCATAGAAACGGGAGATACAGCGGTGTTACTGGTTTTTGTCAATGGATCCAACGCAGCGCCCGGCGACGTGGATTTTTTCCCATGGTCAGACCAGATTCCAGCCCAGAACATCGTACGTAGAAGTCCCTGGAAACGAAGCGGGGCTCAGTGGATGCGCCGGTTTACACTCATTGCATTCGATAGTGCATCCCTTAAACTTCCACCCCTGAAAGTGAAACTACCTTCCGGAACGGTGCTCGAAACCAACAGCACTCAACTTTTAGTGTTTCCAACACCCGGAGGAAGGGATATTTCGGATATGGCCAAAATCCGAGATATCAGAAGAGAACCGGAGTCGTGGGTAGATTATTGGTTGTATGGCGCCGGAGGGCTGGCTTTGTTGCTTAGTGTGGTCTGGTGGTGGTGGAAAAACCGGCGCAAACCGGCTCCTGCTCCGGTAGTGGTGCAGTCCTATGTTCCTGCTCCGCCGGCCATTTCAGCCACAGAAAAAGCCCTGGCTCAATTGCAGGCTTTGCGTCATAAACAGTACTGGAAACACAACCAGATCAAGGAACACTACGTGGAATTCAGTTTCATTCTACGGGAATTTCTGGAAAACCAGTTTAACATACCTGCCCTGGAATCCACTACCCTGGAATTGACCGCTTTGCTGCAAAAAAATGCAGCACCTAAAGCCCTGCAAACACAGGTGGAACAATTGCTGCAGCAGGCAGATATGGTAAAATATGCCCAAACCCAACCCGCATCTCACATCCATGAATCTGTACTTGAAAAGGCTCAAATCCTGATTAACGCTTATCATTCCGGGCATCTGCCGAAAACACCGGTTGCCACGAACATGAACACCAACCCTCAATCACCACCCGATCGGCTACTGTAATGTCGCCCCGATGGGGCTAGTTCGCTAATCGCTCACTTACTTACTCACTCCCTCACTTACTCCGTATGACTTTTGCCCAACCTTACTGGCTTCTGCTGCTTTTGTTGCTACCCTGGCTGATGTTTCAGTACCGGATGGCGGCGCGCAAGCGGCATGTAACCCTGCAGGTGTCGAGGCTTCAGGCTATGCGTGGTGTGAAAACCTGGGTGGTGTATGCCCGCAACTGGATCCAATACATTCGTTGGGTAGTGATAGCACTGGTTGTGGTGGCCATGGCGCGTCCGCAATTGTTATGGCACGAAGATGAAGTGGTGGCGGAATCAGTAGATATTATGTTGGTGATGGACGTGTCACCCAGTATGTTGTCTAAAGATTTTCGGCCGGATAGATTGACAGTAGCCAAGGAAATGGCTGTTAGTTTTGTCAATCGCCGACCATATGATCAGCTTGGATTGGTGCTTTTTTCGGGTGGTGCTTTCACGCAGTGCCCGCTCACCAGCGACAGGCGGATTTTACAGGCTTTTATCAACAATATTCAGGTAGGCAGGTTGCCGGATGGAACTGCCATAGGTATGGGTATTGCAACGGCTTTGCGTCATTTGGATAAAAGCAAATCAAAGGGTAAAATGGTGCTGCTGATAACAGATGGCGAGCATAATGCCGGCGATTTAGGCCCGCTCACAGCTGCTGCCGCAGCCAAAGCCCTTGGCATTCCGGTGTATGCCATTGGATTGGGTAGTGATGGTTTGGTCTTGTCGCCCACTCAGCAGGGGCCCTTGGGAACTTACAGTTTCGCCACCAGGGAGATGAAGTTTGATACAAAGTTTCTCGAACAGCTATCAGAACTCAGCGGCGGCAAGTTTTACCGGGCAAAAACCACGGCAGATTTAGCAGATATTTATGATGAAGTAGAAAATCTGGAGAAAACAAAAGTGGTCAAAAAGTCCGTCAAACGCACCTCGGAAATGTTTTTCTGGTTTCTCAACGCCGCTTTTTGTCTGCTCCTCCTGGAACTTTCCCTTCGCTGGGGACCACTCCGGGTAATAACGGTATAACCCCAAGCCCCCAGCCCCAAACCCCTTCAAACCCCTCTAACCCATCAAACCCCTCAAACCCCTTCAAACCCCTTCAAACCCCTCTAACCCATCAAACCCCTCAAACCCCTTCAAACCCCTCTAACCCATCAAACCCCTCAAACCCCTTCAAACCCTTCAAACATCTTCCTCCCTTGTTTTACTTCGAAAGTTCGGATCTTCTTTACCTGTTGGCCATAGCTCCCATTTTGCAGCTTATATTGCTATGGGCTTATTGGCGCTGGCGCAGACGCACCCTGCGCAGACTGGGTTCGCCAGCCCTGGAGGAACGATTGCTCAAAGGATTTTCTCCCTGGCGTTTTTGGACCAAAAACGTGATGTTTGGTCTGGCCATTGTGTTGGTCATCGTGGCCATTGCTAGTCCTGTAACTATTCAAAAAGTAGCTGACGCTGAACAAAAAAGCGCCGATATCATCCTCGCCATGGATATTTCCAATAGTATGCTGGCTCAGGATATACAGCCTAATCGCCTGGAAGTAGTCAAGCAATTTATACGCCGTTTGGCGCCGGTCCTGGATGGCGAACAAGTTGGTTTGGTGTGTTTTGCCGGTGAAGCATTCCCTCAAATGCCTTTGTCGACCGATTTGGAGGCCATGCTCATGTTTGCTCAAAATGCTCAGCCGGACTTCATCACCGACCAGGGCACCGACATCGGGGCGGCGGTGGAACTGGCTGTCCGAATGCTGGAAACGGATGAGCCCGGCGGTAGAGCCATTATCCTTTTTAGCGATGGCGAAAACCATGAGGAAAAAGCTGCACAAAAAGTGCGGGAGGCTAATGCTGCCGGGATCACCTTGTTCACCGTTGGTGTGGGGAATGCCGGAAGTGTTCCAATTCCGGATCCTTCCAAGGGCTTACGCAAGGATGGTATGGGTAAAACGGTGGAAACCACCGCCAATGAAACACTCCTGCGCACGCTGGCGCAGGCGGGTGGGGGAGAGGCGTTGCATTTGCGCAACCCGGAACAAGCGCTGTCTACACTCAAACAAGCCATTGAAAGCCTGGAAAAACGCACCGTAAGCCTGCAAACCAAATCGGAAAAAGTGTATTGGTTTCATTGGTTCCTCCTGGCCGCTATTTTGCTGCTCATAACGGAACAAATTATGTGGTGGAAGAAAAAAACGGTTGGCATCCTGGTTTTCCTGCTCGCTGCTATGGGTGTTTCAGCGCAGGATGAGCACCAATTGCTTCGACAGGGGCAACAGCATTATGACAAAGGGGAGTTTGAAAAAGCCCAAAGCGTATATATGCGGTCTGGAACCGTCACTGGAAAATACAATGCCGCCAATGCCGCTTACCTGAATCAGGATCTTGACTTATCTGTTAAACTATACCAGGAAGCAGCCGAACGCAGTGTAACCAACCAGCAAAAAGCCGATGCCTTATATAATCTGGGCAACGCCTGCCTGCTTTTATCAGATTACCGCGCTGCTATTGATGCCTACGAACGCAGTTTACGACTGATGCCGGCTCAACCGGATGCTCAGAAAAACCTGCAAATCGCTAAACGCAAGCTCTCTCCGGATCCTCCACCGCCGCCCCAGCCACCGCCCCCTCCGCCACCGCCTCCATCCAATCGGCCCAGACAACAATACCTGGACCAGGCACAAGCGGGTCGGAAGCCGGATATTCCTCCCGCTAATTTGAACGCTGCACAGGCTCGTGCGCTGCTCGATCAGGCCGTCCAAGCAGCAGAAGAAAAAAATGTTGGCGCCTACCGCGAACTCGCCCCCGCCAACCGTCCATCCCGTTTGAAGAAGGATTGGTGACGGAATGACATTTTTTTGCTTCCTCGGGTGACAATCTGGCATTTTTGCCGAACACTTACCTTACCTTTGCGGTTTAACCGAACTGCAAAATGAATCAAAATCAGCTGGATGAAGAAACCGCCCTCCAACATGGCGCTGACATGCTGGAAACTGGCTCAAGCTTTGGCGAAGTAGCTACCTATCTGAGAGAAAGGGGGATAGGCGAAGACATGATTAACCGCATCATTGCCGTTGGATCGCAAGGGCCACTGAAGCGTCAACTGCGCAATTATTCCTGGATCGCAGGTGTGGCTCTGGTTGTGGCGCTTGGTTTGTTTCTTTGGGCACTGAACCTGCAACATGAACAGGAAGCTTTGATTCAAAAAATGATCGAATCGGGTGATTCAATATCCATTGCAAACGCTGAAATGGTGCTGTTAAATGATCCGGATAAACACCTGATTCCGGGGCGTTTGGCCTTTGCCTTTTTGGTGATAGGCCTCGTTTGCGGATTCAATGCATTCAGAGCCCGAAAAACACTGAACGAACTCAAGCCCTACCTTGGGTAATTGAAGAAAAATTATGCTGTACGATACCAATCCAACCCTGGAAGGGGTAAAAACCATTGATGAGGCCAAACAAGGCAGCGTCTTTTTCAAGGAGTTCCCGGCTATGGGAAACACTCCCGGGTTGAAGCATTTTTATATCGAGAGCTACGGCTGTCAGATGAATTTTTCCGATTCGGAAATTGTAGCCAGTATCCTTGGCGACATCGGGTATGCTCCCACAAGAATCATGGAAGAAAGCGATCTGATTCTGGTAAATACCTGTTCCATCAGGGAAAAAGCTGAGGAAACCGTGCGCAAACGGCTGAAAGTGTTTGAACTCATCAAACGCGAACGTCCGGGCGTTAAGGTGGGTGTGCTTGGTTGTATGGCTGAGCGCCTCAAAAAGAAATGGCTGGAGGAAGAGAAACTCGTAGACTTAGTGGTAGGCCCGGATGCTTACCGCGATCTGCCTGGTCTTATTGGCGGAGCAGAAGAAGGCGGCCGTATGGTGAATGTGTTGCTCAGCAGGGAAGAAACCTACGCAGACATCAGTCCTGTGCGACTTGATTCCAATGGCGTAACGGCATTTATTTCCATCATGCGAGGTTGCGATAACATGTGTTCCTTCTGTGTGGTGCCTTTCACGCGCGGACGCGAGCGCTCCCGCGATCCCTTCAGTGTGGTAGCCGAAGCCCAGGATCTGTTTGATAAAGGATACCGGGAGGTAACGTTGCTGGGCCAAAACGTGGACTCCTACAAATGGGAAAACCCGGAAAGCGGTGAAAAAGCGGATTTCGCAGATTTGCTGGACATGACCGCCCGGATAAACCCCGATCTGAGGGTGCGTTTCAGTACCAGTCACCCCAAGGATATGACGGATAAGGTGTTGCATACCATGGCAGCGCACGACAATATCTGCAAATACATCCACTTGCCGGTTCAATCAGGCAACTCGCGGATTCTCGACCTGATGAACCGCACCTACGACCGTGAATGGTACATGGACCGGATGCGGAGTATCTGGAACATTTTGCCGGATGCAGCCGTTTCCAGCGATATCATTACCGGTTTTTGCTCCGAAACAGAAGAGGAGCACCAGGATACTCTGTCTATCATGGAGTTCTCCAAATATTCCATGTCGTATATGTTCGCTTACTCCGAACGTCCGGGAACGCTGGCAGCCCGGAAATTTGCAGACGATATTCCGGAGGACGTGAAAAAAAGGCGTCTGAACGAAGTTATTCGTTTGCAAAACACCCTGAGCCTGCAAAACAACCAAAAAGACATCGGCAAAACGTTCAAAGTATTGATTGAACGCGATTCCAGTCGTTCAGATCAGGATTATTGCGGCCGTAATTCACAGAACAAGATGTGCGTTTTCCCCAAGAAAGAAGGCATGAAGCCGGGTGATTACGTTATGGTACACATCAAAGACGCCACCAGCGCCACGTTGTTGGGGGAGGTGGTGGGATGAAACCCCGGTCGCCGGAAAAACAAGGAGCTATATTGTTAATCCGCCTGTGGATTTGGCTAATTGCATTAACCTGTTTCTGGTTCGGAGCTAAAGGAATTTACAGTCAGGGGTTTTGGGGAAGAGGAGCGTGGTTTGATTCCATGAGTATGCCGCCGGAGGGATTTCTCTTTTTTGGTTTGCTACTCCTTATTTTTGATTGGATGGTACGTCGGGGGAAGATTGACCTTTAAAAATTTGATATAGTGGCAAGTAACCTTCAAGCTATAAAAGCCCGTTTTGGGATCGTTGGCACCTCGGCTGCGCTCGACGCTGCCCTGGAAACCGCCATCCGTGTGGCGCCTACCGATCTTTCCGTACTCATCACTGGCGAAAGCGGGGTGGGTAAAGAAGCTTTTTCCAAGATTATTCATGCGCTATCCTCCCGGAAGCACAATGAGTTTATTGCTGTTAACTGTGGCGCCATTCCGGAAGGAACCATGAATTCCGAATTGTTTGGTCATGAAAAGGGTTCCTTTACCGGAGCCGTTGGCGAGCGCAAAGGCTATTTTGAAACCGTGAATGGCGGCACCATTTTTCTGGATGAAATCGGGGAGATGCCCAATGATACTCAGGCGTATTTGCTCCGGGTATTGGAATCCGGCGAATTCATACGTGTTGGCGCCAGCAAAGTGCAAAAAACCGATGTGCGGATCATTGCAGCCACCAATGTCAACCTGGAAGAGGCTGTACGCAAAGGCAAGTTCCGGGAAGATTTGTATTACCGGCTCAATACGGTGCCCATTCGGGTTCCAGCACTCAAGGAGCGTCCGGATGATATTCCGGTACTTTTCAGGAGGTTTGCCGGCGATTTTGCTGAAAAGTATCGGATGCAAACCATCAGATTAGATGATCGTGCCGAATTGGTGCTGGAAAATTATACATGGCCAGGGAACATAAGGGAACTGAAAAATGTAGCGGAACAGTTGTCGGTGCTTTCCGAGGAAAGATTGATTACCGCTGAGGCATTACAGCGTACCATGCCACAATTATTTAACCGGCATTTGCCCGTGCCCACTCAACAGACAGGTTCATTTCATAAAGGCAGCTCGGATTTCCAGGAGCGCGAGTTGTTGTACAAGGTTTTGTTTGACATGAAAAACGACCTGAATGAACTTAAGTCCATGTTCTTCAAACTGGTGGAGAGTAATAACCTCAGAATGCCTGAGAGTAATGGCTTTCGTCAGATACCTTCTGGGTTTAGTGGGTTTTCGGAACCGCATTTTGAAGAACCTGCCTTCTTCAGAGAATCAACGCCTCGGTTTCAAAACAATGAAAATGAGCGGGTTAGACCCATTATCATAGATCCATCCAACAATAATGGTAATTTTGACGATAGTGAAGAGGAGGATATGCCGTTAACCATGGATGAAATAGAAAAGGATGCCATCAAAAAGACCCTTGCCAAGTACAAAGGTCGACGGAAAGAAGCCGCTGATGAGTTACGTATTTCTGAACGCACCCTTTACCGGAAAATTAAGCAGTATGATCTGTAATTCTACGTCGTCCGGGATGTTAACAATTGCAAAAACGACCAGGTAACATGCCGCGACATTGGATATTTGTGCGTCTAAAATTCCTGATGATCCATTCTAAAACAGTTAAAAACACTATTCGGATGAAACGCCTGTTCATTCTGTTCATTTCTACCCTGCTTTTTACTACTTTTTCCTTTGCAACTGATGGTCCGGGTTACAAAATCCGTGTAAAGTTGGAAAATTATGCCGCCAATGAATTGGTCATAGGTTTCCATTATGGCGAAAAGCAGTATGTTAAGGATACGGTTACGCTTGGCGCCGACGGGTATTTCACTTTCGAAGCCGATACTTTGTTCCCTGCCGGAGTTTATCTTTTGGTTCTCAAGCCAGACAATAATTTCATTCAACTATTACTGGATGACAAGAACCAACAATTGACCATTATGACGGATGTCAAAGATTCCGTCAACAAAATGAAAATTAAGGGCTCTGCAGACAATGAAGTCTTTTATGAATACCTCAAACTCTTAAACAGGCAACGTCCGGAGTCTGATTCCTTGCGGGCACAATTAGCTAAATTAAAAGGACAGCCGTCAGATTCTGCTAAAGTAGCCGGCAAAATCGCTGATATTGACAAGTCTGTAAAAAAATACCAGCAGGATTTGATTTCAAAGCATCCGGGCAGCATGGCTGCTAAAATTGTAAAAGCGGCCATTGATCCGGAAGTGCCTGAGTTTAAAGGTGATGAAAAAGAAGTAGCAAAGAAAAAATTCAACTGGATTCGCACCCACTTTTTTGATAATATGGATATAGCAGACCCTTCACTGCTTCGCAGTCCGGTGTTGCATAGCAAAGTGGATTATTTCATTACCAAGCTCACGCCGCAACACCCGGATTCAGTGAATCTGGCGCTTGATTGGCTGTTCGGACAATTGAAGGGAAAATATGCCGGGGAGAACTACAAGTATTACCTCATTCATTTCCTGAACTTTTATGCCAAATCTAATATCGTAGGCTTTGATGCCTGCTATGTGCATATTGCAAATGAATATTATTGCAAAGGGAATGCCCCCTGGACAAAAAAGGAGGATCTGGAAAAAATTTGCGACAACGCACGCCGTCTGGAACCCGTTCTAATTGGCAAGGTTGCTCCCAATATTGTTGTTGCCGATCGAAACAATCAGCCAAAAGCATTGTGGGATGTAGATGCTGATTACACCGTACTTTTTTTCTGGGCTACAGATTGTGGGCATTGCAAAAAAGCAGCGCCTCACATGGTTGAGTTCGCCAATAAGTTCAAGGATCGGGGAGTAAAAGTATTCGCTGTTTGCACAGGTGTTGTGACGGCAAAAGAGGATTCAAATACCTATGAAAAGGTTCATGATACCTGCTGGAAAGGGGTAGAAGAAAAGGAATTTAACGATAATGTGTTCCTGAATACCTACGACCCCTACATAAAAAGTCGGTACAAAATGCTGTATGACGTTCAGACAACTCCACAGATTTTTATCCTGAATCGCAATCATGAAATCCTCATGAAACGCATTGGGGCAGAGCAGCTTGGTGATGTAATGGAACAAGTGATGAAATTCCAGGAGGAAAAGAAAAAAGGTAAATAAGCACTCATCAGGTTTTTTGAAAAAAATTTGGTGGAATGTTGCAAAAAGTGCTACTTTTGCGGCTCGAATTTTTGAATTCAAGTTTGCAACCATTTTTCAGCAAAATAGCGTCATGAAAAAAGATATTCACCCGGCTAATTATCGCCTCGTTGTGTTCAAAGATATTTCAACCGACGATGCGTTTTTGGGCAAGTCCTGCGCCGCAACTAAAGATACAATAACCTGGGAAGACGGAAAAGAGTATCCGTTGGTAAAAATGGAGATTTCTTCTTTTAGCCACCCTTATTTCACCGGCCAAATCAAGCTGGTAGACACCGCTGGTCGTATTGACAAGTTCAACAAGCGCTTTGCAAAGTTCGCCAAGTAATTGCCGGCTTTCCAATTTTTTAGGAGTCCCAATAGGCATTTATGCGTATTGGGACTTTTTTATTTCGGAAATTTGTCCGGTCAATAGATCTCAAGCCCCAGCATCTTTCAGCCAAATCGTATCGAATAGAAAGGAAATTAATCATGGCCAATATCATTTTGTTCGATTCTGACGCCAGGGATCATCTCCTGCCACTCACCGCTACCCGCCCAATGGGCGAGTTGCGGATTGGAATGCTCACCCTCCGGGAAAAATGGGAACGCCGTCTGCAAGGCACGGTTTCCTATATTACCCAAGAATATTTACAGGAAAAGTACCCGATACACATTGAAGCAGAAAATCTGATCATAAATGGGGGTATCATTCCCAATGATCCACTGTGCAAATGCATTGAAGAATTGGGACTAAACGAGGCTTTACTGTTAAATGGTGAGTTGATAGCTGCCAGGTTAACTGAAGCCCAATTTGAATTGCTCTTGGGCGAAGAAGAAGTTGAAGCTTTGCAAGGCATGGATTTGGCCGCTTCTGTGCCAATCGTTGAAATCAAACACCTGTGGGAGCTGACTCGCCTAAATGACCAAGCCTTGCGGGAGGATTTTGCCTTACTTACTGCAGGAAAAAAGTCAAAACCGGTTTCGCATACCAATCAAATCGTGGGACCGCTGGAAAACCTGTTTATTGAGGAGGATGTTTCGATGGAATTTTGCACGCTCAACCTCACTTTGGGCCCAATTTATATAGGCGCGGGAACTGAGGTAATGGAAGGCTGTATGCTGCGTGGCCCAATTGGCATTGGCAACCATTGTATCCTGAAAATGGGCGCTAAAATTTACGGCCCCACCTCTTTCGGACCCGGCTGCAGGGCAGGAGGCGAGATAACACGTTCCATTTTTATGGCCAATGCCAACAAAGCGCATGATGGCTATTTAGGCGATTCCGTGTTGGGTGAATGGTGCAACCTTGGCGCCGATACCAATAACTCCAACCTCAAGAATAACTACTCAGAGGTAAAGCTCTGGGATTATGTATCAGAGCGATTCGAAAAAAGCGGACAGCAATTTGTGGGATTGATCATGGGAGATCATTCCAAATGCGCCATCAACACCATGTTCAATACCGGCACAGTTGTAGGCGTGTTTGCCAATATTTATGGCGCTGGTTTTCCCAGAAACTTCATTCCCGACTTCTCCTGGGGCGGCCCGGATGGATATCGGACCTACAAATTCCAGGATGCCTGCGAAACCGCGGCCCTGGTGATGAGCCGTCGGAAACAAGAATTTACAGAACTGGATAAAGCTATTTTGTATCATATCTACGATCAAACAGCCCGATTCAGAAGCTGGGACAAATAACCGTCCCCCTAATGGCCCCTAAATGCCCCCCAAATGACCCTTAAATGACCCAAATGCCCCCCTAAATGACCCCCAAATGACCCCCAAATGACCCTTAAATGACCCTATTGACCCCTAAATGACCCAAATCCCCTTTGACCCACCAACTCATGGCCACAAAATACGATCAAAGAGGCGTTTCGGCCTCCAAAGAAGAAGTTCACGCTGCGATCAAGCATTTGGATAAAGGCTTGTATCCCAATGCTTTTTGTAAAATTTTGCCAGACCTGGCAGCAGGCAACCCCAAATACTGCAACCTCCTGCACGCAGATACGGCCGGTACTAAAACCAGCCTTGCTTACCTCTATTGGAAGGAAACCGGCGATCTGTCTGTCTGGCCTGGCGTAGCACAGGATGCCATTGTGATGAATCTGGACGACATGGCTTGTGCCGGTTGTGTGGATAATATCATGCTGAGCAGCACCATTGGTCGCAACAAAGGACTCATTCCTGCCGAGGTGATAGCTGCGGTAATCCGCGGCACTTCCGATTTTGTGGACAACATGCGTCAACACGGCGTGGAAATGCACCTGGCCGGCGGAGAAACTGCCGATGTAGGCGATATTGTACGCACCATTGATGTGGGCTTTACGGCTTTCGCCCGAATGAAACGCAGCGATGTGCTTGTGCCCAGTATCCGCTCCGGTGATGTAATTGTTGGGTTGGCATCTTTCGGGCAGTCAACGTACGAAACGGAATACAACGGGGGCATGGGTAGCAATGGCCTCACGGCTGCCCGGCACGATGTATTGTCTAAATATTATGCAGAAAAATACCCGGAAAGCTTTGATCCACGTTTGCCGGATGAAGTAGTGTATACCGGAAATCAGCGACTCACCAATGAAGTGAGCATTGGGGATCATAAAGTGACGGTTGGCAAGTTGATATTGTCGCCTACCCGCACCTATTTGCCTGTATTGCAAGAGATTTTGCGCGATTACCGCAAAAAAATCCATGGTTTGATTCACGTAACCGGCGGCGCTCAATCCAAGGTATTGAAGTTTGTTAAAGACGTTCATATCGTAAAAGACAACCTTTTTGAACTTCCTCCGTTATTCCGCTTGATTCAGGAAAACAGCCAGACTCCCTGGCGCGAAATGTATCAGGTTTTCAATATGGGGCACCGGATGGAGATTTATGTGCCTGGCCGCTATGCGGATGATATCATGGCGGTTGCTGCCAGGTACGGCATTGAAGCCAGAATCATCGGTCGGGTGAAAAAGGCCACGGGCGAGAAGGTGACGGTGAAGAGTCCATATGGTAAATTTGAATACAATGGTTAGTGGGGAATGAAATTAATGTGGTTAATGTGGGGAATGTGGTTAATGTGGGAATGAAGAAAATTTTAGATGAGCCTTTCTTTTGATGGGTTTTAACCGTCTTATAGCTTTCAGAAAACCAGTCTTGTTCAACATCATTATGAAAAAACTATTTTCGTTTGCCATCTTAAGTGTATTGCTGTTCGCCTGCCAGAACGATCCTGCAGCAAGTCTGGAACAGAAGTTGACAGAATTGGATAAAGCAATGGGTGGTGCTGCAGTTACCGATAAATCCAAAGCTGATGAGTTTATCAAGGCTTCTGAAGAACTTGCGGCTCTGGTGGAAAAAAGCAATCCAGACAAGTATATCAACCTGATGCTCAAGGCTGCCGGCCTGGCTAAAACGGTTCAACAACCGCAAAAAGCCATTGAGATGTACCAAAAAGTGGTGGATAAATATCCGCAACATAAAAAAGCGCCCACCGCGCTGTTCATGATTGGATTTGTTCAGGAAAACGATCTGAATCAATTGGATCAGGCTAAAGCCACGTACGAAAGTTTCCTGGCCAAATATCCCAACGATCCTGATTTCACCGACGATGCGCAAAATGCCCTGAAACAATTGGGGAAATCGCCGGAAGAACTCATCAAAGAGTTCGAACAAAATGCCGGCCAGCCGCAGTAGTTTCTTTTATTTGACTTTATAAATTAGTTCATCTGAATGGAAGCGAACCATGGGATCGCAGCCACACCTGTATGCTATGTGGTAAAACACATAAATATCGCCTGGCTTTGCCTTATTTATTAGCTCTTGTACCTCTGAGTTCCAGCGGGCGCCAGTGTTGCGTTTAACCACACTATCCATGTTCTTGGTAATGTATTGCAGGTCGAAGTAGACAATGTCGCACTTCAAATCGAAATCAAATTTACTCAGGACTAATGCCAGCCCGCCCTGGGTTTTGAATTCCCCGTTTGGCCTTGGATCGTGCCTTTTATTACTGCCCAGCATCGGCTCCGGTATGGGTATCATGTTAACCCGGTAGGTTTTTTCGGCTAATACCTCATTGCTGCGTAAATCTTTGATAATCAGGGTTGCTGCGTTGGTATCCCGGCTACAGATCCGCCATACATAATGACCTAGCGAAACCCGCTTTATCTCACCTAAAGAGGGCTCCAATACCAGATTGCTATCCGGCACATCTGTAACAACAACAGTCATTGCATTCTCAGCGCCTGCAGGATAAAGCACATTCACTTTATCCAGTGAAACCGCCACCTGAGCCCAGGCGGTCAGGTGTACAATTGAAAACAACAGGACTAAGTGCAGCGATTTCATCTTAGTAGAACAGATTTTAGCCATCAGAGGTATATCAGTATGCTGTATTTCAACGTTTTCAGGCCTATGAAATTGTACACATTGCTACTGGGGATCCTGGGGCTCTCCACCACATTGCCTGCCCAGTATGAAATCATTTTAAACGATCCGGATGTTATCTGGGCAGCTGAAATTGATCTGGTTTTTTGGCTGGAACCGGAGTTTACCGCCCCGGATAGTGTTTATGCAGCTACCTGTGCCAGTAGCCAACTCAAAATGATCAATCAGGCCGCCAAGCCCGACGATGAATCGGAGCTCTTGATGGGGAATAAATTGCTTGCCCTGCTTTTTGATGAAAGTAAACAGGTGTTTATACATCCCGATAGTTCACGACCACTCACCTGGGAGGAACGGGCGGGCAGAGTCAATTTTTCTGACACCGTTACCGTCATTGATCCTGAGACTTTTATGGAGCGGAATGCTGTAATCAGGTATTGTTGGTCTGGAGAATCTATTCAAAAAGTTCGGGTAAAGCAGCTGCTGTTTTACAGGCAAAAATCCGATGAGTTTGAGCTTTATACCCACGCCTTCGCTCCGGTACTTCAACGGGAATACGGAACCCTGGATTTGGAATCCGCTTATTGGTATCATCCATTTTGGTTTAAAATGCCCCCTTATAGTCACAAAAACCCTTATAAGTCCTTCATGACGGATAAACACATCACCTGGGCCAGAAGGATACGTACCAAAGAAAACATGCCGCCGTTAAACTCCCTCAAACCATACAAAGATTTCAAGCCCCCGGTGATGCAGCAATACCTCGACCGCGTAGTTTCTGACCCCAGCTTCAAGGTGCGCGAACAGGGCGACTGGAAGCTCATCCCCCTGCCAGAAAGGATTAAGCAAATATCTGGCACAGATACCATCATTACCTTTGATCCTGAAACCTATGAGGAAAAAACCACCATTGTTCACCGCCGGCTGCAGGGCAGTGAAGTAATGGATCTGCGTTTGGTACAAGACTGGCTATGGGACGAACGCCGGCAGTACCCTGCCTTTTTGTTGTATGCGTTTGCTCCTCTGGAACCTGTTCGGGATAATGCCGGTAATCTCCGATTTAAACGACCAATATTTTGGCGTAAACTGGACGATTAACCCATCAGAACCAGTAATTCAGTTTCATGGTCATGGCCCGGTTTTTTACCCCAAGATTTTCTACTCCATAGTTATCGGTATACACCACAAACAAATCGCTCATTGGCCGGAAACGCCACTGAAAACGGCTGTTGATGTTGAAATTGTCTGCCTGTGTGTTGTACTGTATAAAGGTAGTCCACCAGATATTTTTGGCAAAAAACACCTCAATGCGGGGAGTAATGTTGAAAAACTCTACATCGCAATAGGGTAGGGGGAAGTCCAGTTTGTTGTACTGCGCCCTGATGGCAATGTTCATAATGGGCTGAAAGCGACAAGTAAAGGATACGCCGGACTGAAACTGGCTTCCGTTGTAAAATTCGCCTGCACCCAAAGTAAAACTGTAGAAAAACGCTTTGCGGTAGTCAGAATTCCATTCTATACCACCAGAAGCAAACTGATAACCATCTGCCGGGAGGGGCGGACACAACAGCAGATCCTCGGAATCGTCGAACTTGAATGATACTGGCACATTGGCCCAGTTCGGATTCACCCAAACGGATACCTCGCTTGTGTTCTTGAAATTGGTAGTAATTTTGAAAGTATTAGACGACTCATTGAAAGTTCCGTCCGGATTCAACACCTGGAACAATTCAGCGCCAATTTCCGTGAAATTCACTTTGCTACCCTTGTTTTTAGGGAAAATCTGGTATCCCAGTGCATTGAACCAGAAATTATATCCCAATCGAATACTGGTGTCCCGTAGCACATCGTAATTCTCGATACGCCGCTCAAATCCCAGGTCCGCGTAATAGTTTTCGCCCATATGCAAGAAGTCTGTCAGCCACGAAAATCCGCGAACCTTGTATTGGCCACCAATATTGCCCCACCAGTTTTCGCCTTTTATGCCCTGCTGAAATGATCTGTGATGTGTGCACCAGCCAGACCACTGACCATTTAGCGAGGTATAAAACAGTTCCAATCCTGCATTTCTGGAAAATTGGCCGGATTGCAGTTCCCCATTTCTGTTAAAGGATTCCCTGTCTAAAACGTAACCGGAAACGGAACTACGTCCAAATACCCGGTAACTGCCAGCCAGAGCGGTGTATTGCCTGGATGGGGTTTCGCCCTGTTTGCCTGTCAGCATGGTCATAGCCCCGATTCTGGTATCCTTATTGAGGTTGCCGGAAAGTCGCAACCCTCCCAAAATAGGCAAAGGAGCGCCATCGGCATCCAAACCAATGGTTCTGGAAAAGAACGGGCGGATGGGTGGAATACCAAAATTGCCAAACAAATCGCCATTTTCCAGGAAAAAGGTGCGTTTTTCGGGCAATTGCACATCAAAGCGGGTCAGGTTGACC
>JAEUUS010000657.1 GCA_016787545.1 Saprospiraceae bacterium
GTGCGCGGCCGCATCGTAGTGCTGGCCGCCAGCGCCTGCGAATCGGCGCGACTGCTGCTGAACTCCAAATCGGCGCGATTCCCGGAAGGCCTCGCCAATTCCTCCGGCGTGGTGGGCAAATACCTGCACGACTCCACCGGCTCCTCCAGAGGCGCCATCGTACCCATGCTGTTCGACCGCAAACGCTACAATGAAGATGGCGTAGGCGGCATGCACGTGTATTCGCCCTGGTGGCTCGACAATAAGAAACTGGATTTCCCGCGTGGTTACCACATCGAATACTGGGGCGGTATGGGCATGCCGGCGTATGGCTTTGGCTGGGGTATTGAAAACGTGAATGGCATGTTCCCGGATCGCAAAGGCGCCACACGGGAAGCCGGCGGGTACGGAGCATCGCTTAAAGATGATTACCGGCGCTTCTACGGCGCCTACATCGGTATGGGCGGCCGGGGCGAAGCGATAGCCCGGGAGGATAATTATTGTGAAATTGACCCGGAAAAGGTGGATAAATTCGGGATACCGGTGTTGCGGTTCCACTACAAATGGTCGGACTACGAACGTTTGCAGGCCAAACACATGCACCAAACTTTTGAACAGATCATTCATGAACTGGGCGGCATTCCACTCAGTCCTACCCCCACTGCCGAGCAGGATTATGGCTTGAATCTGCCCGGTGAGATCATCCACGAAGTAGGCACCATCCGTATGGGCGACGACCCCAATAAATCAGCCCTGAACAAATGGCAACAGGCACACGACGTCAAAAACCTGTTTGTGGTAGATGCGGCGCCGTTTGTGTCGCAGGGCGATAAAAACTGCACCTGGACCATTTTGGCGCTTTCTATGCGCGCTTCCAGATACATAGTGGAGGAGCGCAAGGCGGGCAGACTTTGACGGCCTACGGTGGACGATGGACGATTTACGATGGACGGTTAAAAACACAATCAGCATTATGAAAAGACGCGATGTATTAAAAGGTATTAGCCTGAGTGCGCTTGGGCTTGCCGGATTGAATCCGCAGGTAAAAGCCGCGGAGTTGGCGGATGAAGTTGCCAACAATAAGGATCCGGAATTCAAGCAGTTTGGCAGAACGGAATATGAGAAAATGCGGGATGCCAAATTGTTTGCGGAGCAATTTTTCAATCCGCATGAAATGAAGACCATTGGTGTTTTGGTGGACATCATCATTCCGCGCGATGAGCGTTCGGGGAGTGCAACGGAGGCTGGTGTACCGGAATTTATTGAATTTATGGCCAAGGATAAACCAGATTTCCAGACTCCGCTACGCGGCGGATTGGGCTGGATAGACAATGAAGCACAAAAGCGTTTTGGGAAGGTGTTTGTAGACATCACGCCGGCGCAGCGCATAGAGATTGTGGAAGACATTGCCTATCCGGAGCGTAAAAAGCCCGGCATGAGTCATGGTGTAGCCTTCTTCACGCTGATGCGCAACCTGACGGCCTCCGGTTTTTGGTCGAGCAAAATCGGGATTGCAGATATTGGGTATCAGGGCAATACGCCGAACACCTGGGATGGTGTGCCGGAGGAGGTGTTGAAGCAGTATGGGTTGGGGTGAGGGGTTTGGGGTATCTCGTTTGGTGTAGAACACCATCGCCGCGTCTGGACTTCTGACTATTTGCTTTCTGTATCCAATTGTTATACCCTTTTCAAGTCCTGGTAAGCAGTTTGTATGTTCACTTGTTGCATAGTCAGAATATATTGTCCATGGATTTTCGTCAAGACAAATATTGAAACAATTAGACCAAAGAGTTTAAGCATTATAAATTTATTATTGGTGTCGAATTGTGCATAGAGATGGTTCAGCAGCTTTACCAATCAGGTTTATAATGCTTCAATTGATCAGTTGGAAACTTCCTCCAATGCGAATTATTCTTTTTATTAGTTACCTTTTCAACCAAAGGATAGATGCTAAAACAGGTTTCTGGTCTGGACTCAAACAACAAAATATTGCCATCTGACTCAACTCGTCCAAAGTATTTCCCCGTTTGCCCATAATTAATTTCTTGAAACATGTCTATTTTAATTTTGGAATCTTTAAGTATATAATAACCCTGAATTCCTTTGTTTTTATTGTTTATCAAACCAGAACCAGGAGGTATTGTATCGCAGGGTATAAACAAAACCTGTCCTGTAGGGAAAAAGCGAATAAACCAAAATGAATCCCACATAGGATGTGGTTCACTTAATATGTATATTGCATTGGTATCAATTTGGGATTTATCCATTGATCTAAACCTCTCTTTATTGTACTTAAACACTTTTGAGTTGTTTACCCGTACTCCACCTTCTTCATTGTAATGGTATTTAACACAAGAGTTAAGAGTTAAAAAAAGTAAGAATATGAAAGAGTAACGTTGCATAATAATTTACTTGGTTACGAATACCATCAAGCATTCAAGTGACATAACAGAGTAGAGCTTTTTACTCATAAATCATTTCCACATGATCGCTACCTTGAGAGCATGTTTGGGATTTTCTGGCCGGGCCCAAAATTGTCCTTTTTCCGCCATTTTTCACCTTTTTTCAGTCACGTCCCGAGTACTCGGAATGCTTCTTCAAAACGCAAAAACTGACGAAAAAAGCTCAAATTTTTGACTCCAGCAGAAAATCCCCAACATGCTCTGAGATGAACCAACTAAGTTCCCAAAAACTTAAGCTTGCTTTTGGAAAGCCTTTGTCATTCTTGGCCCAAAGGACAGGTAAAGATACTCAGAACATCTTCCGCATGCTTTTTTCACACAAATTTTACACAGATTTTGATCTGACGATTCTTTGAAGACTCACTTTATCCTCGAGGCTTCTAACGTTGAAATTGATAAAGCCCCTCTGATGAGGTATGTGAAGTCGTTTGTTGTCATCATTTGAAAAATTTAAAGGGTTAAAAAATCTGTGTAAAATCTGCGCGAAATTATATCTGTGCGAAACACCCTACCCCGCCCACCCTTCTCTATCTAAACTCCGATAATGAATCACCTCCGCCAAATCTTCTATCCGGATATCCTTGCTACCCGCCAGATCGGCTGCCGTGCGGGCCACTTTTATCCGGTCGTACGCACGCGCGGAAAGCTGCAGTCGCTCTATAGCGGTTCGGCAGCCACATAGTCGGTGAGATTTCGCTATAAAAAGCCAAGGTTCCTGAGTTCTATTCCATATTCCAAATGCCTTTTCCTGAATGGGAATTTAAACCCAATAGAATGGAAAGTCATTTTACTTTGTTGACTGTATAAAGTCATTTGACAAAAATTGCCCGCTTGCGCAAAGGCTTCCGTCTTGTGCTTGCTATTGGCGCTGGCTATGTCAGCAAAAGAAATGTGAGTGGCCCGCGAATACATTTCGATAGAGAATACTCAAAAAAGTTCTGCAACAGGTATTTTCAAAAACAAGGCAAGGGGCATTCCCCGATTACCTACCAGCAACGTTTTTTCAGGGTGAAAAGCCCGGCCGAACGCTGCAAGCTCTTTCACTGCTTGGGTTTGGAGGAGGTAGTTGATTTTGGCGAGTTCGCGACGGAGCGACCAATCTTGGTTTTCGGCTTGTTTGAGCCGCTTAAATTCCTACGATACATAGAGCTGGAACACCGGGGAAAGCCAATGGCAGGAGGGTGTTCTTGACGCGCATCCAGTTTTTGATGACATCGTCCGGCTCCGGGCTGTTGTGCTTGATGATGTCGGTAAGGGTGATAAAGTCGTCATCGAGCATGTTTATTGGGGGTGTCTAGGATGGTTATTTGCAGTTTTTTCATTCGACAAGATTTGAAAAATGGCTGCCAAAATGGTTTGCTTGCCAAAATTGGACCTTGGTTCTTTTATTTTCAGTCTTTTACCTTTTCGGGGAAGTGCTTTTTCATCATCGCCTTCCACTCCAGAAGGGCGCGGAGCGGGGCGAGGTTTTCGTCGCTTTCCAATTGCTCGAAGGTGCTGCCCTTTCCGATGGCCTGTTCGACTTGGCCGATGGCTTCGGCTGTTTTGCCTTCCGAAAAAAGGAGGTAGGCCATGCCGAGCATCGCGGCAGCATAGTTGGGATTGAGTGCTATTGCTTTGAGAAAGTTTTGCCGCGCTTCGTCTGGGCGGTTTGTTTTGAAATAGACCATGCCGAGATGCTTGCGAGGGTTGGCAAGTGTCGAATCGAGCGCAATGGCTTTTTTCAAAAGCGGCTCCGCTTCAGCATAACGGCGGGTTTCAGTATACGCCAACCCAAGGTTGTTCCAGTTAAAAGGATGCGTCGAATCGAGCGCAATAGCTTTTTTCAAAAACGGCTCGGCCTCGGCGTAACGGCGGGTAAGTATGTACAAATACCCGAGGCCTCTGAAGGCACTGGCTTCCGTCGAATCGAGTGCTATGGCTTTTTTTAAAACCGGCTCCGCTTCGGCATAGCGGCGGGTATGGGTGTACAAAGCCGCGAGGTTGCTCCAGCCACGGGACTTCGTCGAATCGAGCGCAATTGCCTCTTTAAATTTCGCCTCGCTTTCGGCATACCTACCCAAATTTATCAGGTTTACCCCGTAATCGTTGAACCAGCAAGGGTAGAGCGGACCACCACGCTCCCGGTATTTTTCGAACAGTGCCGACGCTTTTTCATGATTGACCTTGCCGCCTAACTTACTTAGCCACCATGCCCACCGGTTGATGACATAAGGGTGGATGGAATCAATGGCTTCAGCTTCTTGCAGTGCCTGTTTTGCCAGTTCCAATTTATTTTGCTGGGAAAGTGTATAGCCCAAATCGGCATAAGGTAGCACCCAGTTGGGGGCATGATTGCGGGCCTGGCTGGCGCAGACGAAGGCCGAATCGGGCTGGCGCAGGTTGATCGCATACACGAGGCACATCCGGTGCCAAGGCAGCGCCGACTGGGCTTCCAATGCCAGCGACTGCCGGAAAAGGGATAGGCACTTCCGTCCAAGGGCTTCGTCTGGGTTTTCGTGATTCATCTTTATAATCCCCTCGAACAACAGCCGCCGGGCCTGCAGGGAGCGGTACATATAGTGCCCCTCGCCGAGCAGTTCCGCTGCGCGTTGCAGTTGCCCTGGGATGGGGTCGAGTTTCAGTGTTTTGCCGATGCAATCCAACTGCTGCACGTCGGCGGCCAGCCAGATGTTCATGGCCTGCTGGGCGGCATCCTGCAGGGCGGCGGCGTAGTTCCGTCTCATCATGCCCCGCAGGGGAGTAAGGGATTCATTTTCAGCGAGTTGGGCGTAAAGTTCTTCGGCGGCAGGTCCAACGTCGGTAGGGTTTGAAACCCCTCCTTCGTTTTCCGTTTCTTGGAAAAACCGCTTCTCCCGGACAGCTTTTTTGAAAGCCAAATACTGCTCGCGGATGCTTGAATCGGCGTTCGCCAAAACGTCCTCCTCAAAACCGCGACTAACTGTGGCGGCAAAAACGGCCATTCCGCTCATCTTCTCTTTTTTCAAATCCTCCAAAATTGCGGCATTGACCGTCGCCAGCCGCTCGGTTTTATTGCCAAGCAGCATCGGCACTTGGCTTTGCGGCGCAGCCTCGGTGGTCACATGGTCTTCGAGGTAGCGGTCTATCTCGCCAACCGTGACGGAGCCGTCGCCATTTCTGTCGGCCAGCCCGGCCAGCCCGTCCACGAGGTGGTAACTGAAAATGCCGCGCCCGCCGCCCCACTGTTCGCCCTCCAAACTGAACTCGTTGGGCTGGCAACTCAGGATTTTCACCTCGTTGGCGAACTGTTTGGCGAGGTTGGCTGTCGTCGCCTGCGAGCCACCGATTTGGCTGCCCGCCAGTTTGCCCGCGTGGCAGGCATCGGTCACGACCATAACTTTCGCCTTGTTTTGGGTCGAAAGCGTCGAGACGATTTCCTGCAAAAACGCAAGCGAGTACGTGCCACCGCCCATGTACACCCGGGCGGGTGAGTCCCAACAGAGCAAAAAACCGGGCTGCGAAATGGTCTTCCGCTCCACATCGCCGTGGCCGGAGAAGTAGATGATGACCTGGTCGCCCTCTTTTGTCTGCTCAACCAAAGCGTCGAATGCCTCAGCGACGCGGCCGGCGGTGGCGTTTTGGTTGGTCAAAACTTGCAGGTGGTCGCCGTCCAGGCTGCCGCCCGCGGGGGAGCGTAGGAAATTAGCGAAGGCTTCCGCGTCCTTGTCGGCGAAACGGAGGTCGGGGATGTCCTTGTCCTGATAGTCGGAGATGCCGATGACGACGGCCCGGTTTGTGCCAGTTGAATTGGTCGAGCTGGTTGAAATGGGGTTTACACCTTTTCCTATTTGCGAAAAAAGCGGGGCGGCAGCTAGCAAAATGGAGCAAAGCAAAATCCCGTGTTTCATCCGAAGGGCAGCAGTCAGAGCGCTAGTATTTTTCATAAAAGGTAGATTTTGGCCTTTTCCCAATTGGAACAAAAGCTGCAAGCCTTTTACCAGTGCCACATCCGGTAGGTAAGGTATATAAGGACTCCTTTACGAGTATTATTATTCTTATACCTCTATATTGTCTCCTTCAACGCTAAGCACTTTATGGCAACCTGAAAGGTCAAAATTAATTTTATACGAAGGTAATGCTTCTGCCATATCCAATATGCGTGAAGCAAAATCAATCAATCGAATTTCAAGTTCGTATGCTTTTATAATTTCATGGTGTTTGGTTGGTAAAAAGTTTAAAAATCAGCCTCCAAAAATCTATTGGGAATCGGATATCGTAAATCCTCACCCCACCCAGCCCTCCCGATCCAAACTCCGGTAAGGTATCGCCTCCGCCAAATCTTCAATCCGGATATCCGCACTGTTGTTTGGTGTGTACTTTACTGGCTAGGTAGGGATTAGCGATATCCGATTACATGATTTGCGATTTGCGAATGGATTTAGGATTTACGATTTGAGGTAGCGCTTGGGTTTGGTTTCCAGTAATTTTTCAGCCATTTCCATAACCCTGCAAGCAAAGTCTACTAAGCGGGTTTTTAATTCGAAAGGTTTCATTTTAAGTTACATTTTGAGCAGTGAACGTTGTTTTTAAATCGCAAATCCAATCGGAAATCGCAAATCATGTAATTGGATATCGGAAATCCCTACCCCGCCCACCCTTCTCTATCCAAACTCCGATAATGAATCGCCTCCGCTAAATCCTCGATCCGGATATCCTTGCTGCCCGCCAGATCGGCTGCTGTACGGGCCACTTTTAAAAACCGGTCGTACGCACGCGCGGAAAGTTGCAGTCGCTCCATAGCGGTTTTCAGCAGTGTGAGTCCCGCTGAATCCAGGGCGCAAACCTCGCGTACCATCCGACTCGGCATTTGGGCATTGCAATACACATCGTTCAGATCCTT
>JAEUUS010000087.1 GCA_016787545.1 Saprospiraceae bacterium
TCGTACACATCAATTTGAGGAGCCTGGTTTAGTTTGGCAGATTCCACAAAATGGTGAAATACAAAAAAGTCCATACCTCCATGCCCGGCAGCGGTGGCATCTGCACCATGACGTTTCCACAGTGGATGATCATATTTTTCAAACCATGTTTTAGCTTCCGTCCAACGGTGGGGTTCTGTTTGGCCATCAATGAATATTTTCTTATTCACATCCATCCAGATGCCGCGTGTGCCTTGTACCCTGAATGCCAGTGAATATGGACGGGCTAAATTGGTATCATGCGAGAGCATTACCGTTTCACCATTTGAACATTTGATCATCGTTGTAACCTTGTCGCCGAGATTAAATTGCACCTGTGCGCTGGGGTGATTAGCCCCACCCTTTGGATGGTTTACTACATAGTCGTGCAAGCCTCTGGATTTACTTGATATAGAAGTTAGATAGAGAAATCTATTGCCTCTATTAATATTGATCATCATGGCAGCAGGTCCCACACCGTGTGTTGGGTATAGATCACCATTACGATGGATAGAATGTTTGGTTCGCCATTTAGCTTCAGAGAAACCCTTTTCTCCAAATTCAGCGCCAGAGTCGTAAGGCGTTACGCCGTCATTAAATTTAACGCCACGCAAATCATGTTCATACCCACCCTCCAAATGTATGAGTTCTCCGAACAAACCTTCACGTACCATTTGAAGTACCGCCATAACATCCCGACGGTAACATACATTTTCCATAAACATGAGGTGTGCTCCGGTAGCTTCGTGGGTATTTACAAGCTGCCAACATTCATCCAATGAAAATCCACCACAAACTTCTGTGCCTACATACTTTCCGGCTTGCATGGCTGCCACACACTGCTGTGTGTGCCATTCCCATGGGGTGGCAATCACCACAGCATCAATACTCTTATCCTTCAATAATCGTTGGTAATCATAGTCGCCTTTATCATATACATCCGGTTTCTTCTTTCCTTTCTCTTCAATCATTTTCAATGTATCAGCCAACATCCGCGGATCCGGATCTGCTAATGCTGCCACTTCACAGTCGTCTCGAAGTAAAGCAGCTTCCACATGATTCTGCCCCCTCAATCCTACCCCGATAAATCCAATTCGAAGTTTGGATTTAAGGGTGTTATGGTTCAGCATATTTACCTGTGGAGATTCATTTTCTGCGGAGGTTAAAGTAGGCAAAGCCAATGCGGCTCCGGCCAATGCAGTGTTCTGGAGAAAAGAACGGCGGTTGATTTTGTTCGGCATTTTCAGCAAATAAGAGTATGGTGAATTTGCCGTAAATGTAAGGGACTACCGCATCTCCATTGGCACAGCTACCATACTTTTAAGTTGTCCGTCCCGTAATACCCAAAGCGTAACATTTCGACCGATACTTGATTCGTCTAATACTTTGTGGAGGGTATCAATGGTATCAACGGGTTTGCCTTCAAATTGAAGAATCACATCTCCGGCACGCAAACCAGATTTATCGGCCGGGCCACCAGATTCTACACTTTGAATTTGAATACCTCCTTTGGTTGGCACCTCCAGCGCATTTAACCATTTAGTTGGAAGGGGTACAGCTTGAGCACCGATCCCCAACATTCCACGGCGCACCCTACCCTCCAAAATAAGTTTACCCACAACATACTTCACCAAATTGGAGGCCACCGCAAAACACAAACCCTGAGCCGGAAGAATAACTGCTGTGTTTACACCAATTACCTGACCAAAAGAATCTACCAATGGGCCGCCGGAATTACCAGGATTTAAAGCTGCATCTGTCTGGATTACATCATCAATCAGTCGGCCACTTTGAGTTCGCAACGTACGACCCAGGGCACTTACCACGCCAGCTGTTACAGAGTATTGAAACCCAAATGGGTTACCAATGGCGATAGCTATTTGGCCTACTTGTAAGTTGCTGCTGTCGGCAAAACGGGTGGGCGTCAGATTGTCGCCATCAATTTTGACAACCGCAATATCTGTGGAAGGATCATCTCCAATAAGACTGGCATGGAAACTTCGGCCATCTGGAAGACTTGCTTCTATATGAGTAGCACCATTTACGACATGACTGTTTGTCACGACAAAACCGTCGGAGCTGATTACAAAGCCACTGCCAGAACCGCCATTCTGTGGGTTCGGACCTTGTGCTCTGGACTTAGTTTGTGGATTTGGTTTCTGTACTTTGAGGTGTACCACAGCGCCACTCACCTGGCGAGCTACCCCAGAAACGGTCCTGGAATAGGTGTCCAGCAATGAGCCATCTTTGTCTATTAAGGATCCTGAATCTGGGTTGGAACCATTACTTCCCGCAACAGTTGAAAGAAATTCGAGCATGATAAATGTAAGATTGAATGAAAAAAGCGGGCGGTACTTTCATGAACATTACTATGGCGATAATTGTGCCATAGACATTTTGACAGCTTCCGCTTCTCCCCTACTCCTACAATCCAATGGTAATATTCTTTGTTTCCGTAAAGAAACGCATTGCTTCCCATCCTCCTTCACGACCTACTCCAGAGTGCTTTACCCCTCCAAAAGGGGTACGCAAATCTCGCAACATCCAGGTGTTAATCCATACAATTCCCGCCTGCAGATGTTGGGATAAGTATTGAGTGCGCTGAAGATTATTGGTCCAAACAGTTGCGCTCAAACCATAGGAGGTACAGTTGGCTAGTTCCAAAGCTTCGGCATCTGTATCAAAAGGTTGTATCGTAACCACCGGTCCGAAGATCTCTTCCTGATTAGTTCGACATTGACCATCCAAACCCTCTATCACTGTTGGGGCAATGTACCAACCTTTATCATAAGGCGCAGGCATAGAAATAGCATGTCCTCCTGAGAGTATTTGACCTCCTTCTTCCCGGGCTAATTCAATACAACCCAGCACTTTTTCAAAGTGGGCTTTCGATACGACTGCACCTAAATGGGCAGAAGGGTCTGTAGGATAACTTACTTTAAGTTTGGACACGCGCTCCAAAAAGTCTTTTTTAAAGGTGGGGTATAAACTGCTTTCTACATAAATGCGTGAACCGCACAAACAAATTTGTCCTTGATTATTAAAGGACGAACGCACGGTAGTCTCTAACATTTTCTCATAATCACAGTCTGCAAAAATTAAATTGGGGTTTTTTCCACCCAACTCGAGGCTTGTTTTTTTAAACATAGGCCCGGCTATTCGGGCTATCTCAGCGCCAGCCCGGGTACTTCCTGTAAAAGAAATGGCTTTGATATTCGGGTGTTTCACAATAGCCTCACCCACTTTGGGGCCCAACCCATGTACAATATTCAACACACCTGGCGGCAGCCCGGCTGCATTACAAATCTCTCCAAGCAGGAAAGCTGTGAGTGGCGTAACTTCTGAAGGCTTAGCTACAACACAATTTCCGGCAGCAAGCGCAGGGGCAATTTTCCAGGTAAACAGGTATAAGGGTAAATTCCAGGGAGAAATACAACCTACCACACCAAGTGGTTGTCGAAGTGTATAACTCACAGATCCGGGCGCCGAATGACTTTCAGAGGCAAAGTGCATCAGCGCTGTGGCAAAGAATTTAAAGTTTAAGGCTGAGCGAGGGATGTCAATAGTGCGGGCAGTGTTCAGGGTTTTGCCCGAATCCATACTTTCAGCCTCCGCTAACTTGTCGAGATTCTGAAGAATGCCATCGGAAATACCACGCAGTATATCGTGCCGTTCTTCGAGAGATATAGCAGACCAGGTTGGGAAGGCTGACTTAGCCGCTTGATAAGCCGCTTCCACATCGGCAATATCTGAGTCAGGTAGCGTTCCTAGTGGGGTGCCTATGGAAGGATTAATATTTTCTAAAGTGGCGCCGGATTGTGCCGGGATGAACTTTCCGTTGATATAATTCTGAATAATCTGCATGGAACAATGTTTGGTCAAACAAAGGTACGGAAAAGAATTAGGCGTGAAACAGAAGCTATGTTCCACGTGGAACAAGATGGTGGGTGCGGAGCATCTTATGGTGTTCCACGTGGAACATAGCGGTTTGGAATTAAACTTTGGTAATCACAATTTCTACCCTTCGATTTTTAGCCCGAAGTTCATCGGAGTCGTTTCCATTGATTGGGAATTTAGCGCCATGACCAATGGTGTCAATACGAGATGTATGTACACCCTTTTGTACCAAGTATTCTTTCATTGCCTGCGCGCGTTGTTCTGATAATCTTTGAAGATCCTCTGCTTTACCCACATTGTCTGTATGCCCTTCAATCCGGATGTGTAATCGTGGACTTTCCTGAAGTAATGTAGCCAAGCGCTCCATTTCAGGGTAGGATTCTTCCAAAATTATGGCTTTGGATTGCTGAAAGTAGATGGGCCGAAGTTCAATTTTAGCATTTACTTCTAGTGGGTTAAGCAACAAGTCTATGTATTGCTCCCGAAAATAATAATAATCCCTGCGAAAGAGAATTTCTTCCGTTTGTCCGGCAAACCCTCCTTTTTCCGGAATAAGGTCAAATTTGACACCTTTAGGGATCTTTAATCGGAACGTGCCATCGGGCGCTACCAGTACGTTATGCGGATCTCCACTGGCGCCATAATATACCCTCGATCCTACAATCAATTCCCTGGTGTTGGCATTAAGTAACCTTCCCACCACTTCCAACTCAGTGGCTTGCGGAGGTGCAATCCGAACGCGATAAATATCACTATTGCCATCTCGTTTGGAACTAAAATACAAATAGCCCGAACTCATATTGAAATAGGGCTGGCTATCGTCAAACTTTGAATTC
>JAEUUS010000677.1 GCA_016787545.1 Saprospiraceae bacterium
AATCGTAATCGCCGTCAACATTGGTAGCAATGGCGCGTTTCAGCACGTTCCAGCTTTTGAATTTGCCTGCTTTTACGGCTTCTTCCATCACCGGCTTGATTGATTCCAGGGTTTTCTCATAGGCTTCCAGGTTGGCATCAGATACCTTGATTTTGGACCTCAAAACATAGTCGCCTACAGCTGAAGTTGTTGCATCACCCACCCCGAACCTTGGGTCGAAAACATCCTTGGCAACAATGGTTCTCAAATTATTCAAGGCCCCGATAGACGTGGAGATTTCTTTTGCAGTCAATCCATGTACTGGTTCGTCCCAGGCCGACAAATCTTTCCGGGCCTGCATTTCCTTTCCACTCGGAAACAATTCGAGGATGGCATAATCAAAATCCAAATTGCCTTTGATGGGGTATACCCTTCTGTACAATCCCCAAAAACTAAGCGCTTTTGCCGCTTTGCGACCATCGTTCAGCTTCTTGAATATCTTGTTGGCATTCAGGTAATTTTCGTTCATGCCGGGCGTAACCTTTATATAGGTAGCTTCCAGAAAAGTAGAACTGGAGGTTTGAGCGTGCGAAGCCACTGTGATCAAAACAGCAACTACCACTGTTGCCAAAAACAGGAAAATTTTGCTTGTTTTCATTTTGAAAAGTTGAAATATGATGCCTACTCTGTTCGGTTTTCGGCTTTCCCGTTTGGTTGTTTGAGGACAAGTCTTAGTCTTTCGGATACTTGCGCTTTACCCAGCAACTGATGATTTCGAGTTCGGCGGCCGTGAGTTCGGTTGGCCGGCCCTCAGGTATGAAATTGGCTGCAGGCGGCATATTCTTCGACTCAAGCACCCGCTCGGCAAACTTGCCGCTGTTCAGGTTTTCGATCAAGCCTTCATAAGCGGTGTAGTCCTTGGAACTTTGTGGCACAAAGGCCGATGCCGTGCTTCCGCTGTGACAGCCACTGTAAGAACAGCTATTATCGAGGATTGCTTTGACCTCCGTGGAATACGTTGCCTCGCAGGAGTCGTCTTCACTCTTGCAGGCAAAAACGGCCATGGCGAACATGGGAAGGAGCAGGAAAAAGGATAGTTTTCTCATGATGTTTAATTTAAGTTTTCGGATGTGTTGTTGACAGGAATTTTTCCATCCATTTGACTCCACAAAGTTCAGGGGGGCGGGGGAGGCGAGTGCAGTAGAAATCCATCCAGTTTTATGATTTTTCAGGATTTGAGTAGTAAAAAACCGTCATCAGTAGTAAAAATTCCGCATTTTGACCCTTGTCAGGAAAAAAATGGCCAATTGAGTTTGGCCTCAATTGATCTGGCCATACATTTACTAAATGAATATTTTCCAACGGAAATCATGGCGCCACGCGCTTACGGTTTGTGCAGTAAGCCTGGCATCCTTTGGGCAGATGTATGGACAGTATGTTTACCAGCGACTAACCGCCACTGAGGGGCTGTCGCAAGGTTTTGTCAATGACATATTGCAGGACAGGGACGGGTTTATGTGGTTTGCTACCAAAGACGGTCTCAACCGTTACGATGGATACCAGTTTAAGGTCTACACCCATGATAGTTACGACCCCAGCTCCATCGGCAGCAATGCCATAAACCACATCTTTGAAGACAGTAAAGGCAGACTTTGGATCTCCACCGACAATAATGGTATCAGCATTTATAACAAGGCAAAAGATGCTTTCAAACACATTACCCACGACACTAAAGATGCCAACAGCCTATCCGGGAATAAAATCGCAAGTCCTGTTGTAGAACTGCCGGATGGCCGGTTTTTGGTGTATGCCCAGGAAAGAAAAATCAATGTCATTACGCTTCCGGACAACTTTTTTGAAACAGACGAACCTGTGCTTGTCCAAAAAGTAAACCTGCCCGGGCCGGAGGAGGTAAAGTTGATGTATGTAGACAAAAAAGGCCGTACCTGGGTGATTCATGGTTCAAATTTGTATGCGTTTTCGCCAGATAAAATGACCCTTGAGTACAAAAGAGCGCAAGCAGATTTTAGTCAGGTGCTTTTATACGAAGATGGCAGCCTGCTATCCAATGGTCAACCCTTTAGCCTGTGGGAAGGCACTGACAATTTCCCGATTTTTACAAGCCCTATCCATGAGGAGCATGGCACTGCTTTTCTCAAGGAAGACAATGGAAAATTGTGGGTGGGAGTACGAAATCTGGAATTGTTGCAGGTGTACAATATTGCTGAGTGGAGTAAAAACTATCCGCTTGACCCTGTAAAAAGCAGGATTTTTGAAGAAAAAGGAGTCACGCCGGTCAAGATGCGGAAAGACCGTTCCGGGCTGCTATGGCTTGGCACCAATGGCTATGGACTTCGCAAGTATACCTTTGAATCAGAAAAATTTAATCATTATGCAAACGGATTGAGTATTCGAAAAATCATGCCTTTTCAAAATGGGGACATGTACATAAGAAGTTGGGGCGAGGTTAAAAAATTGAATAAAAAAGGAGAGGATATCACGACGGATTTTGATCGCAGTCTGTTCAAAAAGCAGGATTTCATGGTAGCCCGGGATCAAACAATCTGGATATTGCATAGAAAAGAATTAAGACCTTTTGTACATAATTTAGACCTTATTGAAAACTACAACCCAATAACCAAAACAAGTAAACAATATGCCGCTAATTTAAATATCCAATATGAACAATTGGAACCCATTGTAGAAGACCGGCAGGGACATATTTGGGTATGTGGCATAAATGGGGAATTCATGGTTTTGGATCCGGTGTCCGGAACATCGAAAAACTTTACGATCAACACCGATACCTCAAACCTGATGTTGCAAAATGCCGGAATGACGGCCTTTTACGAAGATGAAAAGGGCATGATCTGGATAGGAACAGCTGAAGGTTTTGTAAAAGTTATATATGATGCAAGTCGTGATGCACAACCCAATATAACCTGGTATAAAAGCAATCCAAAGGATAAAAACTCTTTGAGTTTTGACCACGTATCCTGCTTTTTGGATGATCCGCTCGACAAGAATGTATTGTGGATAGCCACAAAAGGGGGAGGGCTTAACCAATTCAATAAAACGACCTCCCAATTTACACACATTACAACAAAAGAGGGCTTGTGCAACAACGTAGTGTATGGCATCCTGAATGATGAAAACAGCCATATCTGGGGAAGCACCAATAATGGTATTTTCTGTTTGCTAGCGGATAAAAACAGGGAAAAAAATGCGTGGGAATTCAGGCATTTTACAGAAGCTTCCGGCTTACAATCCAGTGAGTTCAACACAGGCGCCTACACCAAACTGGCCGATGGCCGACTGGCTTTTGGAGGCATCAACGGATTGAACATATTTGATCCGAAAGAAATTCTGGTAGACACCTTCAGTCCGAATATCTTTATCACAAAGCTATTGGTGGGAAACAAGGAAGTTGCTCCAAACGACGCTTTTGGCATCCTTAATCAGTCTATTCCATATACGCAGTCTATATCCCTCGATCACACGCAGAATATATTTACCCTTGAATTCTCTTCCTTAGACTTCAGGGCATCCGACCAGAATAAATACCGGTATCAAATGGTCGGCATCGACAAAGACTGGGTGGAGAGTGGACACAGACGCAGCGTGAGCTACTCCCATTTGCCCTCCGGCACGTATACTTTTAAGGTACAGGGCAGCAACAGTCTGGGTATTTGGAGCGATAAAACGGCTATCCTGCAAATTACCATCATGCCGCCATGGTGGCGAAGCTGGTGGGCTCTCCTGGTGTATGTATTGGTTGCGGCAGGCGTAATCCGTGCTGTTTTTATGTATAGATTAAAACAAAACAAGATAGAAACACAGCTGCTTTTTGAACAGAACGAAGCCAAACGTATCAAAGAATTAGACACTGCCAGAACACGCCTTTATACCAACATTACGCATGAATTTCGTACGCCGCTCACCATCATCCTGGGTATGGCACAGCAGGCCAAAAACGCACCGCAGACATACTATGAGGGCGCGCTGGATATGATTATTCGCAACGGCAAAAACCTGCTCAATCTCGTCAATGAATTGCTTGATCTTTCAAAGGTTGAAGCCGGAAAAATGGAATTAAACCTCGTACAGGGCGACGTTATTCTCTTTGTACGTTACATTGTAGAGTCCTTTAATTCGATGGCCGAAAGCCAGGGCAAACAATTGCATTATCTGTCATCCCTGGATACGTTTTACACCGTCTATGATGCAGAAAAATTGCGTCAGATTATCTCCAACCTCATCTCCAATGCGCTAAAATTCAGTCTGGAAAAAGGCAATGTTTATATCAGCATTTCTTCGCAGCCACTCCCCAACGATCCGGCGGTGCATCAGTTGATTATAAAGGTTAAGGATACGGGCATAGGCATTCCGGAAAGCGATATTATCCATATTTTCGACCGTTTTTATCAGGCAGACAACAGCCATTCCCGCCATGCCGAAGGCACCGGTATCGGACTGGCGCTGACCAAAGAGCTCATATTGCTGATGCATGGCAGCATAGAGGTCAAAAGTCCTCCCGTTGGCGCTAAAGTAGGGACAGAATTTACGGTCACCCTGCCCATGCAGCAAAATGCTGGTCCACTTGAAAATATCGCTAAACAGGTCCTCTATGAGGATGAACTTTCTTCCCTGCCGAAACATTCCCCTGCAGCGCCGAATGCTGTCATTCAGGGCGCCTCTTCTTCAACATCCGAACTTATCCTGCTCGTTGAAGACAACAGCGATGTAGTGGCCTATACTGCCGGTTGTCTTCCGGACTATCGGCTGGCGGTAGCCAAAGACGGACGTGAAGGATATGATATTGCCTGCGAGCTGGTGCCAGATCTGATCATCACCGACGTGATGATGCCCTATGTTGATGGCTATGCCTTGACACGCCTCTTGCGGGCAGATGAACGCACCAGTCACATACCCATTATCATGCTCACAGCCAAAGCCGATATTGAGAGTAAACTGGAAGGAATTGAACATGGCGTTGATGTTTATCTGGAAAAACCTTTTTATCGGGAGGAATTGCTGCTGCGGATCAAAAAACTATTGGAACAGCGCAAATTATTGCAAAAAGCGTATGCAAAAATGGCCGGCTTTAGCTATCCGTCATCGCCTGAGACAATAGACGGGCAGATAGCTGCGCCACCGGTTGAAGTTCCTGTAAAAGAAAACGAATTTGTCAAAAAAGTGCGACAGGAGATAGAAAACAACCTAAGCGACGAATACTTTGGGGTGGAAGAACTTTCCAAAAAAATCTTGTTAAGCCAGTCGCAGCTACACCGCAAACTAACGGCAGTCACCGGCCACTCCCCCAATTATTTCATTCGCCTGATCCGCACCCAAAAAGCCTGTGAATTATTAAAAACCACCGATCAGCCGATAGCACATATTGCAGCGAGTTGTGGTTTTAGCGATTCGAGTTATTTTGGCAAGGTCTTTAAACAGGAAATGGGCATGACGCCGATGGAGTGGCGCAATGGGGAAGGGTGAGATTTTCTGCCCCGACCCTGCCTCCCAACAAATTCTAGTTCAATCCGCACGATTACTAGATATACATTGCAGGCAGTCAAATATCCCGGATATTTGTACCATCCATCAGATTACTGGACATCCATGTACCTATAACGGAATCCTATATCATGCGAAACCTTCTGCTTTTTATCGCTTTTTTGCTCCAAGTGGCGCTTTTTTCCTGCAAAGACCCTCAGAAAAACATCTATGAGGGATGTTGCGGCACCGAGCCGGTTACAGATTCTATTCCCATGACCCTTACGATTTGGGACCCCAGTGGCATACTCGTGGACTCCCAGGTGGTGGCCAGGGTTTATATCCCGAATATTCTGATTCCTGATTCAAGTGGCGCAGACAACAGTTATTTTATCACCTGCGGCACCTATGTTGACCGAATTGTATCTGCCAAATATTTCGATGCCTCTGGCGACCTGCTCTTTGAGCGGGGTGAATACCTGAGCTGCGACGTGAACAATAGCTGGCATGGGGAAAAGTCGGGTGGCGGTTATTATTACGGCGTCTTTGATTATCAGATTGTGGTTCGGTTTGACAATGGCGAAACCAAAACCTATAGTGGCAGGGCATGTTCCTACAAATGTGGGGAAGATGGTTTCCCAAAAGAGAAACTTCCTGAATGTGCTTTTCCCAGGCAGCATGACGGCAATGGCGGATTCGATCCCAATATTTATTCACTGGAGTGTTTTTGATTTAACCCGTAAATCAATGCCTCTCGGACGGATACTTCCGCCTCGCCAAGATTTCACGCCTTATCACCAGGCATTCAGCAACTCCGGATTTTCGGAATACAAGGCTTTGACGGCGGTAACAAGCCAGTCGCCACTAAAAGTGATCGTATAGTGGTGGGAGAAATAAATAACCCAGTCGAAACTGGCATCGAATACCATG
>JAEUUS010000684.1 GCA_016787545.1 Saprospiraceae bacterium
GTAACAGCCCGGAGCGACATTTTCTTTTTGGTATAAAACGGGTTGGCAAAAAAGAAACCGCTCTCTTTGATGCTTCCTACATAGGAACCAAAAAGGGTCATGACCCGACTACTATTGGGATCGATGGCCAAAAATCCGGGCGCGATAAACATATATGTTATGCCAAGCAAAATGCCTCCCAACAAAAACTGACGCATAGAGAACAAAAAAATCGCTGCTACAGTGAACAATAGCACCAACAGCAACATCATCCATCCGGATGTAGGTTTTATGGTTTTTTCCATGACTAAGTCAAATTTGAAATGATATTATTTTGATATCAAAAGTACGACAAAAAAATCCGCTGCCAAGAGAAGGCGGCGGATTGTTGCTTTTTATCGACGAATGGATAGAAAATGAGGCTGAAGCAAAATGAGGCTGGTTAATTGGTTTGGCTAATTGCTCTGGCTAATTGCTCTGGCTAATTGCCCTATTCAATTGCCCTATTCAATTGCCCTGGCCAATTGCCCTGGCTAATTGCCCTGGCCTTTAGGCCAGGGATTGGGGGGATTATATCATTGTTCCCCGCCCTGAAGGGCGGGGCTATTGATCAAAATGATATTTGGCAACAAACTCCTCATATTCTTGCGCATATGCCTTGACCGCATGATGCGATTCCTGTTTCCTGATATAATTTCTGACTCTTTCCAGATGGGACTGACTTATAGAAACGGCAAAATATTCGTTTTGCCAGCCAAATTTTTCCGGCAACCCTAAATGTTTATTAGCCCAATAAGAGGAGTAGCCCTTAAGGAGTTGAACAACCTGTGCAATATTCTGATCAACCGAAAGCGAAATAAGACAATGTATGTGGTCTGTATATCCGTTAACTTCAAGAAGATGGATGTTTTTGGATGCTGCGTACAAACGAATTTGATTAAAAAGCTGGATACGAGCGGAAGCGTTGAGCAGTGGTTTTCGATATTTGGTTGACCATACTGCATGGATAAGAATTTTGGAGAAAGACATCTTTGGTCATTTTGGGGAGTTTTAGCTTGTGAATGAATATTGTGTATTGATTTACCCTAACCCTGGCCTGAAGGCCAGGGCAATTTTAATCAAACTCAATTGTATCTCCCGCCTTATAGGTCTTCTTATCTCCCGTTTCAGGCGGTTGAATGGCTTCCGGCGCTTCTGCCACCGGATCTTCACCAAACAGGCTGGCTTGCTGGGCTGGTGTCGTAGCTGCTGGAGGTGGCGGTTCGTTGCGACTCAAAATTTTGGACTCTCCAAGCTCTATTTCCTTGATGTTGCTCAGCAGTTGATCGCTGAGGCGATTGCCCACTGCTTTCCAGCCTTTTACATCCATGAAATCACCCACAGCTACCTCGCCGGTCATCGGTTTGCCGTTGATCTTTAAGGTGTACTTGATGCGCGGATTTTCTTTTACGGAAGCAAAGAGTAGTTTGGACTTGGCATGATCTGTCAGGAAGGAATACCGCTCCTTGAGTTTGTTGGTCTCAATGCGGAAGCGTTTAACCATCGTCCAGCCTTTGTGGCCGTCAAAATGCACCGCATTGATCACCAGCTCCGGTGTGAGTTTACAGAGGTGCAGGATCTCTTTCATCTCAAATCGTTGTTGCACATCCAGATCGGTGACTTCGTAACTGCCGTCCTGGTACATAATCAGCAGGCTGTCGCCGGTATCAAACTCGCCGAGCAGGTTGCCGCGCTCCTGTGTGTTCAGTCGTCCGGTGATATCGTCGAACCAAAGTTTTTGGGCGCCGATGGTACTCTTGCCTACTTCTTTTTGCTTGATCTGTTTCACCGGATATTTGGTGAGCACATTACCCTGCGAATCCCGGCCTTTGATAGCCAATTCGGCAAAATCGTAATCGAATATCTTGATTCGCGCGGTGCTGGCCGGCGTTAGGGTTACCTGTACCACCTCGCTTTCTCCGTTCGGATTTACGGTGAAGTATAGCATTTTGGAACCCTTGGCATCCGAACCGAGCTGGTAATCTTTATCCCTTGTAATGGCGGTTACATTGAATCGCTTGACAAAGGTTTTGCCTGTTTTGGCATCGGAATAAGCCATGTTGTAGGTGGTACGCTCGTCGTTTTTCTTCCAAACGGCCACGTGCACAATGTCTTTGCCCACAAAAATCTTTTCCCCGATACGCACTATTTTCATCACCCCGTCGCGGCGGAATATGATCACATCGTCAATGTCCGAGCAGTCCTGCACCAATTCGTCTTTTTTCAACCCCATGCCAATAAAACCTTCAACTCGGTTAACGTACAGCTTGGCGTTGTTGGCCACTACTGCAGAGGCCTGGATGGTATCGAAAGCTGCAATTTCGGTGCGGCGCTCCTTGCCTTTTCCGTGTTTGGACAGCAGGTTTTCAAAATAAGCAATGGCGTATTCCGTGAGGTGTTCCAGATGGTGTTTGGTCTGGGTCAGCTCGTCGTTGAGCTTGGCAATATCCTCATCCGCCTTGAACGAATTGAACTTGGAAATCCGTTTGATCCGGATCTCGGTGAGGCGTACAATATCCTCCTCCGTTACCTCCCGAAGTAGCTTAATACGCTTTGTTTCTTTGGCGTATCCGGGGTCTTCCGGCGTGATAACGTATTTCTTAAGGCCAATATCAATGGTTTCCAGAACGGCTTCCCAGGTTTCACATTCTTCAATGTCACGGTAAATCCGGTTTTGGATAAAGATCTTTTCCAGCGACGCAAAATGGAGCTTTTCCTCCAGTTCGGCTTTCAGGATCTCGAGCTCCTGTCGCAACAGGTCCTTGGTATTTTCCGTAGAAATGCGCAGCAACTCGTTCACATCCGTGAACAACGGCTTGTTGTCTACAATCACACAGCAGTTCGGACTGATGCTCACTTCGCAGTCTGTGAAGGCATAGAGTGCATCAATGGTTACATCCGGGCTAACGCCTGGCTGAAGCTCTATTTCAATATCTACCTCAGCGGCTACCTTGTCAATTACCTTTTTGACCTTGATCTGGCCTTTGTCGTTGGCCTTGAGGATACTTTCAATCAGATCGCCGGTGGTTACGCCGAAAGGAATGTCTGTAATCTGGAGGGTCTTTTTGTCCAACTCCTTGATTCTCGCCCGCACACGCAACTTGCCTCCGCGGGCGCCCCCGTTGTAGTTGGAGGCGTCGATGAGACCGCCGGTGGGAAAATCCGGAATGAGCTCGGATTTGCGTCCTTTCAGGCTGGCTATGCTGGCTTTAATGATCTCAATAAAGTTGTGGGGCATTATTTTGGTACTCAGCCCCACGGCAATACCCTCGGCACCGTGAGCCAGCACCAGCGGGAATTTCATGGGCAGGTTGACGGGCTCGCGTTTGCGACCGTCGTAACTGAGTTGCCACACGGTGGTGTCGTGATTAAAGGCAACATCCAGCGCGAATTTGGTGAGGCGGGCCTCGATGTAACGCGGCGCTGCGGCAGAGTCGCCCGTGCGATAATCGCCCCAGTTACCCTGACAATCAATGAGCAGGTCTTTCTGGCCCATGTTTACCATGGCATCGCCAATGGCGGCATCGCCGTGCGGGTGGTATTGCATGGTTTGCCCGATCAGGTTGGCTACTTTGTGGTAGCGCCCGTCGTGCTGTTCAAACATGGCGTGCAGGATACGCCGTTGCACCGGTTTCAGTCCGTCTTCCACGGCCGGAACAGCGCGTTCCAGAATAACATAAGAGGCGTAATCCAGGAAGTAGTTTTGGTACATCCCGGAGAGGGTAATCACGGTATCCTCACCGTTTTGGGAAACGGTAGGTGGCGGTGCGGTATCTCTTTTTTGTTTGGCCATGATGAGTCTTCGGTATTAATCTGGCGATGAGGGTCCCTCAAAAGTAATTTTTACCGCAGAGGCAGAGAGGCGCAGAGGTGTAAACTGTTGATTTTCAAATTCTTTGCGTCTCTACGCCTTTGTGGTAAAAATAGAAAAGCTACTTACAAGACAGCCTCAACAAGCTCAGGGCTTGCGCCATTCAAAGGGCAAAGTTAGCTTTTTAGTTTTTTAAAAATAAAACTTTTTGTTTTTATTTCTATTTTTGCCCACGCTAAAAGAAATATTCAACATGAAAAATACTCTTTCTGCCACCGAAAGTTCAACACTGCTGAACATCCTGAAAGCCCGGTTCGACAAAAACATGAAACGCCACCAGGGTATTTCCTGGGCCGAAGTGCAAGCCCGGCTGGAATCGAAACCCGACAAATTGTGGACCCTCCAGCAAATGGAAGAAACCGGCGGCGAGCCCGATGTGGTGGGCCAGGACCCAACCACCGGCGAGTTCCTGTTTTACGATTGTGCCGCAGAAAGTCCAAAAGGCCGGCGCAGCTTTTGTTACGACCAGCAGGCTCTGGACGAGCGCAAGGAGTTCAAGCCCGCTGACAGCGCCGTGGAGGCAGCCCGGGCCATGGGTATTGAGCTGCTGAACGAAACCCGGTACCGCGAACTCCAGCAATTCGGGCCATTCGACACCAAAACCTCCAGTTGGATACACACGCCGGATGCCATCCGAAAACACGGCGGCGCCATTTTTGCCGATTACCGATACGCGCATGTATTTGTGTACCACAACGGTGCATCGTCGTACTATGCTGCGCGAGGGTTTAGAGGGTGGGTGGGGGTTTGAGGGGTTTGAAGGGTTTGAGGGGTTTGAGAAGTTTGAGAAGTTTGAGAAGTTTGAGATGTTTGAAGAGTTTTCGCCCTGCGAGGGTCTTACGACCCCGCAGTGATTTTTGGGTTATTTGAGGTCATTTAGAGATCATTTATTTTGGGTTATTTGAGATCATTTCGCCCTGCGAGGGTCTTACGACCCCGCAGTGTTTTTTGGGTTGTTTGAGGTCATTTAGAGATCATTTTTGGGGTCATTTTTGTTATTTAATCAACGTGGGTTGTCATCCAGAGCGTAGCGAAGGAACTACACAAGCCAGGTTATTCGGGTACATTGGGCTAAGGTATTTCGGAAACCGGGCTTGTGTAGGTCCTTCGCTGCGCTCTGGATGACAACCCACGTTGGGCGAAATGCCCTAATCAAAATCACTGCGGGGTCGTAAGACCTTCGCAGGGCGAAGGGTTTGAGGGGTTTGAGGGGTTTGAAGGGTTTGAGGGGTTTCGCCCTGCGAGGGTCTTACGACCCTGCAGTGTATTTTGGGTTATTTGAGGTCATTTAGAGGTCATTTTTTGGGTCATTGTTGTCATTTAATCAACGTGGGTTGTCATCCAGAGCGCAGCGGAGGACCTACACAAGCCCGGCATTTCGGGCGCATTGGGTCAAGGCATTTCGGGAACCTGGCTTGTGTAGGTCCTCCGCTGCGCTCTGGATGACAACCCACGTTGGACGAAATGCCCGAATCAAAAACACTGCGGGGTCGTAAGACCCTCGCAGGGCGAAATTATCACATCGGCGGCTAAACCCGCCGGCACATCAAACCCTTCATACCCCTCAAACCCATCAAACCCATCAAACCCTTCAAACTACCCGCTCCAACCAATCCTTATTCGCCAAAGGCTGGGTTTGGCGGATTTTATCCAGCAGGGCTGCCCGTTCTTTAGCAGCTTTTTGTTGGGTGTAATGCCTGCTGTTGCGCCGGAATTTGCTCAGCAAACGAAGCATGCGCAGGAAATTAAGGTTGATGGCTTTGCCGAATGTAGAAAGTGTTTTATCCCTGCGCAACAGTTGCTCTGTACTGGCTAGCAGCGACCCAAAGGCTTCCTCTTCTTCCAATAAATAATAGGCTTTCAACTGCAGGGCTTTGGCGCCAATATGGTAGGTAATGTCCTTAAATTCAACATTTTGCAAAGTTTGCAACATGGCGGCGTAGTCTTGTTTCTCAAAATACAAACTCGCCGCATTAAAAGCATAGGCATTGTCACGTTCGACCGGCGGAAGTCGGTCGCGGTAGGTCTGCAAAAACTCCTCCGTCCAGGCGTACGCACCCGTGCGCAAGCCTGCTGTAGCTATGTTTTTGTAGGTCCATTGTGATAACATACCTCCCTGCTGCAACAACAAACCTCGCTCCAACAGCCTTTTGTATAAAGTCAGCACATCAGTGTAAGCTTCCCCTTGCCCCTGATTTATCCGACGGATGCAGTGGTTCAGGGCACATTGATACAAGGATTGCAGCTCATCGGCCGACATGGTAGTGTGTATATCCTGCAACATTCCGGTAAGGGCCTCGAACGCCTCCTGCGAGCGGTTTTCCAACAAATCGTAGGCCGCTAAATAAGCCCTGGCTACTGGCAAGGCCTCCAGCATTGGCTCGTCGCGCCGAATCCATTGCAGCTCCTCCGGGCCAAAGGGCGCCGTTTCAGCCTGCATCACAGCCAGTTGGGTGCGACTCCTCAAGGCCAATGCCATTGCAAGCGATTCCAACGCATGTATGTAACGGGTGTACTGCGCCTGTCGCCACACATGCGGACTCTCCGTTCGGCGCGGCAACCGGCTGTGCAAAGCCTCCGCAGCTTCTTCCAACGCCAGTGCATGCCGATACCAGTCGGCATTGCGCAGCGGACTTTGCGCCAGCATGACTTCAAATCTTTTGAGCGCCGCAGTGGCCTGCTTGTCTAACCTACGTTCCACCAGCAATTCCAGTCGCCTTCGCTGCTGTTCCAGCGGGTCTGCCCAGTGTTTTTCCAATGCCAGCCAATCCAACAGCAATTCGTACAGATCTGACACCAGATTGTTGAATATCAATTCATTGTACGGTTTTTGCACGCCAAACAACTGCTCATACATCTGTCGCTTGGGCAAAAGTCTGGCCGTGTCTGCCACTCCCTCCAGGATCAGATCGCACAGGCTGCGCAGTACTTTGTGCCGGTTGCCATAATCCGACCAAACATACTGTCGCCAGCGGTTGCGCTCCCGCACGGTCAAACTGCCCAGCGTTTCGAGTAGTTTTGTTTGTCGCATAATGGGCAAAAATAGGTGTTGGAAGGGAAATAAAAATGCTATAAATTCTTACTGACGGGGTGACTTTGAGTCACCCCGTCAGTAAGAATTTATAGCATTTTAGCTCATTAAGTGTTCATTTTTATTTACTGACGGGGTGACTGGCAGTCACCCCGTCAGTAAACATAAATCCTATAAAACGCAAAAAATGTCAAAAAACACCTCGCTCTACTACCCTACTTTCGTGCTGTCTTTATCCCCCGTATACACTCATCAACTACTTTATTCCATGACATTTTCAACATTCCGCCGATTTGATCCACTGCGGTACTGGCTAAGTTTAATCATATTTTGCTGTTTATCAAGCATATATGCACAAAACAATGCCAACTGCTTCCATTTGTCTACTCCGGTGATGAGCGCAGCACCGGGCGATACAGTATGTGTACCATTGCGTGCTTTCGAGCTGGATAACATCTCCTCGGCTCAGTTTGTCGTCTTTTATGAATCCAGCGCATTGGAATACCTTAAAGTGGACATCACCAGTTCTGTGTTGCCTGGTTTGATGACGAACAATTTGTTCCATCCTTATCCGGGTGAGTTGCGTTTTGCCTGGCCAAGTCCAACCGGAAACCCTTACAGTTTCCCGGATTCTTCCATCTTTTTTTACATGTGTTTCAGGGTAAAGGATAATGCCAACGGATTTTTCCCATTTCATATTGGCGAACAATTTCCTACCATTTATGAAGTAGTGCAGGAAGAAACGCTTGGCGTTCCTGTTCGGTTGCCCTTAGTGCATCAAATGGGTGGAATTGACACGGGCAATCCGGCGCCAAACACCTTATACCTCACAGATGCATGTGTACAAGATGCCCCTTGTAACCAGTCGATCGGCACTATCAGCCTGAATGCAGCCGGCGGCACGGCGCCTTACACTTACACCTGGCAAGGACCAAACGGATTTACAGGTTCAGGCGCTGATTTGCAAAATCTGGCAAGCGGACTTTACCAGGTAACCATTACCGACCAAACAGGCGCCGAAATTTTTTGCGAAATCAGGGTCAAGCCGCTTAACTATTTTGCTTCAGCAGACCCCGTCATTACACCTGCATTTTGCGGCGCCAGCAATGGCTGCGCTAACCTTAATTTTTTGGGCTCCAACCCGCCGTTTACCTACCAGTGGTCAACAGGCAACAACAATACCGGCAGCAATTGTGCACTTCCTCCCGGACAGCATAGCGTTACCGTTACCAACCAATTAGGGTGCAAAACCATTTATAGCATTGACATTGAAAACGATACCACCTTTTCTCTGAACAACGACTGGGCATTTATCGAAACCTGCAATGGCACTGCTGATCTGGAGGTTACGGTATTTGATGCGCCCGGACCATTTGCCTACCTGTGGTCGAACGGAGCAAGTACCGCAGCTATTGACCAATTGGAAGAGGGCTTATATACCGTTACCGTAACTAACATTCCCGGCGGTTGTACTGCCAGTTCCGAATTTGCGGTGTTTGACATCTCTACCCAATCCTGGGCGGCGGAATTGCAGGAAGATTGCGGACAAGGAGTTGGCAGTTTATTTATCCAATACAATCAGGCAGGTAACCTGAGTTTCCCGGTGTTGATTTCCTGGAGCGATGGTACCACCCATCAGCGCCAGGGCCCGGCCGCTCCGGGCATTCTGGATTCTCTCATAGACGTTCCATCCGGACACTATGCCGTTACCATTACCGATGCCAATGGATGCGAACTGGTACTGGAACGCACTATGAACTGCTTTCAGCCGGCGCCTGTACCTGAGGGATTCAACTGGTGTTATATAGGCGCTGATACCGATCCCTCAGATAACTGCACAGGTGTCTATGCCCGTCATTTTCAAGCCATTACAAGCCTGAATTTTTCCATTCAGTACCCCAACGGTTCGGCATTGGAGGAAATAAAAAGCCTGCAATTGCCAGGTCTGAGTCAGGCAAGTTTTACCTTAAATCCCGCTGAACAAACGCTGGGTATGAGCTGGCAACATGCCACACCGCTCAGTCTTCCCGACGATCAGTTGTTGTTCGAAGTTTGCCTGACACCCGGTTTCGGGCAGGTGGAAGATGAGCTGTTTTTTGTACAAACACCTGTGCCGGCTACCCTGACTACACAGGACGGCCCACAAATTTTCCTGGGTCGCAACGGGTGGGTGGACTATGGCATGGCCAATCAGCCCGCCACCATGGCCTGCAAAGCACAAGGCGTTGCTGCCGATTGTGCAGCCGATGGCAAAGCTCAAATCCTTTTGGGCAGCTGTACGCCGGGCGAAAAACTATACGGACATTTTGTGGTGTCTTATCCGAACGACAGTACAGCGTTCTACGATGATCTGTCCGGTTTGCGTTTTTCTGATGGCGGAGTCTACCAGATCAACGTTTACCGTCCGGATTTGAGTCAGGAATACTGGTTTGCTGCAGTGCCACCCATTGCTCCCATGGAGGAATGTGTATGGCCGGGCGATGCCGACAACAACCAGGCGGTAAACCACCATGATTTGTTGTACATCGGTTTGGCATATGGCAAAAGTGGCCCGAGTCGCACAAATGCATCCTTGAACTGGACTGGTCAGGAAGCGGCCGGCTGGGCAGAAAGCTCTGCTGTGCGCCAGGTGAATTTTAAAAACATAGACACCAACGGCGACGGCCAAATCAATGCTGCCGACACCCTGGCATTGGTACAAAACTGGGGAAAAGTGATCAATACTACCCGGGATAATCCATTTAATGCCCCGCTGGAAAGCAGTCAATCCGGCCAAAATCCGGCCATCAGCCTGCAAACCGACACCCTGAATCCGGGAGATGCCGTGCACCTGCCATTATCTGTAGGAAGCCAGAGCACGCCGATGGAAAACATATACGGACTGGCCTTCAGTATTTCCTACGACCCCGAAGTGGTAGAAGATAATATCCGGTTTACCCCATCGACATCCTGGTTTGGCAATCAGGGGAACTACCTCTGTGTGCAGAAAAACTTCCCGCGCCAGGGAAGGCTGGATGTGGCTATTACCCGAACAGATGGGGTTCCGGTGAGTGGCTGGGGCGAAATTGGCGATGTGTTTATCATCATTGAAGACAACATTTTCGGTATTCCAGCGCCGGATTCCATTAAAAATTCCAAGCTGTTTTTCAGCGCCATCAGCTCCTCCGACGCTCAGGAAAGTCCCAAAGATCTGGGCGCAGCGCCTGTTGATCTGGTGATTAAAAAATCAGGATCTGTACACACGCAGGAGCCGCTTGAACGAAGCATTATACTGGCGCCGAATCCGGCACAGGATTACCTGAGTATTCGGAGCACGGCATCAGGCATCAGGGAGCTGCGTTTGCTGCGCAATGATGGTGGATTGCAGGAAATATGGCACCAGGGAGAACCCGTTTCAGCGGTACAAAAAACGGTGAGCCACCTGCCTGCCGGGGTTTATTTTGTACAAATTCAAACGGAAGACGGGGTATTGGTGAAGAAGATAATGGTGAACAGGTAGCGTAGAGGGGGCTCACCACTAAGGCACTTGAGGCACTAAGAAACTACTTCCAGCCCAAACAAAAAGAGCCGGCCATTTTGGCCGGCTCTTCTCGTCTTTGTGCCTTCGCGACTTTGTGCCTTTGTGTCCACACGCTGTGTTAGCGCCTTATAATTTGAATTTGAAAGGCAGGGTGTATTTTACCCGTGCTGCTTTTCCATTTGCCATACCGGGGTTCCATTTGGGAGAAAGTTTGAGCACCCGAATCACTTCGTCGCTAAGATCCTGACGTGGGCTATTTTCCACTATGAAGGAACTTAAAGATCCATCTGTTTCCACCACATAGGATATCACCACCTGACCCTCGGCTTTTTCCTTTTTGGCTGCTTCCGGATATTTGACGTTTTTGGTTAGAAATGCATAGAACTCAGGTTGCCCGCCCGGGAATTCAGGCGCTTTTTCTACATCAAACAACATCCTGGCTGGTTCATTGTCTAATTTAAATTTGATAGGAAGTGTAAATCCTGTTTTCACTACTTTACCATCCTTTACAGCCGGCTTCCACTTAGGCATAGCTTTTACCACGCGAATGGCCTCTGAAAGCAAGGAAGGATGCGCTACCTGCGTACCTTCCACCTGAGCTACCTGATCCAGAGAACCATCGGTATTCACTACAAATTGCAGGAAAACAGTACCTTCTGCGCCTGCATTTTTTGCCTCTACCGGGTATTTCACCTGTTCCCCCAGGTATTTAATTAAAGCCTCCAGACCACCTGGAAATTCGGGTTGGGCATCTACAGATTTACTGGATACTACCGGCAGTCCAAACTTGACTGGAATACACAGTGAGCAACGCACATTGGTTCCTTTATGTTGAGCGGGGGTCCATTTTGGCATAGACTTAACCACCCGCTCTGCCTCTTCTACCAATGCGCGTTTGGAGTCGTTGGGCATATCAATCTGCCCGAATGGTCGCAGCACATTACCTTGTTCATCCACTATAAAGGTAACCACAACCGTACCCTCTATCTTGTTAGCTTTGGCTATTTCGGGGTACCTGAGGTTTTCCTGTAAAAAGCGTACCATAGCTTCGGAACCACCCGGGAACTGAGGCTGAATTTCGGTATATTGATACACTAACTTGCCGTTTTCATCTATCTGTGGCGCTGCACTGTTTTTCACATACATCACTGATTCCTGATAGGTAGCGGGATCGAAAGTGACCACGGTATCGGTCATTTCCCAGCCTCTGGCTTCGAGTTGGCGTACGAACTCGAGGTGTTTTTCATCTACTGCCTGTGCAATGGCCGGGGCTTGCCGGAACAAGGAAAGGAACAACAGGGCCGCCGGAGCAACCAGTCCGAATTTTACCGCCCTAACCGGGGCGGAAGCTTTTTTGGTGAGCATCATGAGTCTTTGTTTGAGAGGTGACTGAAAAAAATGATTTGCGAAGGCAACCGGCATTCCGGACTGCGATTGCCCTATTAACAACAGGCCATATTGTTTCCGATCAGATTGGCGCGCCGCAACGGCGTCGGCCAGGTATTCATGCACGGTACGCAGACTACGCCGGTACCAATGCGCTAATGGGTGAAACCAAAACACTACCCCAAGGCATTCCATCAACAAAACATCCAGGCTGTGCCAATCGTGGGCGTGTGCGCGCTCGTGCGCCAGCATGAGTTGCTGGCTTTGCGCCGATAATTCATCCTCCTCTGGCACAAATACCCATTTGAAGAAAGAGAAAGGCACTTTGGCCTCATCTGTTGAAATCAGCAAACAACCATCTTCGAGACGCTTGGAGCGGCCGCGCACCGCCATTTGTACAATTTTCAGAAGTCCCCACAACATCCTGGCCAGCGCCAGGGCAAACCCGGCCCAGTACAAGATCCACAGGTAATCTGTTTGCTCCCAGTTGCTGGATACTACTTCTATTTCCTGCATACCCACCGTCACTGCCGGCAATTCTATTACTGGCAACCCGCTTTCGTAAACCGGCGCCGGCAATTGCTCCGCAGGCCACACAGCCACCAGTATGCCAAACAAAGCCGTTCCAATCAGATACGCCCGGTTTGCCCGGAAAAAGGTTTCCTGGCGCAACAACCAATGATACAACAGGGCAAAAAAGGCCCAGCAGAGAGAGAGTTTGAGGAGGAAGATAGTCATTTATGAGTCATTTATGGGTCATTTATGGGTCATTGGGGGTCATTTAGGGTCATTGGGGGTCATTTATGGGTCATTTAGGGTCATTTAGGGTCATTGGGGGGTCATTGGGGGTCATTTTTGGGTCATTTATGGGTCATTTAGGGTCATTGGGGGGCATTTGATCATCCCGATTTGTCATTCTGAGCGTAGCGAAGGATCTGGCCAAGCCTCTTGTTTGTTATTTTCCTTATTCATCAGACTCAGATCCTTCGCTACGCTCAGGATGACAACTCACGTTGCTATCCCGAGAATCGGGACCCACACAATCCCATCGTCCATCGTACCATCGTTCATCGTACCATCGTACCATCGTTCATCGTTCATCGTCCAGCCATCGTATCAGGTTCAGGAGTAGTTGTCCATTCTGACGGGCAGCTGGCACATTTAAGCCGGTTGGGGCTCGGTTAGGTCCGCTGAGCTGTGCAGTAAACATGGCCGCCTCGCCCATCATAACCAGTTTCCCTTTACCATAAGGCATATAAGCGCCCTGATAATATCCTTCACTGCTTTTAGCCGATGTATCTTCTTCAAATTGCCAGGCTACCCGTGGCGACAGCAAGGTATAGTTGTTAAGTTTCAGAATGGGTTTTGCGCTTTTGGGCATCCGGAAAGCGCTCCCGGTGAACGTTACTATAGTATCAATACCGGCAGTCATAAGATCGTCGGCCAGGGTCTGATTGCTTTTGTAAAAACGTTCCAGCGTCCTGCTGCGGTTGTCCATGGCAAAACAATTCAAATACTCGAACCCAAAAGAAGCCGCCAGTGCCTGTGAAGCGCCTGCGAAAGGCATATGATCGGCAATAAGCAACAAACGACCGCCATTTTTTACCCACTGATGGATGGTTTTTATCTCCGAATCGCTGAAAGCAGACGGATTGGGTAAAAGCCACCTTCCGCCCAGATTCGAAGTATCCAATGCATTGGACACAACCAAAATGCGGCAAGTTTTCAGAACTGCCTCGTCCAGTCTGGCAGTATTGGATACCACGCGAAATCCATCTCCCGTCAGCACTTTTCCAAATGGCGCATACCTGCCTTCCAGGGTGTGGAAGTTGCCATGGGCGGCGTCTACCATCACTACACTGCCGGACCCCGAAGGTCTGCGCGGAGTTGGGTTTGGATAGTTAAATGCCGTATCCGATACCTGTTGTGCGGCAGCCCAAAGGCTGAACAAGTTAAGAAAGAGGATAAAGAGTGGTTTCATAGCTGATGGTTTGGGTTGTTTTGGGGTCATTTAGCCAAACAACATGGCAAACTCAAAACAAACGTGGGTTGTCTATAGCAAACCCACATCATTCCGCTCCGCCGTGGTTGTTGGCGAGGACGCCAACAACGGAAAATAAACAAACGTGGGTTGTCATCCCGAGTACTCGGGGCCTACACAAGCCCGGCTAAACACAATTCTCTTAACCAATGGATAAGCACGTAATATGGCTTGTGTAGGTCCCGATTCTCGGGATGACAACTCACGTTGCTTTAAATACCCACGCAATCCCATCGTTCATCGTCCCTCGTCCCGTCGTCCAGCATCTTCAACATCTCCTCCAGCTCCTTTTTGCTCAGTTTTTCTTCTTCTGCCAGGTGCGAAACCAGTCGGGTAACCGAACCGTCGAAATAATTGCGGAGCAAATCGCCCAGCGAGCGACGGCCGTAAGCTTCCCGTTCAATAAGCGGAAAATACTCGTGGGTTTTGCCATAGGCTTTATGCCCAACGAATCCTTTTTTTTCCAAAATGCGCACCACACTGGAAAGGGTGCTGTGCGGAGGCTTGGGCTCTTCGCAGCACTCCAGAAACTCGCTCACCGTGCCTCGTCCGGCATCCCAGATGAGTTGCATCACTTCTTCTTCCGCTTTAGTCAGTTTTTGCATACCAATCTTGTTT
>JAEUUS010000706.1 GCA_016787545.1 Saprospiraceae bacterium
GTAACAGAAACGGAGCAGGGCATAATACCCATGACTGATTTTCCGTTTGAGCAGTATTCCGTTGAGCGACACCTTCGTATTGGTACCGGAGGTGGATGGGTAAAGCCGTCTACGGGTTATTCATTCAAGAATTCGGAGAAGAACGCGCGGCGCATTGTACACAACCTAAAAACGGGCAAAAGGGTCGATGAAGGACTGATTTCGCGCAAATTCCGGTGGTATGATGCCATATTTCTGGATGTGCTGCACCGGCACAATGCAAAAGGCCCTGAGTTGTTTTACACGATGTACCGCAAAAATCCCATTCAAAGAATTTTTGCTTTTCTGGACGACGAGAGTACCCTGACCGAAGACCTGCAAATTATCAACGGTTTTCCCAAAGCGCCATTTGTAAGAAGCTTTTTCAGGAAAAACCTTGGCTTATGAAACCTTTTTTTTCGTTGGGCCTGCTTTTAGGCGTCCTGGTTTGTTTGGCCGGATTTTGTGGTAATCCGCAACCGGAAACAAACACCCTTGCACCGCTCGGTTTGGCCTCTGCTTTTGGCCAACCCTCTACAGCGCCTGACACCCTTCATTTTTTCATTTCGGAAGCCGGCGATGGTCCGCTGATATCCGATTCGTTGCTAAAGGCAGGCTTAGACAGCGCCCAGTTTGAGCAATTACATTTTGGCACGGGCGATGCGCAATTCCGCCAATTGGGTAGATACAGCTTTACCGAAAATCTGGATGCCATTTTGATTGGCACTGAAGAATTTTGGTTTGGCAAAAAAACCCTTTTGTTCACCGATAAAAAATCCGGCGTTGTGGCGGGTTTAGTAGAGGTTTCGCATTTTTATGGTGGAGAAAGTGGTCAGACAGCCTCAGAAAGCTGGTGGTTCAGAAACAGCAACCCGCCCAGGCTATACACCAAACTGGCCGAACATGGTTACCGGGCCACCGATAGAGAGGAGCCTGAGGAGTATTATTCAGAAGAGGGCGTTTTGCTGGAATGGCAGCAGGGCGTGTTTCGCAGGATTCCGCAGCCGGATAGTTTGGGGGCTTTGCAAAAATTTACCATGTACAGGGTTTGGTAAGAGGGAAAATTCAGGTTGAATTGCGCAAAAAGTGCGATTATTACGCCCGAATTAACCATATTCCGCCATGGAGTCTATAGCCGAGTATTTTACCAACATCCCTTCTTCCCACCGCAGCGCCATTTTATTAGGCGGTTTGACCTTTTTTCTGCTTTTGGAAAGCGGATTGCCTTTTTATCGGAAATCTTATAAAAAGGCGGCGCATTTAGGCATAAACCTGTTTTTCACTTTAACCACGGTTTTGGTGAATTTCCTCATGGCTTTTTTGCTCTTGCGCACAGCTGATTGGGTGGTGGCTGACAAAATCGGCCTTTTGCAATGGCTGCCGGACATGCCGCTGTGGTTGTTTTTTGTGCTGGGCTTATTTTTGATGGATCTGGTGGGCGCTTATTTCATTCATTGGATGGAGCATAAAGTGCGCTGGATGTGGCGCTTTCACCTGGTGCACCACACCGACCCGAACGTTGATACAACAACAGCCAACCGGCACCATCCGGGGGAAAGTGTGTTTCGGTTTGTATTTACCCTGATTGGAATCATAGTTTGTGGCGCGCCCATTTCTTTGATCATGATGTATCAATCTCTTTCCGTGGTGTTTACCCAGTTCAACCACGCCAATATTCAGTTTCCAAAGTGGCTGGACGATGCATTGAGTTGGGTGGTAGTAACACCGGGTATGCACCGGGTACATCACCATTATGTACTGCCTTATACCGACACGAATTACGGCAATATTTTTTCGGTTTGGGATCGACTGTTCGGCACATTTGCCCGGGTAGACAATGATAAACTGGTGTTTGGTATTGATACACATCCGGATCCCAGGGAGCATTCTAATGTGTGGGAGTTGTTGAAGATGCCATTTCAGAAGTATCGCTCACCGGTGGGAGCTAAATTTGAAGAGTAAGGCTCGAAGGGGGGACACAAAGGCGCGAAGGCGCGAAGGGTTGGCCTTCGGTCACCAGTTTTAAGCGGCCTTCGGCCAATTGGCAAAAGTTTATGTTACTTTTAGAGCATGTTGGGGATGTCCGTTTCGAAATCCTTTAAACTATTCGACCATGAAAACGCGCATTCCCTCACTATCTTTTTTCCTGCTTTTCCTGAGCCTTACAGCCTGCAGGGACAAAGGTACTGTGGTGCATGGGAAGGTGGTAGATAAGGTAACTGGAGAAGGATTGGATTCGGTAGCGGTTACAATCATAGAGTTCGATCGCCTGAACGAAGCGCCCTACACCCGTAACCTTCAAGAACATATAATTTTCACGAATCAAGAAGGACAATTTTCCTTCAGCAGTGATCATATGTCCTTAGGAATAGGGCAGGCTATAAAACCGAATTATCTATACAAAGGAGATTTTTTAACACCCATTAATGATCACCAGGTAAATGAAATTGAATTTTCTATGGTACCTATGGATGGAGTATTGAGCTTAACGATTCACAATACCACTGATAAAGACACTATTTACCTTGGGGTTTATAGCCCGGCCTATGAAAAAGAATTTGCATTGGCGGAAGGAATCCTGTTTGCTAAGCCGATTTTAGTCCCAAGTATGGATTCTCGAGTGGTGCCGCCCATTAAAATTAACTCAGAAGAAGAAGTTACCCTATATTCAGGGTTAATTCCCTGGTCCACATACTATTCAATTAAGCAATATCCAGTAATCAATTCTGTTTACATTAAAAAAGGGGATACAACTTTTTTTCAGCTCAATTACTAACTAATTTAGCTCTTCATCAGGGCTTATATAAATTCACATTTAAACTTCCTTTCATGCCAACATTCACTTGCTCCATGGCAAGGCTGCTTTGCCTTGTCCTGCTGGCGCCAGCTATGAGGAATACTGTATTTTTTTGCTACAGAGGTTGGACCTCTTGCGAGGTCCTTAAACCACTTAACCCATGTTACTACAGTGGTTGGACCTCTTGCGAGGTCTTATACAGAAATCACTAAACCCAGTATAAACCACTCCACATTATTCACATTCCCCACATTTCCACCACATTCCCCACATTTCCCAAATTTCCCACATTATTCACATTCCCCACATTCCCCCACATTTTTTCACATTTCCCACATTATTCACATTTTTATTTCTACCTTTGCGCCCGCTTTCAAAAAAGCGCGGGGCAACGGCTTCGTCCCGAAGTGAAGTCGAATATTAGGTTCACACCAAAAAAATCCCCCAAACTGCTGTATAAGCGTTTGAAAACCAAACACTTAATATGATGCAAGAAGAAGAAAAAGATCCAATCCAGGATCAGCAGGAAGAAACTCCTGTCACTTCGGAGGAAACCAC
>JAEUUS010000709.1 GCA_016787545.1 Saprospiraceae bacterium
GTGGCATCCATTTGGTCGGAAATAGGTTGATACCAGCCTAAACCTTCAAATCCGAAACCTTCCGCCGTTCGGAAGTCAAAATCCTTGGGGATTAGTAAACCTGCTTTTCGGGTTTTGGTGACAGGGAAAAAGCCAAACGGAATGATCAGAGGCGTTGGGATACCGCCTACTTCCAGATTGGATAATCCGGTCACCACCAACTTATCCTGAATAACCTTTAATTTTTGAGTTCTGATACCAAAATGCGGATGCGGATCATCGCAGGTGGTGATGATCGCGTCTTCATTATAAATTATATTTCGTGCTTTTTTGGAAGTATCAGCGGATACAACATTGACAAACTTTGCTTTTTCTCCTAACACATAGAGATCTTCCTGTTTGGTGCGCGCTTCGTAAATAATCCCCTTTTTACTTTTAAAATTGTAGCGCAGTTTGGAAGCGGTAAATTGTTGCTCACCGTCTTTAAAATCTGGCAAACCAACAGGAAGACCAGAGGTGTCCGGCAATGGTTGGGCGGAAATTTCGTTATTACCGTAGTCAAGCAGTATGTAACCTGCTTTAATGTTTAACGTCGTATAAGTAACTGTAGCACCGCCATACAAATGCACTTGTTTGTTTTTTACATCAAACCACATGGAATCCTCAGCAGTGTATGCGACCTCCTCATCCAATCCGTCGTTACTGAATTTGATTTTGGAAAGATCCACAGTGGCAGAATCCCGGAAAACTGGCGCAAACAAGGTATCAGGGCGAACCAAGGTGTCCGGAATCTGTGCAAAGAGTTGACTGCTGAAGAGCAGGCACGCAATTTGGAATAAATACCGATATTTGCCGGAAATTTGAACCACTGGTTAATGGATGGCTTTTAGGTAGCTTAAATGGTGACAAACACTATACTTTACCGTTGCAAAAGTAAGAGCCTTATTCCTTTCCAACGGTTAGTCCTAACCCCAGGTAAACAAAAAGAAAACTAAAGGTTTGCGTTTATGAAGTCAAACTTCGCTTTACAAACGTTCACGCTACTCATCGCGTGGCTTGTTTTTGAAAATTTTAACCTTTCAACGGACGTAAACAGCGCTCCGGGGAACCTTTCGCTGAACTTCCGCAAAAGTAGTGAAGCGCAAGGAATCTGTTTGTATTCGGGCGATAACCGTTCTGAATTAACAGGTCAAATGGCTGTTCCCAACGCTCAGCCCCCTTATCGAATCAAAACGATTGTCCTGGATGCAGGGCATGGCGGTAAAGATCCGGGATGTGTAGGTGCAACGGCGTATGAAAAGGACAATACGCTGGCTATAGTGTTGCGGTTAGGCGCCTATATTGAGGAGAATTATCCGGAGATTAAGGTGATTTATACCCGCGATACGGATGTCTTTATTGAATTAAACGAGCGCGCGGCCATTGCCAACCGAAATAATGCAGATTTGTTTATCAGCGTACACTGCAATGCTTTACCGGGCAAACCCGTTCAGGGGGCGGAAACTTATGTCCTTGGATTACATCGTTCCAAAGACAACCTGGATGTAGCTAAACGGGAAAATGCTTCCATCTATCTGGAGGATGATTACCAAAAAAATTACGCAGGTTATGATCCGGAAAGCCCGGAAGCAGAGATTTTTGCCAGTTTATGGCAGAGTGCCTATCTGGAACAAAGCATACTTTTTGCTGGATATGTTCAGCAGTTTGCAGCAGCAGTGGCTTTTCGGGAGGATCGTGGGGTAAAACAGGCCGGATTTCTGGTGCTTAGAGAAACGGCTATGCCATCGGTTTTAGTTGAGACCGGATATCTAACCAATAGTACGGAAGAGACTTTTCTTGCTTCAGCGGAGGGGCGTGAACAAATGGCACTGTCGATTTTTCAGGCATTTGAAGCTTACAAACGTCATATGGAAACGGGGAAGCCACTTGGAAATGTAGCAGATGCTCCGGCGCCTAAAAAAACGCCGCAATCAAAACCGGCGCCTCCTAAAAGTTCTGGTTCGTCAGCTCAAACACAAGGAGCCGCCAGTGCAAAACCCGTGGCTCAAAAAAATACACAGGCAACTGGGGCCAAACCCAAACCAGCGGTAAATATGGCAGTTGAAAAACCGGCAGTTAAACCAGCACCGGTTTATGCTATTTTGCTGCTGGCCTGGCCCAATAAACTCGACCCCAATGTTGGTCAACTTAGTTTGATGACCAATGTTAGGGAGCGCTTTCAGGAAGGTAAATACCATTACTACTCCGGGAATTATCCCACCAAAGCAGATGCCGAAAAAGTTCTGCCGGAAATTCAAAATATGGGCTTTAAAACGGCTACCATTGTGCAGCTTTAGTTTGGCTCCAACACCCTTTTGTCCAATACCAACGCAATCACTCCATTAAAATGTTTAAACTTAGTAACGAAGTAAAAATTGGGCTGCTGGCTTTAGTAGCTCTGGGCCTTGGCTTTTGGGGATTCAAGTTCCTGAAAGGCATGAATGTGTTGAGCTCTTCCAAAAATCTGTACGTCAAGTATGAAAATGTAGATCAATTGCGACCGTCCAGCCCGGTATTTATCAAAGGCTTTCAAGTCGGTATGGTGAAGGATATGTATATTGATAAGGTTGACGACAAAACCATTATTGTTGTACTCAATATCAATGGCAAAGTAGATATACCCAAGGACGCCATTGCCTCCATCATCGGGATGAGCTTGATGGGTGGTAAAGCTGTTGAGATTTTAATCCCGCATCCATGTGACGGCGATTGTGCGGAAGACGGAGATTACCTGATAGGCGGCTCTAAATCATTGATTGAGAGTTTGTTGGGAAGCCCCGATGATTTTGATGTATATACGCAAAGGATTAAGCAGGGGCTTTCAATTGATTTCGACTCGCTGGCCAAGGCCAATCCCAATGGGGTAGCCGGCTCTGTTGTTTCGCTGGATAATGCCATCCATAATATCGAGGATATGACGCGCCAATTAAATGAGATTCTGGCTTTGAATAAACAGAGCATTGCGGCCATAACCGGCAATTTTGCGTCAATCAGTGGAACGATTAAAGCAAACGATAAAAATATCAGTGATGCTATTGCGAATCTTTCCGCAATTAGTGAGCAACTTAAAAATGCAGGGCTGGACCAAACGTCTAAAAAAGCGGCAAATGCTATTGATTCCATGGCAATGTCCTTGAGTGATCTTCGGTCTACACTCGCTGTAACCTCAGGTACCCTGCACCGGGTTGATACCTTAGCGCAAAATTTGGTCAAGGGTAAAGGCTTGGTTGGCAAGACACTGACGGATGAGGAACTATACGACAATCTGGTTAGTACCAGTCGTCACCTTCATTTGCTACTCCAGGATTTACGGATGCATCCAGAGCGGTACAATACCGTAAAACTGAAATTTTTTGGCAAAAAACGCAGTAGTTATGCCAATCCGGTTGACGACCCTGCTTATCAGCTTCTGGTAGATAGTTTAGAGCGTGATTACAGCAAAAAAGTAAAAAATTAGGCATTTATGGGCAAGAAAATCCGGCCATTGTATGATCAATACGGGGCGGATGGCTATTATCAGCAGTTTTCGGAGGAGTATGAGAATCCACATTTTCCGCTGATAAAGGCATTGTTGGAGAAAAATCTGTTCCGGCTGGATGGTTCCGCCGGTGTGCTGGATTTCTCCGCGGGGGGAGGTGAGGTGAGTCAGGTTCTGGTTTCAGCAGGATGGAATCTTGTGTTGGGCTGCGATCCATACACCCATCAATTGTACACGCAAAATACTGGGTTGCCTTGTTTACAATTGTCTTTTAAGGATGTGATCAGATCCGGATTGCCTGGTCGGTATTCACTGATTATTTCTTCTTTTGCCTTGCATTTATGCCCGGAAAAAGAGTTGTTTTCCTTGGTTTGGAATTTGTTTGAGGCTGCACCTGTAATAGTTGTCATTACCCCACACAAGCGTCCGGAATTGGAGCATTTACCCGGGATTCAATTAGTATGGGAGGATTTGGTAGAAAACGACCGTGGTAAAAAAGTGCGGATGAAAGTTTACCGGCGAAATTTGGAGGTTAAATAAAAATTAGGCATCCCGATTTTTTGGGGATGGCTCTTGCACCTTTTACATCATAATTGATTGGACCACAAAGTCTCGAAGGAAGGGTAGGGGCTAGAAATTAAATAGGAACCACAAAGTTACAAAGGACACTAAACATACAATTTTGTGTCCTTTGTAACTTTGTGGTTCCTATTTAATTTCTGTAAAACCCTCTTAGGCAGCTACCGCAAACAAACGACCAGCATTTGCTTGAATAGTGTTTTGTGGGCCATTTACGGCTGAAGCGATCTGATCCAGTGTATACTGACTGTTCATCAGATCATAAACCTCCAATGCTTGGTCGCGTGTTATGGATGGAAACTCATCCAAAAACTCATTTACCGACACGCCTATACGGAGGAAGTCGTAAAATGTTTCTACCCGAATTCGGGTTCCGCTGAAAACGGGTGCTCCATCTTGGATTTCAGGGTGTGCGCTGATTGAGGAAAAAGGGCTCATCCGACACTGCTGTTTTTTTAGTGTATACCACAATGGGGACTACACAATTACAAGGGATTAGTGAACTGGTGTGGATTAAAACGATTTAGTGGTGCGAAGTTAGACAATGTTAACAAGCCTCAAAATTTTGCCCGGTCTTTTTTTAAAAAATCATGGATTTCCTGTTAAGGAGCAAGGGGAAACCCTGAATGGATGCTGGATTTCTGGACGGCTAGACTTGGGACTGTTGGACGAGTTAGAAGTCCAGCGTCCAACAGTCCCAAGTCCTCACAAGTGTTTAGCGCCTGTTTTCTCTTTGACCATGGCAGTGACTTGTTTGACTTCCTGTTCTTTTGATTTTGGGTAAATCAACAGCGCATCGGGCGTGTCAACAATGATATAGTCATGCATGTCTTTTACAACCGCGAGTTTGCCTTCAGGAATACGAATCAGTGTGTCGTGGGTATCCAGGGCTAGTACATTTCCCTGGATGGCATTTCCATTTTCATCTTTTTGATATTCAGCGTGCAAGCTGGCCCAGGTACCCAGGTCGCTCCATCCAAATTCCGCCGGAATGGTGCATACGTTTTGCGCTTTTTCCATGATAGCAAAGTCTACGGAAATATTGGGCGTAGTGGGGTAGGCTTCGTCAATAAAGGCCTGTTCTTCTGCAGTATTATATACGTTCCGGCCTTTTTCCAGTATCTTATAAATATCGAAAGCCAATTGTTTATAGGCTGTTAGGATGCTGCTGGCGCGCCAGATAAAGATACCGGCATTCCAGAGGTATTCGCCGCTAGCGATGAATTCCTGGGCAGTAGTGAGGTCTGGTTTTTCAGCAAAACGTTTCACCCTGTAAATACCGCTGGTTTGTTCCTGCCCCATCTGGATGTATCCATATCCGGTATCAGGGCGGGACGGCTGAATACCGAGGGTTAGAAGCGCTTCGTTTTCGGAAGAAAACTTTAATGCGGTCTCAATTTTTTCTAAAAAGGCAGCCTCCTTAAGCACAATATGATCGGAAGGGGCAATTACAAAATTGGCTTCCGGATCAATAGATGCGAGCTTGAAGGCCGTCCAGGCAACGCAAGGAGCTGTGTTGTTGCGACTGGGTTCGCAAAGAATTTGATTTTCGGATATTTCAGGAATTTGTTCCTGGATCAATGCTTTGTAAGCTGCATTGGTCACGATAAAAATCCGTTCTGCAGGGCAGATAGGCAGGAAACGTTCAAAAGTGAGTCGGAGCAAGCTTTTGCCTACGCCGAGCATATCCAGAAATTGCTTGGGCCGGGCTTCCCGGCTACCTGGCCAGAAGCGACTTCCAACGCCGCCGGCCATGATGGCTACGAATGTATGTGGGTTTTGCATAAGTGTGCGGGTGTTTGTGTGTTTGAAGAGGTTGAAAGGTTTGATGGGTTTGAAAGGTTTGATGGGTTTGAATGGTTTGATGGGTTTGAATGGTTTGATGGGTTTGAATGGTTTGATGGGTTTGAATGGTTTGATGGGTGCCGACCCTCGTGGTCTCCTTTGCGTCTTTGTGCCTTCGCGCCTTAGTGTATAGTCTTCGTGCCTTGACACAAGCTTTGCGCCTTGTCCTACAATTGGTCTTTAACCGACTCATACACGCTCCGAATGCCGGTTTCGAGATCAATGGATGCTTTCCAGCCCAGGTTGTGTAATTTGCTCACATCCATGAGTTTACGCGGGGTGCCATCGGGTTTTGACAAATCATGGCGTATTTCTCCCTGATATCCAACAATACGTTGCACCATTTGGGCCAGTTCCAAAATGGGCAGGTCTACGCCGGTGCCGATGTTGACAAATCCGGGTTCGTTGAAATGTTGCATCAGAAAATAGCAGGCATCTGCCAGATCGTCTACGTGCAGGAACTCGCGGCGCGGGGTGCCGGTACCCCAGAGGGTAACATACGGCTCGTTTTTTTGCCGTGCTTCATGGAATTTTCGCAATAAAGCTGGCAAAACGTGGCTGTTTTCCGGGTGGTAATTGTCGTTTGGACCGTAGAGGTTGGTGGGCATTACTGAAATGAAATTGCAGCCATATTGGGCCCGGTATGCATCGCAGAGTTTGATGCCGGCAATTTTGGCAATCGCATAGGGCTCGTTGGTGGGTTCCAGCAAACCTGTAAGCAACGACTCCTCCTTCAACGGCTGAGGCGCCATTTTCGGGTAAATGCAGGAAGAGCCCAGGAACATGAGCTTTTTTACCCCATGTCGGTATGCCGCCTCGATCACATTCGACTCAATCATCAGGTTATCGTACAGAAACTCCGCCCGATAAGTGTTGTTGGCCAGAATGCCGCCTACTTTGGCTGCTGCCAGAAAGACATATTCCGGTTTGTGTATCCGGAAAAACTCATTCACCTCATTCTGGATACGAAGGTCCAGTTGTTTGGAATTGGCCAGTACAAAATTGGTAAAGCCCTCAGATTGAAGTTTTCTGAGAATGGCCGAGCCCACCATTCCGCGGTGGCCGGCAATAAAGATGGGAGAGGAAGGATTCACCGCAAAGAACGCAAAGTGCGCAAAGTTTAAAGGTTATAAGCAATTCTTCGAATGCCGGATTTGAAGTATTGAGTGTTGAAATTGATGAGAAATCCCAGTTTCAACTCTGTAAGCTTCAGATAAGTGATGAGCTGAGCTGTATGAATGGGGAGAAGGGTTTCTACAGACTTTATTTCAAGGATGATTTGTTGCTCAACCAAAATATCCAGCCGATATCCACAATCTAGTTTTTCGCCCTTGAAAACAAGAGGAACACCTACTTCTGCCTTTACTTCCAATCCTCTTTCCTTTAGCTCTTTTATTAGGCAGAATTGATAGGCTGATTCAAGTAAACCAGGCCCAAGTTCTTGGTGGATGAAATAGGCAGCGTCAACTATCTGCCTTGCAACCATTTCAATGTTTTTCATTTAGTTTGGATTTTACGGGTTAAAACTTCAAACTAAATTAGGGTAATTTTTGAAATATGCCAAAGGAGCTGTACATTTTTTCCAACTGTCATATTCCAAAATATAAACCGCCACTACCCTTAGCGTACTTTGCGGTTAGTTTCCCTCTAACGGATTCTCTTAGCGCCCTTAGCGCACTTCGCGGTGAACCCCTCTAACAGATTCTCCTTTGCGTACTTCGCGGTGCCCCTCTCACTCGAACTGCGCCTTCACATAAAACCCGCCTTTTTTCAAATACTCCTCTTTCTGGAATAAATGCAGATCTGACTGCACCATTTCAGACACCAGTTCGGCGAGGCTGTGTTTGGCTTGCCATCCGAGCTTGGTTTTGGCTTTGGTGGCATCTCCAACCAGCAGATCAACTTCTGACGGACGGAAGTAGCGTGGATCAACAGCAATGACGTCCTGACCTGGCTTGAAATTGGAATTGGTAGATTGGGCAATAATGCCAATTTCGGATATCCCCTCACCCTGAAATTCCAGTTCAGCGCCCAGCTCGCGGAAGGTCATCCGGCAAAAATCACGAACGGAAGTGGTAACCCCGGTTGCAATCACAAAATCTTCAGGATCAGGATATTGCATCATAAGCCACATGGCTTCCACATAATCCTTGGCATGCCCCCAGTCGCGGCGCGCATCCAGATTGCCCAGCCAGAGTTTGTCTTGCAGCCCCAGGGAAATTTTGGTGGCTGCCCTGGTGATTTTTCTGGTCACAAAGGTTTCACCCCGGAGCGGACTTTCGTGGTTGAACAATATGCCGTTGCAGGCAAACATGCCATAGCTTTCCCGGTAGTTCACCGTTATCCAATAGGCATACAATTTAGCTACTCCATAAGGCGAACGCGGATAAAAAGGCGTTTTTTCTGTTTGTGGGGTTTCCTGCACCAAACCATACAATTCGGAGGTGCTGGCCTGATAAAACCGGGTTTTACTGGTTAAGCCAAGCAAACGAATGGCTTCCAGCAAACGCAGCGCCCCAACAGCATCCGCATTGGCCGTGTATTCCGGCGTTTCAAAACTAACCTGCACGTGACTTTGAGCGCCCAGATTGTATACTTCATCCGGTTGCACCTGTTGCATGATCCGAATCAGGTTGGTGGAATCTGTCAGATCGCCATAATGGAGGATAAAGCGTTGGTTGTCAACATGCGGGTCCTGATACAGATGATCCACCCGGTCTGTATTGAACAGGGAAGACCTGCGCTTGATGCCGTGTACCTCGTAGCCTTTTTTCAACAAAAACTCGGCGAGATAAGCGCCATCCTGACCAGTAATGCCGGTGATAAGGGCTTTTTTCATGTTTGTATGCTTGTCTGGAATGGGATGCAAAGTTCGGAACACGCCCTTACTTCTCCTCCAGCATTCCCAGTTTTTGGTTTAATTGATACCATTCTCCCGTTTCCGGGCATTGGGCTTTTCCTGTTTCATCAAGTTGCAGACGATGCCCGTTTTTACTTATCCAGCCTGTTTGCCGGGCCGGAACTCCGGTCATCAATGCAAAATCAGGCACATTGGCCGTCACTACCGCACCGGCCCCGATCATACAATACCGGCCCAGGGTGACGCCACATAAAATGGTGGCGTTGGCGCCAATGCTGGCTCCTTTTTTCACCAGGGTAGGCCTGAACTCCTGTTTTCGTTCGATAAAACTTCTGGGGTTGATTACATTGGTAAACACCATACTTGGCCCCAGAAAAACCTCGTCTTCACAAATCACCCCGGTATATAGGGAAACGTTGTTTTGCACTTTCACCCCATTACCCAGTGTAACACCGTTGGCTACAAACACATTTTGTCCCAACACACACTTTTCGCCCAAAACTGCCTCTTCCGATACGTGGCAAAAATGCCAGATGCGGGAACCTTCCCCAATTTGGGCGCCCGGATCGATAACAGCCGTTGGATGTGCAAAATAGGCCATGTTCAATGAAATGGGTGTGGGGCAAGGGGTAAACGGGCCAGCGGGTGGTAATCGCCCTGTAGCCCAAGTGGCGTGGCGGTTCGGATATCATGCGCCAGTTGAATGGCCGGCAGGGCATCATCAAGTCCAAAACTGTTGCCAGCCAGGATGTCCTGATAACTCAGGGTATGCAAATCGGTGAAACCTTCGCTGAACTCCAGGCTTTCGCCATCTATGGTAATGGCTCTGTACGTTCGTTTGCCGGCGGCGGCCTCCGGCAAGGTTTGCGCATTGATACTCAGAAACCAACGGACGCGGGCTTTTTCAAATTCCAGATAACCGGCTGCACGGTCGTGCGTGTGCACGTGTACGAGATTTTGCACAACCGGACCAAAAATCCAGCTCAGCATGTCGAAAAAGTGAATGCCAATATTGGTGGCAATACCTCCAGATTTTTGCACATCACCTTTCCAGCTGGTGTAATACCAGGAGCCTCTAGAGGTGATGTAGCTGAGATCAACCTCGTGTTTTTGCGCCTTTTGGCCAGATTGAACCTTTTCTCGAAGTGCAATAATGGATGGGTGCAACCGAAGCTGAAGGATGGTGGATACCCTTTTCCCGGATTCCTGTTCATTTGCTTTCAGCGCTTCCACGTTCCAGGGATTGAGTACCAGAGGTTTTTCGCAAATGACATGGGCGCCATTGCGCAAACCAAAGCGAATATGGGCATCGTGCAGGTAATTGGGCGAGCAGATACTCACGTAATCAACGCCCTGACCATTGCGCCGGATTTTATCCAGATGCCGGTCAAACCGTTCAAATTCCGTGAAGAAGGATGTTTCCGGAAAATAGCTGTCCAGTACTCCCACAGAATCTGCAGGATCAAAAGCCGCTACCAGCTCGTTGCCGGTATCGCGAATGGCTTTCAGGTGCCTGGGGGCCACGTATCCGGCTGCTCCAATTAATGCAAAGTTTGCCATAAAGAGTTGATTTATAGCCCTTTTTGCGTGAAAAAGTTAATTACAGCGCCGGTGATGGTAGCCAGGATTTCATCTGTCAGTTCGGAGTGCATGGGCAAAGAAAATACACTTGCACAGAGGGCTTCTGTTACCGGAAGTTCAGTTCCTTGCCAGTAACGGGCAAAGGCTGGTTGTTTGTACAGTGGCACCGGGTAGTAGATCATGCAGGGAATGCCTTGTTCAGCCAGGGTCGCTTTCAGTTCGTCACGGAGCTGAACGGAATTGGGTGCGTTGATCTGCAGGGTGTATTGGTGAAATACGTGGGTGGAATGCGGATCGCGGGCCGGTGTTTTCAACGCCTTTACCTGTGAAAATGCCCGGTCGTAATAATCAGCAGCCCGATTTCGTGCGGCATTGTATTCATCCAGGTGTTTGAGTTTGGCGTTCAGCACCACTGCCTGCAATGCATCCAAACGGGAGTTTACCCCAATTTCATCGTGATAATACAGTTTGGATTGACCGTGATTGGCAATCATACGCGCTTTGGCAGCCAGGGCATCGTCGTTGGTCATGAGTGCGCCACCGTCGCCATAACATCCCAGGTTTTTGGATGGGAAAAAGGAGGTACAGCCAAACTGGCCCATTACGCCGGTTTTGGCTTTGGTACCATTGCGGAAGGTGTAATCTGCTCCAATAGCTTGCGCATTGTCTTCAATCACATAGAGTCCGTGTTTTTGCGCCAGGGCAAGAATGGGCTCCATATCTACGCTCTGACCGAACAGGTGTACCGGAACAATGGCTTTGGTACGTGGCGTAATGGCAGCTTCCACATGGGCAGCTGTAATATTCATGGTGCCGGGATCAACATCCGTCATAACCGGAGTAAGTCCGAGCAGGGCAATGACCTCTGCTGTGGCTACATAAGTGAAAGCCGGCACAATGACTTCATCGCCGGGTTGCAGACCCAGGGCCATCATGGCAATCTGCAGGGCATCTGTTCCGTTGGCGCAGGGAATGACGTGTTTTACGCCGAGGTATTGTTCGAGGTTTTCCCGAAAAGCATTCACTTTCGGGCCGCCGATAAACATACAAGTATCAAGTACCTCCCGCATTTCCCGCTCAATTTCCGGCTGGATTTTTGCGTATTGGGTCTTGAGGTCAACCATT
>JAEUUS010000722.1 GCA_016787545.1 Saprospiraceae bacterium
GCCCCGCTGGGTGATTCCAAAAGGGGATTCGATGCTAAAATGTTTGGTCATTGATGCCATTTTCACTCATTCAATCATTTTATCGTGTTCAGGAAAACAATCATTTTGTGTTTTAGCTTGTGCTTGGTTGGGAATACCCTCTACAGCCAATCAAACAAAATCAAGCAATTGGAACAACAAGCGCAAAGTGCCAAAGGCGCTGCTAAAATTGAGTTGTTGATCGCTTTGGCTGATGCCCAGATGTATGCGGGCGAAATGGAGGCTGCTGTAAAAACAGCCGACAAAGCAGAAGATCTGGCGGAGGATCTTCGTCTGCCAGAGCTTAGGGCCAATGCATTGAATCGGGAAGGGAAAGCCATTCAATTAGCCGGAAAAAAACGTCCGGAACAAAAATTTGAACAAAGCCTGAAGATACTCCGTGACACGAAAAGCAGTAACAAAGCGCTTGCACTGGACAACCTGGAAAATTTGAAAGATATCGCGAATAAGGCCGGAAAAACCCAAGCAGTACAACAGTTCGAAGCTCAGATTATCCGACTAAAAAGTGGTGGCAAATTAGGCGAAGAGCCAGCTGAAACGCGCCAGGAAATGCAACAGGAATTGACGCTGGCGCAGCGGCAATTATTGGAAAATCAGCAGAAATTTCGGTCTGAACAGGCAAAAATGTTAGAAGAAAGTAAGGCTTTACAGGATGAATTGGCGTCGAAAGAGGCGGAATTGGAAACCCTTACACAAGAACAAATGAAGACCAGGATGCTGCTTATGCAGCAAAGATTATTGCTTGATTCGGTGTATTACACCAGAGGAATGGATTCATTAGCGGTATCAAATGCCAATCTTGCGCTCCGGGAGGCTGATAGTAACCGCAAATTCAATTATGCCATAATTGGTGTTTTGTTATTATTGGCGGGAGGTTCTACGTTTAGCTTTTTTAGAGCGAGACAAAACGCCCAAATCCTTTCCGAAAAAAACAAGACCATCAGAGAAGAGCAGGAGCGATCGGATAACCTGTTATTAAACATCCTTCCAACACTGGTTGCCGATGAATTGAAACGACAGGGGCGTACACAGGCCAGGTATTTTGATGATGTAGGAGTGCTGTTCGCTGATTTTGTTGGATTCAGTAAAATTGCCGAAAAACTTACTCCCCAGCAATTGGTAAGTGAACTCGACACTTGTTTTCAGCGTTTTGACGATATCATTGCCAAACATGGACTGGAAAAAATCAAAACAATTGGTGATGCATACATGTGTGCCGGAGGCTTGCCAGATGGGGGAGGAGCTCAGTTGAGGGAAATGGTGGCTGCCGCACAGGAAATGCAAATTTGGCTAACCCAGTGGAACCAGGAAAGGGAAAAGGCCGGATTGCCCAGATTTGATGCCCGAATTGGCATCCATAGAGGCCCCGTGGTGGCAGGTGTGGTAGGATCCAAAAAATTTGCTTTCGACATTTGGGGCGACACCGTGAATATTGCTGCCAGGGTAGAACAGGCAGGTGAAGGCGGTAGGATCAATATATCCGGGGAGGTGTTTAAGATCATTAAAGATGCTTATCCATGCCATTACCGTGGAAAAATTGCCGCCAAAAACAAAGGGGAGATTGACATGTATTTCGTTGAATAAGATCTTGTTACAACAAAAAAATTATGCGCATCGCACTTTCGCAGTTGAATCTGCATATTGGAAATTTTGAAGGAAATTTGGCAAAAATGCTTACTGCTGTGGAGACAGCTAAAGCAGAAAAAGCAGATTTGATTTGTTTTCCGGAGTTGGCTGTTTGTGGCTACCCTCCCAGAGATTTTTTAGAATTCGACGATTTCATTAAACGATGCCAGCAATCCGTAGCGGCTTTATGTGAGGTTAGCAAAGACATAGCGATCGTAGTTGGCGCTCCAACCAGAAATCCTGTATTAGCAGGAAAAGACTTGTACAATTCTGCTTATTTCCTGTTTGATGGAAAAATCCAGGCAGTTCAGCACAAAGCATTACTTCCTACGTATGATATCTTTGATGAGTACAGGTATTTTGAACCTGCAAGTGAATTCAAAACAGTCGCGTTTAAAGGGAAAAAAATCGCTTTGTCTATATGTGAAGACATCTGGAACCTGGGCAACGAAAACCCCCTTTACACCATTTGCCCATTGGATGAGATGATGCCGGAAAAACCTGATTTTATCCTCAATATTTCAGCATCCCCATTCAATTATGCCCATGCGAAAACCAGAATTCATACGGTGAAGGCTAATGTGCAACAGTATCAGATCCCCATGTTTTATACCAATATGGTAGGAGGCCAAACGGATGTTATATTTGATGGCGGAAGTTTGGTTGTGTCTCCAGATGGGCAGGTGTTTGATGAGTTGCCTTATTTTAAAGAGTGCCTGAAAGTGTATGATCTGGAGGAGGTTATGAAAGGAGGAATACATAGAGAGCAGGCAAAGGATAAGATCCACCTGATCCATGATGCATTGGTTTTGGGCATCCGGGATTATTTTCAAAAATTAGGTTTTCAAAAAGCCATTTTGGGATTATCAGGCGGGATTGACTCTGCAGTGACTGCTGTTTTGGCAACTGAAGCATTGGGTGCAGATAACGTTCGTGTTTTGCTCATGCCAAGTCAGTATAGCAGCGATCACTCAGTAAATGATGCTCAGGTGCTGGCAGAAAATCTTGGAATCCAATACGATATCGTTGCCATTAAGTCTGTTTACGACGCTTTTGAAGCAGCCCTGGCCACACAGTTTGCCGGAACGACGTTTAATGTCACAGAAGAAAATATTCAGGCGCGCGTGCGTGGCACCCTTCTGATGGCTATGAGCAATAAGTTTGGCCATATTTTGCTGAACACAACCAACAAAAGTGAAATGTCGGTAGGATATGGAACCTTGTATGGCGATATGTGTGGCGGATTGGCTGTACTTGGCGATGTCTATAAAACCGAGATTTATGCGTTGGTTAAGTACATTAACACGCTTCCAATCGGGAAGTACAGGATGGAAGGTGTAATTCCACAAAACTCTATCACCAAGCCTCCCTCAGCTGAATTGAGACCCGGACAAAAGGACACAGACAGTTTGCCACCTTATGAGGTCCTCGATCCCTTGCTATTTCAATATATTGAGCAGCGACAAGGTCCCAATGAGCTAATCGCCCAGGGTTTTGACGAAGCTCTGGTAAAACGGGTGCTCCGAATGGTGAATATCAATGAATTTAAACGGGAACAGGCAGCTCCGGTCATTCGGGTGAGTGCAAAAGCCTTCGGGATGGGCAGAAGGCTGCCCATTGTAGGGAAATACCTCTCTTAAAACCCGGGTATCTTATCGAGTATTCTGCGCAAAAGATCCGGCCTGAAACCGGCAAGAAATGCCATAAATGAAACCACACCTGCTATTCTGAAATATTGTTGCTTGGTGGTAGTTTCAAATGGTTCATCCATTAACAGGAACGCACCAGCCATAAGCGAGAGGTAAAACATCAATCCTGCTATACCTCCTCCCAAAATTCTGGAGCCTTCTTTGGCCGGCCTGATTTGTTCCGCCCCTACCTCAAGACTTCTGAGCAGGGAGCGACAAAGTGCGCCACTCAGACCTGCAAAAATGGACAAAATTCCCAGATTCGTTGGAATCCATGCTGAAACCACCAATAGGAATGTACGGAAGCTAAATTGTTGACTCAATTCAGCCCGGATTGGGTTGGTGTCTACAAAGGCGCCAATACTAAAAGTTAGCAGCCACAGTATTAAGCAACCAAAGGTGAGCAAATATTTAGGTACCATTGAACGTTCGATTAAGCCTTTTTACCTGGCAATTGAGCATCAGCTTTTCTGGCGTCATTTTGCCTTTGCTTGATCACATTAATGTACTCTCGGGCCTTTTTGTTACCATATTCCTGATAAGATTTTGTGGCCCATTCTAATGCGAGATCCAGATTGCCATTGATTTCGGCCGCAACTGCCATATTATAGGCTGCCCTGCCTGCAGCTTTCTTATTAGAAGTTCCAGCCAATGCAATTACTTTTTTCCAAAGTATAGCAGCCTTTTCCATATCCCGATCGACCAAATGCCTGGCAGCTTCCTTCATGTAAGATTTATAACCCTTTGCTTTGTGGTAGTAGGCACGAGTTACATTGACATAAATAGGCGCAATACGTGCACCATATTCAATGCCAACATTATAGGCTACATCTCTGGTGACATCCAATTGATTGGGAAGGTTATTCAGCGCTGCACGATCTGTGGTTCCACTTCCTGTGCGTTCCAAATAATCATCTGTAACATATTCGTCCAGGATAATTTTGGTTTTAGGATCATACAGTCTCCACCCGATGCGTACACCAGTTCGTTGCTCCGATCTAAAAGTGGTAACTGTATATTTTTTGCCGGTTTTGTCTTTTTTAGTTTCATTTACTGGCCAGGATCGTCTTGAATTATCTGAATCAAACGACTCAATGGAGACCACTGCATTTGCACCGTAATCTCTGCAAATTCGATCAATTTCACTCCAATCCAATGCAGCAGGCATCCTTCCGCCCGCTTTACTTCCAGTTAATTCAATGCCGGTAGATTTTACCTGAAATCGAGGGGTGCGTGTAAGCGCATTAGTCAGTCCATCCATGGCTGTTTGACGGCTACGGCGATCCTGACCAATTTGTTCTCCTGTTAGTAAACCTTCAAAAAAATTAGACCATCCATTGGAAGGTTTACTCCGGTCGATCATGGCAACCGTGGAAATATGCTCCGGCAGTGTCATTTGTGCCGGTTGTAACACCCGCAAAGTGGTATTGCGGGTACATGAGGCAAGGCCTAAGCAGGCCAAAAGGAAAGGGATGAAAAATCGGTTCTGGAACATAATCTCAGGATTTAAAAAAGGAGGCTGCCTCTGGAAGGAATCCAGGAGACAGCCCCATTAATATTTAACCTTTGTATTCTCCTTGAATGGAAGATTTAACCACTCGGATAAAAGTTTTTTCGTCCACCATGAGGCGAATAACCGGTCCGTCGATCTTGGTTACTTTTCCAATAATTCCGGAATTGGTTACAACCTCCTGACCTTCTTTCAAACCTTCAATGAATTTTTGCTGTTCTTTTTGACGTTTCACTTGTGGCCGTATCAAAAAGAAGTAAAACACGACAATGATTAGGAATGGGAACAACATTCCGAGAAGTCCGCTGCCGCCGCCTGCAGGCGCTTGCAAAAGTGTGTGCAACATGTTGAATTGTTATTTCGTGGTAAAGTTGTTACAAAAACGCACGTTGCCTAAAACAGACAACGTGCGCAAAGGTATGTTTATCAACGGAAGGTTTTACAACTTGAACACCTCATCCTTGATACCGGTATTTACTTTTATCTCGGAAACAGTTACTTTGAATGGCACGGGAAACACGCCACTAACTGTCAGGGTATGCGGCATTTTAACACCACTAACCTCTTTGTAATCTGACATATCTATGGTTTGAATGGCAGGATTCCCATCTGGGCCTTGTTCCATACTCACCTCCCTGAGTTTTAAACTTGTTTTGGTGTCATAATACTCTGTAGTGCTTTGACCATCCGGACGAGATACTTCTATGACAAAGGCCATGGCGCCGTTTATGTCTTCCATGCCTTTAAGGTTCAATTTGTATCCGCCGGTTTTGTAATCAGCTTCTTTACAGATTTTAGCTTGTTCCTTCATATCGGCTAACGATGCTTCATCCAGATTTTCTACCTGACCCATGGCAGATTGTGCGCCTGATTGACCATCAAACAGTTGTTTGTTCATTACTTGCCCGTTCATGCTCATTTCAACCAAAATTTTATTGCCGCCTTTTTGATAGGTTGTCAGGTTGAAAGAGGGGCCTCTCATTTGCATCACTGATTTGGATTCCATATCCGCAATCGTCACGATTTTACTTCTTCCGCCAATGGCATTGAGGTAATCTTCAATCACTTGCTCGGCCGTCAGTCCTACAGGCAGCGTGGTGTTTGCCATTTTTACCGGGTTGCCATAGGCATCATAAAAGTTGACTTTTCCGTCAGCTGAAAACTGTTTTAAACGATCCGCAACATCATCCCTGTTCCCTACCACGAGAATGTGCGCTTTATCCGTCCGAATATATTTTCTGGACATTGCCTGCACTTCTTCGATAGTTACATTCTGAAGCACTTCCAGGTATTTTTCATAATAATCAGCAGGCAGACGATATCTTGCTGTATTAAGCGCAAATGTGGCTACAGTACCAGGCTCTTCCAGGCTTCTGGAGAAATTACCAGCCATGACATTCTTTACCACCTGCAACTCATCGTTTGATACCTTTTCTTCGCTAAGGCGCCGCATTTCTTTTAAAAACTCAATGATACTACTATCGGTTACTGCATTGCGCACACTCGCTGAAGCATTAAACATACCAACCAGTTTATCTGGATTCAAAGAGCTTCCAGCACCGTAAGTCCATCCATGACCCTCCCGTAGATTATTGTTCAGTCGGCTGTTAAAATAACCGCCCAGAAGAGAATTGGCTACCCTTGAGCGAATTACGTCGGGTGTTCCTGGCTGTAAATCAATTGGATATGTGATATTGATAACCGATTGAACAGCACCAGCACGGTGAACGAAATCCACTTGTGTTTTTTCAGGTGGCCGGGGAATGCCATATTTGTGGATAGGCACATCCCCTTTTTCCCATTTGCCAAAATACTGCTTAGCCTGTCGTTCAGCCTCGGCCCTGTTGATGTCGCCGGTAATTACCAAATACGCGATGTTTGGCTTGAAATAAGTCTTGTAGTGGTTTGTTATCTGTTCAAGTTTGATATTGGAAAGCGTTGCAACGGTCATGATTTCACCATAAGGGTGGTCTTTGCCATACCTTAAAATAGAAGCAACATTACCGGCAATAGCATTGGCATCATCTTTTTGGGAGGCCAATCCGCTTTCCGACCTTTTTTTGGCTTTATCCAATTCTTCCTGAGGAAAAACAGGATTAAGCAAAACGTCCGACATGATTGTCAGCAGCTTTTCACTGTGTTTTTTTAAACAGCTGGCGCTTACTCCATTAGCATCTGAGAACAGACTTGCTCCAAGAAAATCAACCTGAGTGTCAATTTGCGATTTGGTGCGGGTTTTGGTGCCTTTAGTGAGCAATTCCCCTGAAATATCTAAATAGCCCGCTGCATCCTTTTCCAACACGGGATCAAAGTCAACAAACACCCGGTATGACACTTTTGGCAACTTATGGTTTTCAACCAGAATAACGGTCAACCCATTGTCCAAAGTAAAGGTTTCCGCGCTGCCAATTTGCACTTTTGGTGCAGACCCGGGAGCTGGCGCATTTTTTCTTACGTCTCCAACAGGTATTGGAATCTGAGGGGCTTTGTTGCTCCCTGCAGTTGGAGGAGGCACAGGCACAGAAGGGGAAGTACTAACTTTGTTGCCTGATTTTGGCGCACAGGAGGCCAGAAACAAAGATACTAATATGATGAAACTTGATAATTTGTTCATGTTGTTTAAACTTTGCTGGTTTAGGGTTTAGCAGGTTGTGGCAACCAATGTAAAAGGATCCGGGCATTAGGATGGTAGTATTTCACAGCTGCTGCCCGGAGATCCTCACGAGTGACCTTTCTGTACCTTTCCAGCTCTGTATTAATCAAGTTTGCATCGCCATAGTACATTTCATATTGGGCAAGACTTTCTGCAATTCCCGCAACGCTGTTGTTGGCCGTTACAAAATCATTTTCTACCTGGTTTTGCAGTTTTTGAAACTCATCCTCAGGAATCAGATTGGTTTGAACATCCTGGATGACAGCATCCATACTTTTTTCCAAATCTAAAATATCAACACCAAGGTTTGCTACCGCAAAACAGATACTTGCACCAGGGTCTTCGAGTTCAAACGGGAATGCTCCGGCAAAAACAGCTTTCTGTTGCTGATCAACTATGTTTTTTTGCATACGGCTGCTTTCTCCCTGGCTAAGCAACATGGAAAGCATCTTCACTGCATAAAAGTCTTTGGTGCCCTGGGCAGGAATATGGTATGCGTATATTAGTGCCGGGAGTTGAACATTATCAAATACCGTATCCCGTACGGTCTGGGTTATCGGTGGCTCTTGTGGAAATTTGCGTTGAATTTCCCCTTTCCCTCTTGGAATGTCTTTAAAAAAAGCATCAATCAGCTTCTTGGTTTGCTCAATATCAATGTCGCCGGCAATGCTTAGTATGGCATTGTCAGGGCGGTAATAATCTTTGTAAAATTGCTTATAGTCACCCTCTTCTGCCGCATTCAGATCCACCATTGAACCAATTGGCGGACTTTTATATGGGTGAACCCTATACAGGCGCTTCAATGTCTCTTCGATAATCATCCCGTAAGGGCGGTTTTCATAGGATTGACGCCGCTCTTCTTTAACCACCTGGCGCTGCGTTTCAATACCTACCTGCTCTACTTTGGCATGCAACATGCGCTCGCTTTCCAGCCATAGCCCCAGGCCGAGTTGATTGGAAGGTAAAACCTCGAAGTAATAGGTGCGATCAAAAGAGGTATTGGCATTGTTCATGCCCCCGGCTTTGTTGATGTAATCGTCAAACTCACCACGTTTGATATTTTCAGAACCTTCAAAAAGCAGGTGTTCAAAAAAATGTGCGAAGCCGGTTCGTTGTGGTTTTTCATTTTTTGAACCCACATGGTACATCACCGAAACGGCAACGATTGGCGTACTATGATCTTCGTGTAAAATTACTTTGAGACCATTGGCCATGTCGTACTTCACATACTGGATGTTCTGGGCTGTTACCGTGCTTAGTATACACGATGCCAACAAGGGAAACAACAAATTTTTTTTCATGACAGGAGAGATATAATTGAAGCGCAAAAGTCGGTAATACGAAAATTGATTTGTGAAACTATTTCAGGATTACCCCATTTTTTACCTTGAATACCTGCACACGACTTTTCAAAATATTGG
>JAEUUS010000726.1 GCA_016787545.1 Saprospiraceae bacterium
TAACTGTACCAATCAGAACTGGTTAACAGCCAACAATGCACAACTCTGGAATGAAATGTACTGGTGGGATAATGGATTGCAAACCCACGATCTCTGCGAGGAACCTACCGATTTGTGCATTACCGGCAATGATGCCTGCTCAGGAAACAATGTGAACATCGAGTACCTGTTGTTCCTGGACCTTGACGGCGATGGTACCATGGAAACCGTGGTGAATTCTGTGAACACCGGACTGGCAGGTTTGGGCTGGAACAATGTGTTGTACAATAACCTGAACACGCCTAACTTCAGTGGCGGTACTGCACGTCAATTCGACGAACGTCCGGTGCCTGCAAACCAAAAATATGGCTTTGCGATTCAGGAAACCATAAATGGCAACAACAAAATTGCTTGCGTACGTTTCAATACACAGCAACAGCAAAACACCTTTGTTGTGCCTGAATTGCCACACGGTACCCACAAAATCAAGTGGTTCATTACCGACGGCTGTGGCAACAACAGCGAATACGAATACACCTTCACGGTGAAAGATTGCAAGGCGCCAACGGTGGTTTGTCTCAACGGTCTCAGCGTAAACATTATGCCAACCGGCATGATTACCCTCTGGGCCAGCGACTTCCTGCAATACACCGAAGATAACTGCACACCGGCCAACCAGATCAAAATTGGTATCCGTAAATGCGGCACTGGCACCGGCTTCCCGGTTGATGCGCAAGGCAATCCGATTACTAACGTAACCTTTACCTGTGCTGAAGTGGGCAATCAGTGTGTTGAACTCTGGGCCATAGATGCAGCAGGCAACGCTGATTTTTGCGAAACCTATGTATTGGTTCAGGATAATCTTGGCTCTTGCAGCGGTAATCCGGTGGTTCTGGTTTCAGGCGCCCTGAAAACAGAAATCAACGAAGGTGTGGAAGAAGCAAATGTTCAACTGTTTGCCATCCCTGCCAACGGCGCTCCGGTACAAGCCAGCACCGATCTGACGGATAATCAGGGTTTGTTTGTTTTCGCCAATACATTGCCTGTTGGTTCCGACTACATTGTGGTGCCTGAAAAAGACGACAACCCATTGAACGGTGTAACCACCTACGACCTGGTGTTGATTTCCAAACACATTCTGGGTCTGGAACCGCTGAATAGTCCGTATAAAATGATCGCTGCTGATGCCAACAAAAGTGGTTCTATTACCACCTTCGACATCGTGGAAATTCGTAAAATGATTCTTGGTATTTACAATGAATTACCAGCGAATACTTCCTGGCGCTTTGTGGATAAAGATTACGTATTCCCGAATGCACTCAACCCGTTCCAGGAGCAATTCCCTGAAACCAAAACGGTTCAGGATATGCAACTGCACAACCTCGAAGACGATTTCGTTGGGGTGAAAATTGGCGACGTGAACAACTCCGTAATACCGAATGGCCTGTTTAATGCCGACGATCGCAACCTGGGTACTGTGTACTTTGATGTGGAAGATCGCGCAGTGAAAGCAGGCGAAATGGTGGAAGTAAAGCTGACCGCCGCTGAAAATGTGGCCGGATATCAGTTCACCATGGATCTGAACGGTTTGCAAGCGCTTGAGGTAATTCCTGGCGAGAACATGGGCCGCGAAAACTTCGCCATCTTTGATCAGGCGGTAACCGCCTCTGTGAACGGTGAAGCAGGTGAATTTGCCATCCGTTTCCGTGCAACGCGCAATGGTCAGTTGAGCCAAATGCTCGGACTGGGCAACAGCATTACCCGCACCGAAGCCTACGCTGAGATCAATGGCGATGTGCAGAAGAAAGAAGTGATGCTGCGGTTCAACGGCACCAACGGAAGTACCCTTGCCGGTGCTGGTTTCGAGTTGCTCCAAAACGCACCGAACCCAACCAAGGGCTTCACCAATATCTCCTTCAACCTGCCTGAGGCTGTAGAAGCTACCCTCACAGTAACCAATGCAGAAGGAAAAGTGGTGAAACGCATTGTGAACCAGTTTGCGAAAGGGTTCAATACCATCACCTTGCAGCGCGCTGAATTGGAAGCTGGCATCCTGTTCTATCAACTGGATACGCCAACCCACAGCGCAACGAAGAAGATGATTGTGGTTGAATAATAAATTGCACCGGCGGGTTTAGCCGCTGAAATACCATAAAACATGAGTCGTCCTGAATTCCGGGGCGGCTCATGTTTCGTTTGGGGGAAATTGAAGAGGCTGTCTCATAAGTCGCTTTTTTATTTTTACCGCAGAGGCGGAGAGACGCAGAGGGCTTGATAAGCAATTACTTACACCTCTGCACCTCCCCGTCTCCGCGGTAAAATTTACTTTTGAGATACCATCTTTTTGGCCGGGAAAGCGAAACAAAATATTGTCTCATTTTTTTCCAACCCCCGGGTACTTACTGTCGAGGTCAGGCTTTAGGGGATTTCCACCGTTTTGCCTGTGGAAGCGCCGTTTGTTTCTGTTCCCAGGCGCATGCTCAGGTAATAAAGTCCTGGTTCCGGAACAATTACCCTGCGTTGGATGAACTCCCGGGCCGTTGGCAGCGTAGTTGCCAGTGAATCAAAAATAACAGTACCCTGGAATTTCTTAAAATCGTAGGAAAAGTCCTGGTAATAAAAATTGCCAATTTGAGTAATCACCATCGTCAGATCTGCTTGTCTCGATCCATCAGCCAACGTAGTAACCACTGGAGGCTGCACCAACATCTCAATGGAAACCTCTGCCTGATCCGGTCTGCAGGACTCCAGGCTCATCAATAAGGTAAGTAATACTGGTGTAATTAGACTTTTCATGGTGAAGAAGTTAGATATTGGAAAACCTTTGGCTAAACACCTATTCAAGCACTGCGCTGCCAAAATACAAAATCAACAGCGCACCGACACCCCGCGCACCGGAAAAGCGGGTTTAAAAAGTGTGTCGGGCGCTGTCTGCTTTCATGGTTCTGTGGTTCCTCGGAGTTTTTTTTGGGTAGTATGGTGTTTATGTGTTTCTCCTGTTTGGCGGAATGGTATTCCGGCCTTTTTCATTAAACCTGCTCCAATACCAGACTTGCCTCAATACCATTTTGACGTACAGGCTCATTTGCCGCCCTGCTTCTCCATCTGACCGGCAGTTTCCAGTTGTGAGGTCATTGTTGGTACATTTGGGCTGAGTTGTTTTTTAATCACCGACATGGCGTCTTGCAGGGCCAAAAGGTTGGCCTTTCGGGTAGCGCCGGTGTTATCATAGCCGTGATAGGCTGCTA
>JAEUUS010000055.1 GCA_016787545.1 Saprospiraceae bacterium
TGTTTAGTGACGGGGTGACTGTCAGTCACCCCGTCACTAAACAACGCCGCTTCTCTCAGACTCCATGGTAAAAACCACCTCAAATCTCCTCATTCTCCAGCACCAATACTCCTTCCACATTTCGGTTGGCGGCAGCAACGAGCGCTGCGGCAACAGCAGAGGCCTGAACGCCCCGATAACGTTTGGGAATGATGGGCCTGAGCAACTGAGCCAGGAAAATGCCTATTTTTTCGCCTAACCGGAATTCGGTCCGGTTGCCCAACAGGAAAGACGGCCGAACGATCACCAGACTGGGGAAGCCGAGCATTTTCAGTTTCTCTTCCAACTCACCCTTCACGCGGAGGTAAAAAGTAGATGATTTGGCATCTGTGCCAACGGAAGATACCAAAAAATACCCCCGCACACCATTCTGCCGGGCTATACGACCAATTTCGTAGGGATAAATACCATCAATGCGATGTTGTACCTCCTTCGAGCCGGCTTTCTTGATGGTGGTGCCCAGCGCGCAAAACAACTCATCGCCCTGAATTTTGGCAGGATCCGGATGATCAAAATCCAGGATCTCCTGTCGCAATTTCGGGTGGTTGATATCCAGTGGACGTCTCACCAGGGCTACTACTTCCCGATAGGCCGGATGATCCAGCAATTGCTGCAACAAATGACCTCCTACCAGTCCGCTGGCGCCGATGATGAGGGCTGTTTTATTTTGATTGGTCATTTTGTGGTCATTTAGTGGCCATTGGGGGTCATTTAGTGGTCATTTAGTGGTCATTGGGAGTCATTTAGGCGTCATTTGGGGGGCATTGGGGGGGGGGAGATTAAAGCAGATGCCAGGCCGAACGACTTCTGCGAAATCTGCGGGAAACCTATCAAACGTGAGTAGGAAACCCTTAAAACGTGAGTATCTTTTTTGGAAAGCGAAGATGAGGTTTCGCACAGATTTCACACAGATTTTTTGCACAGATTCTACACAGATGACATTCAGCCTGGCAAGAGCTTTGCTACGCTCAAGACAACATCCCCAACCCTATTGCTTCACTGCCGGACGGTCGTAGTGACAACATTCATGCAGTTTCTTGTACACTTTATCTTCTGCGCGAACCTTATCCGTATCGTGGCCAACTGCGGCTACTGCCTGATGAATTTTGGTGGGTTTCACCTTATTTGCATCAAAATGCACCGTCAGGATTTTACTGTCAACATCCCAATCTGCAAAGGTCACGCCGTCAATTTTGGCCGCTTTCTCTATGCGTTTTTCACACATGCCGCAATTGCCGTAAACCTTGAATTTTGTGGTCATAGCCTCCGTTGCTGGCGTTTGCGCCTGTACGAACATGAAGCTGAACATGAATATGCTGAAAAAAAGAATCTGTTTCATGATGAAAAAAATTTAATGGTGAAAAACCCCTCAAACCCTTCAAACCCCTCAAACCCTTCAAACCCCTCAAACCCCTCAAACCCTTCAAACCCCTTCAAACCCCTCAAACCCTTCAAACCCCTCAAAGCCCCTTTGGCGACCAGCGTAGCCCGACATATCCCACCTGCCGCATCATGGGCGCCCAAACCTGCGAGCCATTAAAGTAAGGCGAAGAAGGATCGTTTGCCGCAATAATTACATGGTGCTGCTGGTATCCGGTGATGTTTTCACAACCAGCATACAACTCCAGATTATTGCCAAATTTACGAGTCAATTGGGCATTCCAAAGTGCAAATGTTGGACTGTTTACCGGGAAATCATGGGTGAGTTCATGCGGCAGGAAAGAATTGTCGGGCAGGCGCTGTGGCCCCACAATTTGCACGTGGGTGTTCAGGCTCCAGCGCTTGTTGGGCGTGGTATAATCCAACGAAACCAATCCGCGCAATCGGGCTACCAGCGGCACCGTCCTCAGCTCGCCATCGGCATAGGTGGCCCGCACGTCGTTCCATTTCATAGCCGCCTTGACATCCAGGCCAGGCAACACGTTATATTGCATATTGAGCAATACACTGTTGCTGTAGGATTTGCCGGTACTGTTGTAAAAGAACACTGTCCATTCTGAGTTCACCGGCGCTTCTTCCACATCCACCAGTACCTGACGAACAAAATCTGTTCGGTAAACATCCAGACTTATGCTGGCTTCGCGCTGAGCGACATTGAATTTTTGGGTATAATTTACCCCATAATTCCAGGCTTCTTCTGGTCCGAGTTGTTCCTGTGACGTACCAAACGGCGGACGTGAAAACTGGAAGCTGCGGTTGCTGGCCAGCAGGCTGATGTTTTCTGCCACCACGTTCGGAGAACGGAATCCTCTGCCGGCCGAAACGCGAACGATGCTTTTTTCCGTGAAATTGTACTTGGCGCTCAATCGAGGCGTAACCTGCCAGCCAAAGCGACTGTTCCAATCCGCACGTGTGCCGAGCACAATCACTAAATCCGGAATTTCCATACGCAAACTCGGGCGACTGTACGTATATTCTGCCATCAATCCAGGCACAAATTCCCTCCGATCCAGGTTACCTTCATTAACGTTTTCCCGAATATCATCGTAAAAGATGGAAGGCGCCACCAGAATCCTGTGGTTGGTATTGCCAATAATATCCTGCACCAGGCTCTGCCAATAGATCGAACGCTGCTCGCCCCGGTAGGCATTGGGCCCAAACTGGGATTGGGTTCGGTGCCAGGAACCACTGATGATGTTTCCTAATTCCAAAAAACGTTTACCTAAAAACTCCTCCTTGCCATATTTCCCCCAAACTTCTACCCGGTCGTTTTGTTGATCTATCTGGAAACGCGGCCCCTGATACCCTTCAATATCCCTGAATTGTCCGCTCTGCCGCCGGTCTGTCAGAGCATGCACGTTAAACTGTGCACAACCTTCCGGACCATCGTATTTCCAGCGGTACATGCCGTTCAGCTGTTGCCGGTCCGGGGAGTCTTTAAACCGGTCGCCATTCATATCCCATTTATTCTCTACAAATGAGCCATGCAACAGCAAACCGTGGTGCGAAACCTCACCTTTTTTATTCAGGTGTACATTCACCTCTCCGCGTCCTTCTGTGCTGCTGAACACATTGACAAACAAAGGTTTATCCTGATCGGGCTTCACAATTTCAGCATTCACCTGTCCGGTAATACCCGTATTGCCATTTTTCACACTGCTGGCGCCTTTGGCCAAATCCACCCCGGAAAGCCAGGTGCCGGGAATATATTCGAAGGCAAATGGTGTGGCAATTCCGGTCATTGTTGGCCGATTTTCCACCAAAAACTGACTGTAAATACCGCGCAGACCCAGCAATTGAATTTCCTTTACCCCGGTTAAAGCATTGGGATAAGTGACATCAATAGCGCCATTGGTTTGGAAACTCTCGGAAAGGTTGCAACAGGGCGCCTTTCTAAGTTCCTGGCTGGTAACGCTCTCCACATTGCGCACGCCAATGCTGGAAATAAACACATCCCCGCCTTTTGCTTTTACCGTTACTTCATCCAGTTGTTTGACACCTGTGATTTCCACCCAGATTTTGTCTTCACCGGGAAGCACCTGCACTTCTGCGGGGGTATAGCCTACATAATTAATGACCAAGGTGGCCTCCTGATCGCGTTTGGGCACAGCAAAGCGCCCTTCTGCATCGGTGGTAACACCCTGACGGGTATCCTTCCAAAACACGGAAGCGCCGATGAGCACTTCCTCTTTTTCATTGGTAACGATGCCTGTCACAAATCCTTCCGGCGTTTGTGCCAGGAGTGGAAGGTATCCGGCTAAAAATCCCAAAAGGGAAAATATCTTTTTCATTTTAATTGCATGATTTACATGAGCGTTAACCCGAAAAGCCTGTACGGCTCATCGGGAATGACCAGTCAATCCATGCAATACTAACAGCGAAAAACACCGTGGCGCACGCAAATCATGCGGCCACTCAAAGGTGGTGGTGGGCGTTCAAACCGATTAAAACCTATTTTTTGCACCGGCAATCTCCAGGGCAATTCAGGCATATATGTTAATGGCGACGCCCCAAACTTCCCGAAATCCAGTTTTTTGAAGTCCGGATGAGTTACTTCATACTCTGTTTTTAGCTTAAAAACGAGGGTGGTTTTTTTCGTGCAGCCATCCTCTTTTGGAGAAGGCTTTTCACAACATGATTTCGGTTTGGCAGATTCCGGCTTTTTACAGCAGTCCTCTACAAGGGCGCCAAAATCTTCCATGTGGCAGGCGTCTTCTGCCTCAAAAAGAGAAACGGTGGTTTTCCCAACACAATAACAATACACCTGGTGCATGCTCACACCAGCTGTGGAACTTAATAGTGCCACTGCCCAAATCCATACCACCGATGTTACATATCTGGATACCATGTTGACTAAACTGGTGCAAAGATACGGGGGTTAATGCACTGTTTCAAGCATGCTAAAGGTTTTGCCAAGCATTGACAGTTTATAAACAGCAAACTGGTCGAGGATTGGCCGGATAAATCAAAGAGTCCGTGTAAATTTGCGACACTAAATTCAACCATATCCCCCCCAGGTATACCAAACTCATTCTTTCATGGAGACAATTGGCATTTTAGGCGCCGGCGCAATGGGCAGCGGCATAGCACAGGTAGCAGCAGCAGCCGGTCACAATGTAGTGATTTGCGACAATCTGATCATTGCGCTCACAAGAGCCAGCAGGAATATTCAGGCTACCCTCAAAACACTGGTAGAAAAAGGCAAAATGACGGATGCAGAGTCTTATGCATTGTTTAGCCGACTCAAATTTACCGATCACATGAGTGAGTTCCGTGAGTGCAGCATAGTCATTGAAGCCATTGTGGAAGATATAGAACAAAAACAGATTGCATTCAGGAGCATGGAGGCTGTGGTGGATCAACATACCATTTTAGCCAGTAACACCTCCTCCTTATCCATCTCTGCCATGGGCGCCCACCTCAAACATCCGGAAAGAATTCTGGGTGTTCATTTTTTCAATCCGGCGCCGCTCATGCGTTTGGTAGAAATCATTCCGGGTCTGCAAACAAATCCGGATGTAGTAGACATTGGCAAAAAACTGATTAATGGCTGGGGTAAAACCACCGTGGTTGCCAAGGATACTCCAGGCTTTATTGTAAACCGTGTGGCTCGTCCATACTATGGAGAGGCCCTGAGAATATTTGATGAAGGCATTGCCGATGAAGTAACTATTGACTGGGCCATGCGCGATTTGTGCGGCTTCAGGATGGGCCCTTTTGAGTTGATGGATTTTATCGGAAACGATATTAATTATGCAGTAACGGAAGTGGTGTTTTCCAACTTCTTTTATGATCCAAGGTACAAACCATCTTTTACCCAAAAACGCCTGGTAGATGCGCATTACTTCGGGCGTAAAACCTCCGTTGGTTTCTATGATTACCGCCCTGGCGCTGTAATCCCCGAGCCTACACGTAATGAAGCCTTAGGTCGTGAAATTACCACCAGAATCCTGGCCATGCTCATTAATGAAGCGGCCGATGCACTTTATCTTCGCGTAGCCAGTCGGGACGACATCGAATTGGCTATGACTCAGGGTGTTAACTATCCGAAAGGTCTGCTTTCCTGGGCCGACGAAATCGGTATTCAAAACATTGTAGACAAACTGGATTCTCTATATGTGGAATACCTCGAAGACCGCTATCGCTGCAGCCCTTTGCTCAGAAAAATGAGCCGGGAAGGAAGGAGTTTTTTTTAGGTCATTTGGAGTCATTTGAGGTCATTTGGAGTCATTTAAGGTCATTTGAGGTCATTTGAGGTCATTTGGAGTCATTTGAGGTCATTTAGGAGGCTAACAACCCCACATTAATCACATTCACCACATTAATCACATTAATCACATTAACCACATTAACCATGGCATCTATTTTCACCCGCATCATAAACGGCGAAATTCCTTGTCACAAAATCGCCGAAACAGAAAAATACCTGGCATTTTTGGATGTTCGTCCGCAGACTTATGGACACACGCTTTGCATTACCAAGGAAGAGATTGACTACATTTTTGATGTAGACGACGAACTTTATGCAGGTTTATGGCTTTTTGCCAAACATGTTGCCAAAGGGCTTAAACAAGCAGTGCCTTGTAAACGAGTCTGCATTGTGGTAATAGGCGATGAGGTAAGACATACACATGTTCACCTGCTGCCGTTTAACAGCATGGAGGATGTTACGTTCAGTCGCGGCGCCAAGGTGGAGCTTTCTCAGGATGAGATGCGCGAACTGGCATCCAAAATTGCCACAGCAGTGGCAGCATAAGTCAGATCATGAAATTACCCTGGCGTATCTTTTTTGGTATAGATGTCTTGCTGAATATTACAGGTATTCTGTTGGAACAGCCCTTGCTGATACAAATTAGCAAACCACTGCTGATGCCGTTGCTGGCAGGCTGGTTTTTGACTGAAACACCAGGACGAAGCGTTTTTTTTCGCATAGCCATTCTGTTTGCCCTGCTCTTTTCTACCCTGGGAGATGTGCTGCTTATGTTTGAGGGCGGATTGTTTTTTATAGCGGGTTTGGGCGCTTTTTTGATGGCACATGTATGGTACATAGGTGCTTTTTCACGTATTAGCAGTTTCAGGAGGGGATATTTATCGCAGCAGCCCTTGATAGTGCTTCCATTGCTGGCTTATCCATTGATTTTATTGTGGTTTTTGTGGAACGGGATTCCTTCCGGCATGAAAATTCCAGTTTGCCTGTATGCGGGAGTCATTACAATTATGGCACTGAGCGTGCTGAATCTGAAGGATAAACTGGAGTCCGGGCATTTCACGGCCATGATGACCGGTGCGCTGTTGTTTGTGTTTTCGGACAGCCTGATTGCTGTTTCCAAATTCGGCCAAACTTTTAATGGCGTCCGGCCGGCTATCATGTTAACTTATGTCGCAGGACAATATTTATTGATTCTTTGCGCTATTAGGTGGCAGAATCAAGATAACAGGCTCTAAACTGTCATTTTTTTACACAATGGTTAATTTATTGCCATTGATTGAACAAAAAAGCGGAACTTGGAGCCGCTATCGAACCCCACACGATCTCCATCTTGCAACCAAACTGATTTTTTTTTCATCAATTGTTTCTGATTTACAACCTGACTATGAAAAGAACGCTACCCTTGCTGTTCGCGCTTCTCTGCGCCCTTTCTGTTGCTGCTCAAGTACCTGTTTGTGTACGCGACTCCTCCATTATTCAATCCGGAGCATTGTTGGCGCCTGCGCCTTACACAGACCAGGCTCCAGACTACAACCTCGCCGATGCGTGTATTGATCACGCATACAACCAATCGGTAACGGTGAATGTACCTGCCACGTTTCAGGGCATTCCTATCACCACCGTGAGTATTGCCACCACTGGCGCAATCAGCGATTTGCCGGCTGGCCTTACCTACGCCTGTGATCCTCCGAACTGCGTGTTTCCAGCCGGCTCCCTGGGCTGTATCGTATTGTATGGAACGCCAAACAATACGAACATTGCCCCAGACACCTTTGATCTGGGCATTACTGCAACCGTGAATACGCCATTTGGCGGCCTGCCAGTTCAGTTTCCTGGTCAGTTAGCTCCAGGCTCTCACTACTACCTTGCGCTGAAATCTTCTGCCTGCCTGGTAGGTACTTACGACCTTGGCAATCAGTTCACCCTGCTGAAAAATGCGCCAAACCCGTTCAGCAGCCAAACCGTTATCATCGCCGAATCACAAGTAGCCGACGAATTTTTCTTTGAAGTATTCGACATGCTTGGTCAGCGTATGCACCAGCAAACCCTCCGGATGGAAGTTGGCCGCAACGAATTCACCTTCGAAGCCGGCAACCTGGCTAATGGCGCTTACTTCTACACCCTCAGCAACAAAAACGGCAAAGCCGTTCGTCAGTTGATGGTTGCAAAATAAGTGCTGAAGTTTTTAAGTGTTTGAGTGCTTGAGTTGGCGTGCGGCTTGGCTGCTATTCAGGCTTCGCCTTTACAGGATTAACCTAACTGGGCATTCAATGTAATTGGGATTCCGAATTATGATTTTGGGCTACCAAGCCCAACGCCAACTCAAACACTCCCACACTCAAACACTCCCACACTCAAACACTCCCACACTCAAAAACTCCCTTTAATCCCTGCTCTCAATCGGTCTCATCGAAAAGATGGTTGCCTTTAATCTGTCGGAGTGTCGCAGGTATGCGTCACTTTAGCCTTCTGAGTTTTGCAACATTTTTTCACTTTTCCAACCGGTTGTATCCATGCGACAACTTCTACTAACCATTTGTTTATCTACGCTACTTTTCCCATCCATTTTTCTTGCGCAAACAGGTTGTCCGGGGTGTGCAGTTAACGTACCATCCAGTTTCCCGGCCGATACCATTTATCTGCCTGATCTTCCAGACGGTGAAAAAGGGACGATGTATCAGGAAGATGTATCCTTTCGCTTGCCAAAAACAACCACGCCTGTTTACGCCATCGACAGTGTTACGCCACCCGGCTTAACCATCACCAAATTTGAAATCCTATCGGTGGATGGCCTGCCTCCGGGTTTGTACTGGCAGCTTAATCAAACCGAATTTGATCCGGCTACTCAAACGGATGGCTGTATCCGCATTTGCGGAACGCCCCTTGAATCTGATTCATTTGAGCTTACGGTTAGCCTGAAGGCAACCGTTTTCATCCTTTCCCAGGTTTCTACCTTCCCGATGTCGTTATACATCGCACCCAAGACCAGCATTTCCGAAGGTTTCTCCATGACCAACCCCAGTGGTTGCGGAAGTACAACGGTGGATTTTGTCAACCTGATCCCTTCAAACGGCAACGAAGGATTTACCTATGCCTGGGATTTCGGCGACGGCACTGTTTCACCAGAAGAAAATCCGGAACCGCATACCTATACCCAACCTGGCATTTATGAAGTTGGTTATCAAGCTATTATAGACACTTCAGGATATTTGCTGGAAAGCATTCAAGTACAGGATATTGACTGCACCGACCCACCGCTGTACGGAAACCCGGATTTGTATCTGCATATCAAAAATCCGCAGGGTGACATTATTTTCAGTTCTTCTCCAGCCATCAATAGCACTCCACTTCCTTATACCTTCCCGGTTAATATTCCATTAGGGCCTGGGAATTACACGCTATTGGTATATGACGATGATGCAGGCATCAAAGGCACCGACGACGATTGTGGCGTACTTACGTTTAATATTCTCAGTGATGGCAGTTTGGTGGCAGGTGGCCTCACCGTGGAAATGAATATTTTACACCCTGTTGATACCATCCGGTCAATAGATACGGTAATCGTATATCCACAGCCTTCAAATCCGACAGTTAGCGCTCCAATGGGTTTAACCGCTTGTGCCGGTGCTGAAGGTCCAAATCTGATTTCCTCTTACGGTTTTGGCAACCAGTGGTTATTTAACGGCACAGTAATTCCCGGCGCCACAGATTTCCTTTATCAGGCTCAAACAGCCGGTTTATATCAGGCGCAATACATTTCCTCTTTTGGATGTGTAGCTCTTTCTCAGCCGGTAGAAGTAATTTTTCATGCCTTACCGCCAGCTCCTGTGTGGTTTAATTATAATAACTCACTGCGCATGACAGACACGACCAATTTACCGGTTCAATATTCCCTGCAGTGGTATAAAAATGGCGTTGCCATACCTGGAGAAACCGGTTTTTGGTATTGCTCCACTACAAGTGGCACTTATATGCTGGTGGTGGAGGATGAGAGTACAGGCTGTACCAGTTCACACAGCGCAGCCGTAACTAATAACCCAGTTTACAACTGCTTAACGGGCCTTACTGACCTCAAATTCCAGGATTTTTTAGTGATGCCCAATCCAAGCGCCGATCGGATCATACTGCAATTTCCTGCGCCGCAGGAACGGGGCGCAGTGATTCGAATCAGCGACATGAGTGGGAGACTGATGCATCATGAACCCTTGAAAGAGACTACCGATACCATAGAATTGTCTGTAGCAGACCTGCCAAAAGGCATATATACGGTGGAAATTCAATCCAGTACTTTTAAGGGAGTGGCCAGAGTAGTCAGGATGTAACACTATAGATTGAACTAAAAAACATGAGCCATCCCAAAAAAATCGGGACGGCTCATGTTTGTGGTTCAACAACTATTTGTGGTGTGCCCGAGACGGGACTCGAACCCGTACGACCGGTAAGGTCAAGGGATTTTAAGTCCCTCGTGTCTACCATTTCACCACCCGGGCATTGAAGGAGCAAAG
>JAEUUS010000088.1 GCA_016787545.1 Saprospiraceae bacterium
CAGCGCCTTGCAACAACTCAATTTGTTCGACCTGGATTATGGCTATTATTGCAAAGAACGCAGTGTAGGACAAACACAACCGGAACATCCATTGTTCCAGGGAGTTGGCGCTGATTTTTCTGCTGAAGTATATCAGTATCCGCTGGATATTTCTGATCCGGGATTTGTAACCCTGGCTGATGTGCGTGGCTACCCGTTTATGGGTTATAAGCCCCTGGGGTCCGGCAAAGTCATTTACCTTGGCCTGGAATATTATTTTGATGAACCACAGTCGGCACGCCTTTTAACCAATGCGCTGCGTTGGGCTGCCAAACCGCGTGTAAAACGCAGCGAAGTGGTATTGTACGCCGGAAAAGGATATCAAAAGCCGAATGCGTTCGACCTCAAGATTTATCCTAACCCATACGTTAGCAAAGCAACCCTCGATATAGAAATCACCAAGCCTACCTCTTTAGCCGTGGAAATGACCGACGAGCTCGGCAGGGTGGTGTCGGTATTGTTGCCACGCCGCAACCTATCCACCGGTCTTTACCGGTTGGAATTGCCCAACCTTGACCCGGGCATTTACCTCGTGCAATGCATCAGCAGCGAAGGTACCGAAGTGCGCAAGGTGGTGAAGGCTGCTGAAAATTGATCGTTTTTTTGCAGAAATGAAAAGCCGCTCCGGAGCACCGGGGCGGCTTTTTTAGACCTCGCAGGTTTTTAAAACCTACGAGGTCTAAATCCTACGGTATGTACACAAGTTATATAGGGACGTTAAGGCTATCTGGAAGCGCATCTAGCATCTTGTAACCCGCTGTTTCAACGGCGGGCAAATACAGCCCACCCATCTCATCTAGCATCTTTACAAAACATCAGCATCATCCTAAGATCCGAACAAAGCCATACTTAACCATGAATAGCTGACATTCTTCTTCAAAGGTCTTACTTCGATGATGCTCCTCCTGATTTTTTAGATAATTTCGAACAACTTCCACTTGCGACTGGCCAATTGAAGCAGCATAATAGTCATCTGCCCAAGCAAAATCTGTCCCAAACAATTGCTTCTGATTTGCAAAACTTGAACTTTCTCCTTTGAGCAATTTCATGATTTGAGCTATATTCTGATCACAGGCCATCGAAATTAAAGCGTGAACGTGATCGGATTCTCCATTGATAAAATCCAAATATATCTTCTTTGCTCTAGCATAGGATTTAATGTGCTTGAAAATCTCTATACGCTTGTTCTTATTTGCCATGAGTGGCTCACGTCGTTTGGTTGCCCAAACTGCGTGAACCCAGATGCGTACTTGTGCCATGATGTGGTTTGGTTGTTTGGTGAAAAAATAGTTAGTAAGGGGCGTGATTACTACAAAAGTAAGGTTTCATTAGAAAAGATGCAAGGCTGAGTACATAAAATAACATCCTGATTCATAGGGCTCCCTGAGATTTTTGATGCTGATGTTTTGTAAAGATGCTAGATGAGATGGGTGGGGTATTCTTGGCCACTCGTTGAAACGAGTGGTTACAAGATGCTAGATGCGCTTCCAGATAGCCTTAACGTCCCTATAAAACCGTAGGTCTAAAACCTACGAGGTCTGTCCGCAGTTGACAAACCAACACCTTTTATGCCAGTAGTTTTAAATAATTAACTTGGGTTTCCTATTCTTGTACCTCATTAACACACCAAACTACTTATGACACCTAAACTACTTCCCGTTCTGGCCTGCCTTTTTTGTTTCCAACTGGCTAATGCACAACAATCGTTCAGTCTCACCCCCAATCCGGTAATAGGCGTGCCTGAAGATGATTACATCGTAAAAGCGCTTGGTACCTTCAAAAACCTGTCCTCAACCACCGATACCTTTCAATGGACCCGGGTGGTGTTGCAAATGGACCCGGATACCAACTGTGTGTTGTCAGTTACGGATCCTTATTTGCACTGGTTTCCCGGGGCTAGTCAGCGGAATTTCCTTATGACGCCCAATCAGGAAGGACCTTTGGGGATTGAATTGTACGATTTTGATGAAACCGGATGTTGTGCCATCGTCTTGTTGAAAGTAAAAAAACTAACTCCGCCGGTAGATTCCCTGGATGGGCTATACCAGCTCCGCGAT
>JAEUUS010000169.1 GCA_016787545.1 Saprospiraceae bacterium
ATCATTTAATTGCAGATTAAACGCCTTTTTGCCGGCAACACAGGCTATTGCATGTTAGAACCAATTAATTCTCAGCATTTCAAAATGAAGCGTTTCTGCTCATTCTTCGTGTGCCTGCTCTCCTTGTTCACCGTTACTACCGGATGGGCCCAAAACCCTGATTCCACCAAACAAAAGAGCAAAAATGATACTTTATGGATCAGAACGGTTATCAGTGACCGCCTGAATGAAGTTGATGAATCTGAGCGTGCGCCTTCTCTTCAAAAGTTGCTTAAAAAGGCAAATGAATCATACGGAAAGAAGAATTTCTATGCCGCCATGAAATATTTTGGTTTCGCGCTGAAGGCAGAGCCTTTGCATGTTGAAGCTTTAGCTGGATATGGAGAATCTGCTATGGAAATCACTTCCTTAGACAGTGCGGAATCTGCTTTTCGGAGATTGGTTGATCATGGACTTAGCCCAGCCCCGGACTACTTTCCTAAAATGAGGTTGGCCGAAGTCCTTTTTCGCAAAGGTAAATATGTAGCCGCCGGAGATCTTTTTGAAGCCATTGCCACACTACCTCAGGCGCCGCCTGTACCCGATGCCGTAAAAAAACAGGCAAAAGACCGATATGAACTTTGCCTATGGGCGCAAGGTGCAGGTACAGACAATCCTTATATCGTAAAAAATGACACCTGCTTTTTGCTGGATACTGTTCAGGTAAATACCCGTGAATTATATTCTGAATACGTGGCTGCCTACCTGAACAATCAGTTGTATTTCTCGGCATATCGATTCGACCTGAAAAACGACAAAGTAAAACCAAAAAGGAACACAATTAAGCTGCTTCAGGCAGATGGCGCCGATGGTATAGTTGGTCCGGATCACCCCATGACAGTGTCAGAAACACTATTCAACGACCAATTATTGCTGCAGCATACGGCGCACTTATCCATTAATGCCCTGGGCAACACAGCCTATTTCGCAGCAGGAAATTATGTCAAGGATTCCGCCGAAATCCGTTTTGATCTTTTCCGCCGAAATAAAATGGCCGACGGTAATTGGGGGCCTGCTGAAAAATTAAAAGCCATTAACAAGGTTGGATACTCTTCCACAACGCCAAGTATTGGCACCCTGTTTGGCGAATCGCAGGAAACCTTGTTTTTTGTTTCGGACAGACCTGGCGGAAAGGGAGGTAAGGATATTTGGTATAGTAAAGTATTTGGCGATAGCCTTGGAGCGCCTCAGCCATTAAAGGAACTGAATACAACCGGAAATGATGTAACACCATTTTTCCATTCGGCTTCAAATACCTTGTTTTTCAGCTCTGATAGTCTGCCGACCCTTGGCGGTTTTGATGTGTATAAATCCAAGCCCGGAAAAAACGGCAAATGGGAAAAGCCGGAACATATGGGAGCTCCTATCAATGGTTCAGCCAATGATGTTTACTTCGTGATAGGCACAGACAGTAAAAGAGGCTTTTTCAGCAGTAACAGAATTGGCAATGCCAACTATTCTGAAGAAGGCTGCTGTTACGATGTGTATGCGGTAGATTTTATTACCCGGTACCGGGCGATTGCTTTGCATGGAATTACGGAAAAATCGCTTCCTATGACAAGGATAACCTTGTATGAAAAGGACAACAAAGGCAAGTATGTGGCTGTTGGCAGTCCGATGGATTCTACCAGTTCTTACACCTTTCCAGTCAAGGTAAATACAAAGTATATGCTGATTGGCGAAAAAGCAGGATTCGAGTCTGATACCGTTTTTATGCAAACTCCTGATGAATTGTGGACGCATGAAATTGTGGATACGGTATCCCTTTTCCCTAAAATTAATCTCGTTGCTTCTGTTTATGACGAGGACCTTAAAGAACCGCTTCCTGGCCCGGATTTGGTCTTTTTTGACCTTGGAAAATATAACAAAAATGGCGAATTTGTACCCAATGAACCCAAAGGCAAGTTGGATGTATTGCCAGAAAACACCCATACCAAAACTTATCCTCTGACATACGGCCATGTTTACCAGGTATTGGCTGGCAAAGAAGGCTTTGTGGCACCAACCTCTAAAATGGATTCATCCAGAATAGTCTCCACGCTGGATTATGTAGATGGCGGTACTATTACGGTTGATCTGTATTTACATCGTCCTTCAATTTTGGAGGAATACCTGCCACTCACTTTGTATTTTGACAACGATTATCCCAAAAAAGACTATCCCGATCAGGATACCATTTTGCTTGACTATCAAAAGACTTTTGTTAGTTACATCCGGAAAAAAGAAGAGTACAAGGAAAAATTTGCCAGTGTGCTCACCGGAACCGAGAAGCAACAAGCAATGGACACATTGGAGTTTTTCTTCGAAAAGGAAGTTCGTATGAATTGGGATTCCTTCTTTGCTTTTTCCGACATTTTGGACGAGATGCTACAAAGAGGAGATACCATTATTCTTACGCTCAAGGGATATGCTTCTCCATTGTCCAATCCAGGTTACAACTTCCATCTAACGAACCGAAGGATCGCTTCTGTGTATAATCACTTTATGATTTTTGACGCCGAAGCATTTAGCCCTTACCGGGAAGTTGGCGGAAATGGTCAATTAAAATTCATCCGTGAGCCCAATGGCGATACTGAATCTGTCAAGATGGGCGTCAACGGCAACCCGAGAGACCGACGATTATCAGTTTATGAAGTGCACGCGGCCCGATCAAGGAAGGTGCAAATAATTGGCGCAAGGGTTTCAAAAGGCGGACTTCAACGAAAAATGTAGCCTTTTGCGTGATTTGCCGTTTAAACTACCTGAAACCATTTAAATAGGACCTAAAAATGAAAAAAAGCCTGATTTTAGCCATTGTTTTTGGATGTTGGGCCCAGTTACTGACTGCTCAAATCCAACTCAGTTTTACTACCGTTTCACCCAGTTGCAACGGCTATAACGACGGCTCCGTTTCGGTTCTGGCCACTGGCGGCACTGGCAGCTATTCCTATCTGTGGAGCAATGGTTCAACGCTTCAGAACCTGTCAGGCATTGGCGCTGGAACCTATAGCGTTACGGTGATTGATGGCGCCCAACAATCCGCCATCGATTCAGTAGTGCTGTCACAACCAAGTCCAATTGTTCCCGCTATAACCTCAACTGATATTAATTGCGATGGAACAAGTGGAAGCCTCACAGCAGCTGTGTTTGGCGGGGTTGCGCCTTTTCAATTTGCCTGGGACGGTCCAAATCAATCTTCCACAGAAACTGTACTGGTAATAGCCCCAGGCATTTACACGGTTACCATTACAGATGCAAAGAATTGTACCGGTACCGAATCATTTACCGTTGCATCTAACCTGCAAATTACGGTAACTGCAACAGATATTGCCTGCGCTAACTCCCCCAACAGCGGGTCAGTACAAACCCAGACTACCGGTGGACTTGCACCTTTTATTTACCACTGGAGTAACGGCGCTACTACTCAAAATCTTAATGGTGTGGGCGCCGGACAGTATTATTGTACCGTTACCGCAGCCAATGGATGTGTAGCAGTGGATCAGGATACTGTACAAATTCCGGTTGAATTCACGTTAGAGATCACCTGGTTGACGCCAAGTTGTGGAAGCAACCCAAATGGGGCTGCCACAGTATTAGCCACCGGCGGCGTAGCGCCCTATAGCTACACCTGGACCCCTGGCGGGTTGTTCGGGCCTGCACAAACTGGACTTGCACCAGGTCAATATACAGTAGTTGCAACCGATGCTAATCAATGCGTTCAGGAAATTAACGTAACCATACCAGCTATTAATTCTTTAGACGTTCAGTTGGTGGTTAAAAGTGCAACCTGTGTTGGAATCAATGATGCCCAGGCCACTGCGGTTGTATCGCCATCGGGGTCTGGATACGTGTATCAATGGAATATTCTTCCACCAGATTCCAATGTTACACAGGTGAATAACCTGGCAGCCGGCACACTGGTGTCCGTTACAGTGACAGATCCGACTTCAGGTTGCAGCGGTACAGCCTCTGGCATAGTAGGCGCACACAGTAATTTGAATGTGCTGGTAACAGATGTAGACATACCCTGCGCCGGAGAATTCGGTAGTGCTTTAGCTGAGGCGTCCAATGGGACGCCCCAATATCAATATACCTGGCTGAATGGCCTCGGAACAATTATTGGTCATGAGGCAGCTATTGACAGCCTTTTACCTGGCGCCTATCAGGTAAATGTGGTGGACTCGCTCGGATGTACCGGTTCCGGAGTGGCTGATATAGGTGTACTTTCCGAACCCCATGCTGTGATTGACGGAGATTCTGTTTTAGTGTGTGGCGATAGTTTGAGTGTAGTCCAGTTCACAAACCTTTCTTACGACTCATTCAACCAGATTGTTTCTCTGGAATGGACCGTAACCGGACCGAGTATTGATACAGTAATTGCCAATCAAAATCAAATCGTATTTCAGCTGCCGGTGGATGAAACAATATTGGTTCAATTGATTGTTACTTCTAACATTGGCTGCACGGATACCGCATGGTTGGAGTATAATGTACCCGGATATCCTCAAATTGAATTGAGTCTTGATTCCACCAGCATCAATTGTGTGCAGGATCCGGTAGAGATAGATGTGATTGGTGGCGACTCCACCTATTCCTATGTTTGGACACCCGCAGTAACGTTAAATCCAAATCCATTGCATGTATTGGTAAGTCCAACAGTAACAACCACTTATGTGCTGGTTACTACAGATGGAAATGCTTGTACCACTGTGGATAGCATCAGTATAGCGCCAATTGACAGTTTACTTCAACTTTATGTATCTGACACACTGATTCAAACCTGTGAAGATTCAGTTGAGCTTTTTGCCACAACAAGTATCCCATCGGTCATTACATGGTCGCAAGGAAATACCATATTTACTGGTAACCCGATTTGGGTTCCTGCCACACCAATTTTGACCTATTACACGGTTACCGCTGTTACGCCGGACAGTTGTGTGCTTACACAAAAGGTTGGAGTAATTGGTTTGGGTATTGAAATTTCCCTTGACACCCTGCAGCCATTAAGTATTTGCGAAGGCGACACGCTTCCGCTATCGGTCATCCTGACTCCTCCAGACGCTATAGTGGAGTACCATTGGTCAGTTACTGCGCCTGGAATATTGATTCAACCAGACTCAGCGAATCCTTTGTTAACCGGTCCTGCAGGCGTTTATACCGTAACTGTTATCGTTACCCGGGAATTTTGCGCAGACACATTGAGTTTTGAGACCACCATTATTGAAAGTGATTCATTAGACGGCCATATTGCTGCAGATTTGTGTGATGGGCTTACAGTGAGTTTTACCAATGATAGTGGAATGACAGGGTTGTGGGACTTTGGTGATGGATCCCCAAAGAGCAGCGATGTAAATCCTGTTCATGAGTACCACAGTGCCGGCATGTACATGGTAGTATTTACTCCTGATATTCAATTTGCCTGTGTAGAGCCATGGGATTCCATGATTATGGTAATGGACGACACCTTGATTGCTTCCATTGCTTATTCTTACATTGATTGCGCAGAGGAAGCAGAAATCCAATTCATGGGTTCGGCGAATCATTCTGCCATTGCTTCCTGGAACTGGGTATTCACGAATGGCACGCCTACCACTGCAGTTGTACAAAACCCGATCATTAAATACCTGGAGGAGGGATTATATCTCGCCATGCTTACTGTTGTTGATTCGAATCATTGCATTGCAACCATTTCAGACACAGTTCAGGTGGATATCATTGATGATTTGATTCAAGACGCAACCATTATTTGTTTGTTTGACACCTTGACCTTAAACCCGGTTGGTATCGACACTGCGGCGACATACACCTGGACCTCTACTCCACCCGACCCCACACTGGAAGCTGATGCGCCAAACCCAGAGGTAATTCCCATGACTTCCACCACCTATAGTGTTGAAATCCAAAAGGGTTTGTGCACTGTTGAGTATAGCATGGAGGTCATGATAACAAGTTCTGATACGGTTTCTTTACCTGCCGATACCGTGGTGTGCAGTATGGATTCCATTGTCATTACAGCACAAACACATGGTCCCGTTGGGCTTGAGTGGTCGAATTCGCCACAATTCACAAATATTTTTGCCACTACTAAATCGGTTACGGTTGCGCCGGGTGATATGTATTATGTTCGAACAGCAAATGTGGAATGTCCATCCATGGATTCCATTCGAATTGATATACAGATTCCCGAAATTCAGGCCATACCATCAGACGACAAAATCTGTATTGGGGAGGAGGCAACATTACTGTTTACCAACCTGATCCCAGACCATAACCTGAGTTACGACTGGACACCTGATCTGCCGAATGTTGCTAACCCAATTGTTGCGCCACTGGAAACAACTACCTATACCGTAATTGTGACCAACCAGTATGGTTGTACTGCCTCTTTGTCATACACGATACAAGTAACTGCAGTTGCTGTTGATGCAAGCGCAGATCCAGATACGGTCTCCTCAAACAACCCGACCAGTATTCTCACAGCAACACCCGGTGGCAATGGCGTGATAGTGCAATATCAGTGGTCTCCTTCCAGTACTTTAGGCACTCCTGAAGCGCCACAAACAGAAGCTACACCAACCGAAACTACAACCTATACCATAACGGTAACAACCGAAGACGGATGCGTTGCCATTGATACGGTGACCGTTTATTATCGATTTAATGCTTGTATCGATCCGTTTGTGTTTGTACCCAAAGCCTTTACACCAAACAATGACAATAAAAACGACTTTTTCAAAGTTCATGCTGATGGCATGACGGAGCTAAGTCTGATTGTTTGGAATCGTTGGGGAGAAATCGTATTCGAAACTAATGATCCGGAAACACAAGGTTGGGATGGAAGCTATAAAGGTCGTGAAGCGGTGGGCGATTCATTTGCCTGGTATACGCGGTTAAGGTGTGGCAATGGCGAATATTACGAGAACAAAGGGAACGTGACCCTTCTTAAATAAAGGAACATTTCCATAAACCATACTACCACAAGGCTGTCGGGAACCACCGACAGCCTTGTGATTTTCAGCTACTTATGAAATCTTCTGAATTGATCCTGAACGGTGATGGAAGTATATACCATCTGCATTTATTGCCAGAGCAGGTAGCGCCTTTAATTATTTTGGTAGGTGATCCTGACAGAGTACCGCTTGTGAGTCAATACTTCGACCAGGTGGAACATAAGGTGCAAAAAAGGGAATTTATTACGCATACCGGCAGAATTGGTCATACCCGGCTCTCAGTCGTTAGTACAGGAATAGGCCCCGACAATATTGACATCGTGCTTAATGAATTGGATGCGTTGTTTAATATTGACTTAAATACCAGACAAATTAAACCGGCATTGCAGTCGCTTACCTTTATCAGAATTGGAACTGCTGGCGGTTTGCAGGCTGAAATTCCGGTAGATGCATTTGTTGCCTCATCCGGTGCATTTGGCATGGATGGTTTACTTCAGTTTTATCAGGCAGAAAACCTTACTAAGGTACCTATCATTACTGCACTCAAATCCCATTGCGTGCCAGATTGGGACTTCCCGTTACAGCCCTATTTTGCTTCAGCAAATGCCAACCTGATGAACAATTTTCAGGGTGAATTTCACCTCGGACTTACCGCTACCAACCCTGGATTCTATGGCCCGCAAGGTCGCCGGCTCAGAGCTGAGGTGAAATTACCCCGCTATTTGGATTTACTGCAATCCTTTGAATTTGAGGATACCCGCATCCTCAATTTGGAGATGGAAACTTCCGCCATTTACGGTCTATCCCAACTTTTAGGCCACAGAGCTATTTCACTTAGTGCTATTTTAGCCAATCGCGCCCTGGGGCAATTCAGTCTCAACCCTGGGAAAACTGTTCAAAACCTGATTGAACAGACCTTGAGCAGGGTGGAATCGCTATCGGTTTTATAAACTTCCTGCGAAAGTAGTATGAGGCAGGAAGTCTAATAGCCAAAAATATCTTCCAGTGTCAACTCTTTTACCTGTCCGATGGTTTTGAGATACTTAAAATCAATGCTTCCCCTGTCTCCTAAAACGAGCCAGGTATAATGCCTGCCTTTTACTTTTTTTTCCTGAAAATCAAGTAAAGCCTGCGTCGTTGCTTTTTCAATAGTCCGGTAAATATCTTCTCGTAAATCGCGGTTTAGAAAGCCTTTATCCCGATTTCCTCTCCAGGCCCAATACAGTTCTGACTGGCTAATTCTACCAGCTGCAATTTGCTTCAATACACCCTTTCTTGCGTGCTCCATTTGTGGTGTCGACACCGGCATGTGTTCTAAAATTTCCTGGAATGCTTCAACTGCATCCCTTAATTTGTCTGGCTGGGTTCCTACATATGCTTGTAACCAATGTGCCCGGTTCTTTTTGGAAGGACTTCCTGCATGAGCATAAGCTGAGTATGCCAGGGCTTTAGATTCTCTGATTTCTTGAAAAACAATGCTCGAAAGGCCATATCCAAAATACTGATTATACCATTCTCCCATCACAAATTCATCCAGATTAAATGTAGGAGTGCCTTTGGAAAGCATCAATAATTCAATTTGTACGGATGGAAAATGTACAAAGTAAACCTTATCCTTTTTTACACCAATTTCTGGATACTTCTTGGATTTAGATGGCGCCTGCACAGCTGTTTGAACAGGATGCGTTTTTTGAAGAAATGCGCTTATTTTACCGGATGTTTTTGGTCCGAAATAAAAGACTTCATGTTGAAAATGACGCAGACTTTTCAAAAGATCAACCAATTCCTCAGGTTTTAATTGCTGCAATTGCGCTGTATCAAGTTTGTCTGTAAATGGATTATCTGAGCCATATTTGGCAAAATTGGTCAGGCCTTTCGATAAAATAGTCCGCTTGTCTTTCTTGTTATTTTCCCGACGTAACAGGATGTCTGCTACTAAATTCTGGAGTGCTTCAGGATTTGGTTGCGCATCTTCCAGCAAATGTTCCAAAAGTTGAACAGCCGGTTCGAATGATTCTTCAAGTCCGGTTATCGAAAGGTAGAAATGCTCCTCCCTGCATTCTGCTCCGAAGCTCACCCCAAGCCGGTACATAGCTTGCTGAATTTCAGTTGTGCTGTATTTGGATGTGCCTAAAAATGGAAAATATCCGGCAAGCACGGCTAATCTCCGATCGCTAAGTTTCCCCATATCAAAGCAATAATGGAGCCTAAAAAGCTTGCTTTTTTTATCCTGCACTAATTTAAGTTTTACCCCAGGCGACAAGCGTTTGGTTTTGATCACTTTTTTAAAGTCAACAAACTCAGGGGCTACTTCCGCTGTATCCCAATTTAAAAAATCTTGCGCAAATGCTGATGCACCTTCTCTGTTCACCTCAATAGGTGTTATGGGCGGTTTTTCCACTTTCATCACTGAAGCATCTTCTCCAGTATGTTTATATACTACCGCACAATTGTCATCCCTAAAATATCTACGGGCAAATGCTACCAACTGGCCCTTGGTTACTTTCGTAAGCTTTTTCCAGCGTTTTACAATTTCCGGCCATTCTATTCCCAACACAAAGGCTCCGGTAATGGTATTGGCTCTACCCTGGTTTTTTTCAAAAGCACGAATTTCAGACAGCTTCATATCTTTAATTACCGCTTCCACTAACCATTCTTCAAAGTCGCCATCCCGCAGTTTATTAATCTCTTGCATTAATATCTGCTCTACGTCTTCCAGCTTTTGTCCTTCTCTTGGTTTAGCTAACAAAAGCAAGGAAGCATAATCTTCATAAACCCGAGGATAGGCATACGCCTCCAGTAATCGTTGTTTTTGAACGATATTTAAATCGAAAAGCCCGGCCTGGTAATTGTGCAAAATACCGGCAATTAAGGGCAGAAAAATAGCCGCCTCTTCAGATTTTGCGCCTGGTAAACGCCAGCCAATTTCCACCCATGGCGACTCCTGCCCCCAAACTATCTTGTGGGTGCGCGAGGACAATTCCGGCTGCGGCTTAAACTTAAATTTAGGGAGAGGTTTAGACTCAAAATGACCAAAATAGCGCTCAGCTAAGGCCACTACCTGAGCCGGATCGAAATCCCCGGCCAGCACAATGGCCATGTTATTTGGCACATAATAAGTATCAAAAAAGCGGTATATATTGCTTTGTGAGGGGTTTTTCAAATCTTCGCCTCGTCCAAGTGTGGTTTGAGTGCCATAAGGATGCGATGGCGTCAGGGTTTCTTGCATGGCTTTCAGGGTTTTCCTGAAATCCTTATCCTGGCTGATATTGTACTCTTCGAACACCGTTTCCAGTTCAGTATGAAACAAGCGCAAAATGGGTCTGCGGAAACGTTCACTTTCCAGAGCGAACCAACGCTCCAACTCATTGGAAGGAATATCGTTCACGTAAACCGTTTGTTCCACCCACGTATAAGCGTTGGTGCCTTTTGCCCCCATCACACTTACCAGTTTATCGTATTCGTTGGCGGCGGCAAATTGTGCAGCCTCGTAACTCAACCGATCTATTTCTGCGTATAAAATCCTCTTTTTCTCTGGATCCTGTTCCGCTCGATGCCGTTCAAAAAGTGTTTCAATTTCGTCTAAAAGCGCCTTTTCCTGCGCCCAATCCAAAGATCCAAGTCGGTCAGTTCCTTTGAACATCATGTGCTCAAAGTAATGAGCCAATCCGGTTGTATCAGCTGGATCGTGTTTGGAGCCAACTCTAACGGCTATTTCAGTATAGACCCTGGGCTCCAGCTTATTGATGGTTAAAAACAATTTTAATCCATTCGCAAGTGTGTAAGTCTGAACTTGAATCGGATCACCAGGTGTAGTTCGAAACACGGTGGTGGTATTGGCGGGGGTATATGGTTGCATAAATATTTAAAGTTAAAAAACCCGTCCGGCAATGTATGCATCGCAAGACGGGTTTTGTCATGATGTTTTGGAATGGAGGAATTTAGAGCATGTTGGGGATTTTCTTGCCGGGCCCAAAATTGTCCTTTTTCCGCCATTTTTCACCTTTTTTCAGTCACGTCCCGAGTACTCGGGATGCTTCTTCAAAAACGCAAAAACTGACGAAAAAAGCTCAAATTTTTGACTCCGTCAGAAAATCCCCACCATGCTCTAAAGATCCAGCAGAAGACTGGTTGGATCTTCAATCAGGTTTTTCACCTTAACCAAAAAAGTTACAGAGGTTGACCCGTCAATAATTCTGTGGTCATAACTCAAAGCAAGGTACATCATTGGACGGATCTTGATTTCACCGTCTACAACGATGGGCCTTTCTTTAATGGCATGCATACCCAAAATGGCGCTTTGGGGCTCGTTAATGATAGGCGTACTCATAAGACTGCCAAATACGCCACCATTCGTAATGGTGAAAGTGCCTCCTGTCATTTCTTCAAGAGATAGTTTTCCATCCCGTGCTTTCGCTGACAATTCCTTGATTTTGAGCTCAAATTGGGCAAAATTCATACTTTCAACATTCCGGATCGGTGGAACCACCAGGCCGGTTGGGGTTGAAATAGCGATACTGATGTCTGCAAAATCGTGATAGATAATATCATCACCATCAATGGCAGCATTTACATCTGGCATCTCCATGAGCGCTTTGGCACAAGCCTTGGCAAAAATGGACATAAACCCTAGCTTAATGCCATATTTTTTAACAAAAGCATCCTGATATTTTTCACGAAGTGCCATGACTGCACTCATATCTACTTCATTGAAAGTAGTGAGCATGGCCGTATTATTTTTGGCACTTACCAGGCGTTTGGCAATGGTACGTCGCATCCGACTCATTTTTTCTCGCCTTTCGACACGCGAATACGCTGTTGGAGTTGACTTTGCGGGAGCCGCAGACGGTGCTGTAGGCGCAGCAACAGGAGCCGGGTCAGATACAGGGGTATTCGATGCCTTTACTGCATCTTCTTTCGTGATGCGACCGTCTCTTCCGCTTCCACTCACACTTGCTGGTGCGATATTGGCTTCGGAAAGAATTTTTGCAGCAGCCGGGCTCGGCGTTCCGGTCGCGTAGGTATTTGTAGCGTCAGTTGGGATGGATGGCGCTTCAACTTTAGTCTCTGGAGCGGTTGCAGATGAGGCCCCTGCTCCTGCCGAATCTGTATCAATTTTTGCGAACAAGGCGCCGACGGAAAGATCCTCGCCTTCTTTAGCCACCCAAACTAATTTCCCGGCACTATCTGCCGATAATTCCTGGTTCGCTTTTTCCGTTTCTATTTCGCAGAGCGGTTCATCAAGGGATACCTGGCTACCGTCAGGTTTGAGCCATTTTGAAAAGGTTACACTACTTATGGATTCTCCCAAATTGGGGATTTTCAGTTCAATTACCGGCATTTTTATGAAAAAACATTGAAAAATGAGTCAACTTCGATTGGTTCTGCAAAGTTAGATTTTTGGATAAAATCCTTATAACAAATAATTCCGATACAAGTTCAAGTACCTTATTTATTCCTTTTATAATCAAACTTTAACAGAAGCCCTTCCCCCTTCTTCCCTTCACTGCCAATAAACAAATTACCAGCTGCATCAAATGACAAGCCTTCCGGTTGTGGAAGCAACTTTTTATCCAAACGGTGCACATGTTTAATCTGACCGGATTTATAATCCAAAACCACCAAACGCTTCAAGGCTGTGGAGATCACATATACATCCTTGCTTTTAGGATGAAGCGCAATCGCTGAAGGACTAAAAAAGTCGTGCTTTTCGTTTTCCGAGTATGGAAGCATTTTGTTCACCTCCTCCGGATCAATGGTATAGGCAGGAGCTGGGTCCAACGATTTAGTCGTAAGATTGAATACCCAAACGCCCCGATTTCCAGCGCTGTCCGGATTCTCCTTACAGGCAAGCAACAGGGCTTTACGCCATGGATCATATGCCAGACCCTCTACATCATTCGATTTTTTCAGAGAAGTGTTGTACTCTACTACTTCAGGTGCGCTTTTTTTCCAATTTGTAATTTCAAACAGGTCACCATTGCTTTTGGCAGCCCAAATCGTTTGACCAACCATCTCAACGCCTTCAAAATCTCCCTTTTCCCGGAATAATACCTGATGAACCACTGCGCCACCTCGCTCGCCGTCAATTAAAAAAACCTCCCCTCTTTCATCTGCTATCGCCAGGTAAAATCCGGCAGAATCGCTTGGGCTCAAACCAGAGATTTCCTTAAGGGATTCGTTCACCAGATTAATGGTAAGCGAAGGGTTTTGCAGGTCATAAGGCAGGTTTTCACCCGCAATACTGGATCCCGACTGGTTGCTTGCAGGTTCAGCTTTTTGTGCATTGCAAAACCCAAAAATAGCGGCAAAAAAAATAAACCCGAAGTGCTGAAGAAGCAGTTTTTGCATAAAATGAATCAATGGCGCACAAGATCAAGGCTCAAAAACCTCAATTTCATGCATTTCAGTGACAAAATCAGTGAACTTACCCTTATAACGTGTGGCTTTTACCACATGGTTGTCAATCCAGTGATAATTTCCCCCGCGAGGTTTACCAAACACAATTCCGTGGTATTTAAAACCATGTTTTGCCAGCCAGGCCTCAGTTATGGTACGATGCGCTTCGGTTCGGCTGGTAAAAAAATATATGATGTGTCCTTCCTGATACCAACGATTCAGCATGGTTAAGGCATCTGGATATGGCTCTACCAATCCCATGCGTTCAGGCTCCTCATTGGGCACATCATCACAAATGGTACCGTCGATATCAATCAAGTAGTTTTTTACATTAGCGGGTAATATGGGGCTGGCCTTCTGGCCCTTATCGTCATAGGCTTCAAACAACATCGTATTGGATATTTTGAATGGTATTAAGGTCAAAAACTAAAGCCAACAGAGGCCTGAATCATAAAGTTTTGGTCTTTATCATCCCGGAAAAGCAAAGCATTATTCTCCCCTGTTTTCGCTTTGGAAAGATCAGCTTTGTTGTTGGTTATGTCGGCCAAACCATACTGAATTCTGGCACTTAGATACAGTGAACTGCTGATGTAATAAGTTAAACCTCCAACGACGCCATAATCCAAAGTATTGTAGAGTGCGCCTTTATCTTCTGGATAATCATAATAGGCGCCCATCGTTTTGGGTGTTTCGGCAATAAACCCGTCAACCTTCACATTAACAGCGGTCTCATTATCGCTTTGGGAAGACCCTTCACCTGGATCGTCTCTCCGGTAATTGTGGTTTAAATTAAAATTCAGTTCGGTTTCGCTGGTATTTGGATTAACATATGCATTGTTGCCCAGTGCTGTTTTACCGGAATAACGCAAGGATCCCTCTCCGGAAGACGCCACTAATAAGCCCATATAGCCTCCGCCATACACTTCAAAGTGCCCGAATTTGCCGTATGCCATTAAAGGAATATCAATGTAGGAGTTGCTGACATTAATCAGATATCGGCCAGTTCCTGAAGTAAAAACCTGCCCGGTAGTATGTTTGAAGAAACGGAAGGCCTGACCTTCATAGGAATATTTTGCTCCCCTTTTGGAGTACAGCACCTCCCCTCTTAGGCCAAACCGATCTGTAAACTTGTAAGAAAATGTCATACCGATATGAAACCCGGTAGCATTATCCCAGTTTTCCAGTGCGTTGCCCTGGTTATCTGTTTCCGAAGGACCTTGAAATCTTGCAAAATTCAAACCGGTTTTAAAACCGTACTTAATCTGTGCTATTGCGCTGTTTGAAAGCAAAAAAAACGCAAAAAAGAAACATACAATTCGTGAAAAAGAGGTCAAAATCATTGCCAATTGTGTGTAAATGTTTGAAATTCAGGATAAATATGCCGCTTGGGCATATTGGGCAAATGCCTGTAAAGGCCAAAAGTACATCATTCTGTTAACCCGGACAGTGTTACCTTTGCAGGAACCATTCCTCAGGAACGAACAAATGGTCAAATCGTCCATTCAATCTACTTTGATTTAACATGAAAAATTGGCCGCTCTGGGAAGTTTTTATCCGGTCTAAACAAGGACTTAGCCACAAGCATGTTGGCAGCTTACATGCAGCAGATGCCCAAATGGCGCTGGAAAATGCCCGCGACGTGTACTGTCGTCGCAATGAAGGAGTTAGTATTTGGGTAATTGAATCCCAACATATTCACGCGTCTACTGAAGATGTTGAAGCATTTTTCGATCCCGCCAATGACAAAGTGTATCGTCACCCTACATTTTACGATCTACCGGATGCGGTCAAACATATGTAACCCATGCCGTTCATGAAAGTATTGTTTTTTAGTGCTCTGTTGGCTAATGTGATTCTTGTTGTCGCTTGCCATGACCTTTCGGTACAGGAGCAGCCGCCTACCCCTACTCCTTTTGAATATCAGGCTCCGGATGGTTTCCCACCTTTTTTCGACCCGGATAATAATCCAACCACTAAAGAAGGTATTGCGCTTGGTCGTAAACTTTTTTACGATCCTATCCTTTCCGGCAACAACACTATAGCATGTGCAGATTGTCACCGCCAGGAAAATGCCTTTACGGATCCACGGCAATTCAGCGTGGGAATAGATGGCATTGCTGGTCGAAGGAACTCCATGAGCCTGGTAAATATTGCCTGGCAGCACCGTTTGTTCTGGGACGGCAGAGCGCATGGTTTGGAGGAGCAAGCGCTTTTCCCTATCAAAGATCCAATTGAGATGCACGAAAATTTGTCGAATGCGGTTGCTGAGCTTCAGGCCATTCCGGAATATACCGAGCTATTTTGGCTGGCTTTCGGCACCCGACAAATAGACAGTACGTTGTTGGCTAAAGCTTTAGCCCAATTTGAGAGAACTTTTATTTCCTTTAATTCCAGATATGATCGCTGGAAATTGGGATTGGATAGCTTGAACAAATCCGAATTAATAGGCATGCAACTCTTTATGGATTCAGAAAAAGGAGGCTGCGCCAAATGCCATTCTTTCGGCGCTCTTTTCAGCGATTTTTTGTTCAGAAACAATGGGAAAGACAGCATTGTTACGGACCTGGGCAGGTTTGCTATTTCTGGTTTGCCTCAAGATATTGGTGCATTTAAAACCCCGTCCATGCGAAATGTTGAATTTACGGCGCCTTATATGCTGGATGGTCGGTTCGCTACTCTTGAGGAAGTACTGGAGTTTTACAATACCGGATTCAAGCTCGGTCCTAATACAGATCCGTTTATGTTTACCCTGGAAAAAGGTCGGCTAAGTGAAAAGGACAAAGCTGATATTATTTCTTTCCTGAAAACCTTGTCGGAGCCGGAAATACTGACCAATCCGGCATTTAGCAAACCCCAATAATTTGGGCAGGAGCATAAAATAGTGAGCGATTTGTAACATAGCAAAAAATTCAGCGTCTGGTATGCTGAATGATTAACCTATCCATTTTTGCTATGAAACAATTCCTCTTTTGGCTTTTAGCCATTACACCTCTCTTTCAGGTTTTACCTGCTCAAAACACTCCGCTCCAGCTTTTTTTTGAAAAACACAAAGAAGCACCAGGCTTTACTCATGCTTTTTTAAGCAAAGACCTGTTTGATGTCGCCTCAAAACAGGATATCCGCGCCGAGGATTGGCAAGGCCTACATCATGTGGTACAACATATCGGCGCCCTGGAAATCCTCGTCGCCGATAGCATCACCAATGGCAACCAACTGTATAAGGAAGCCAAAAGCTGTATACCTGTAACAGATTTGGATGAGTTACTAACCGTACGCGACGGACAAACAAATGTGCGTATTTGGGTAAAATCCGTTGAAGCCGAAATCACAGACCTGGTTTTGCTGGTTGGCGCTCCGGAAGATTTTGTCCTGATTTGTTTTGCGGGTGTGCTTCAACTTGGAAATCTCTCTGAACTACCGTCCTTGTTTGAAGCAGGAAAAACCGCAACATTAGCCAAACAGGCAGTAAACGCATCAGCAGCCTTTTCTATCGCTCCCAATCCCTCAACCGGACAAATCCAAATCGATTTGCCCAATGAACAAGATCTTCCGGAACGCCTTGATATTCTGGATGCCCAAGGTCGGCTGGTTTTTAGTCAACAGTTAGATGCCTCCTCTCATCAGTACATTAACCTAAACGCCGTAAAACCCGGAACCTATTGGGCGCAGTTAAAAACACTTAATGGGAAAATAGGTGTCAAACAGCTGCAAATAGTACATTAGTGGGGAGTACTGGAGGGAGTTTTAAGAGAAGGGTATACCGCCGAGGCGGAGAGACGCAGAGAGCTTGCTAATCAACTCTGCGCCTCTCCGCCTCCGCGGTATACCCTTCTCTTAATTACTCAAGTCATTTCTTCCTCGAAGCATTAATGAGGAAAAATGCGAGCATTGCAAAGCAGATAACACCCAGTATATTGTAGCCGTTTGCTCCAACAACACCGGAAATGCTATGCTCAAGGTTCATTTTTTCCAGTGCAGCAGCTGTTCCATCCGATGCCTGGAAAAGTGCAACAATAACGCCGGCAAGAGCTCCCCCAGCCACCAAGCCAGTTGCAAACAAACTTCCGCGACCAAGTTCTGCGTCTTCCGCGGCTTCGCCTTTACGACTGGACATCCAGTCTGTTAAGCCTTTTAGTGCGCCACCGATCCAAATAGGAAGTGTAGTGCTCAGTGGCAAGTAAAGTCCAACGGCAAACGAAAGTGATTTTACACCACAGAGTTCCATCGTTACGGCCACAAATAATCCTACCAATACAAACTGCCAGTCTAAGTTAAACGAAAGTAGGCCTTTAATTAAGGTAGCCATCAAGGTAGCCTGAGGTGCGTTGAATTTCTCACCAATGGCATGTTCAATACCTTGTGCGCGGAGATCCGCTGTTGGATTGTCGAGAAACAGGACAGTAGCACCAATGACAAGTGAAGAAACTATAACACCAATAAAAAGCGCAATTTGCTGATACCTCGGAGTAGCTCCTATCAGATACCCTGTTTTTAAATCCTGCGAAGTAGCGCCGGCATTTGCGGCTGCAATACAAACCATACTGCCCACCACCAGTGCCATAGGCTCAAATACCTTCCCGGTCCAGCCCACACCAATAAAAACAAGTGCCGTTCCCATAATGGTTGCAATGGTCATACCTGAAATGGGACTATTACTACTTCCAATGATACCAACGATACGACTGGCAACGGTTACAAAGAAGAAACCGAATACCACTACAAGCACGCCAATCATAAGTTTGCTGAAAATGCTATCGCCTGGGATGCTTGGGAGCACCGCCATCAACAAAATCAAGGCAAGACTACCAATACCCACCACTTTGATGGAAAGGTCATTCTCTGTGCGGGCCCTTGCAACAGATTTATCCCGGTTGCGGAATTCGCCCATACTATCCCGGAAAGAAGATATTATGGTTGGCAAAGTTTTAATCAACGTAATAAAACCAGCACCTGCTACAGCACCTGCTCCAATCTGACGAATATAAGCGCGATAAACAGCTTCCGAAAGATTAGTCATCGTATGCGTAGCGGGATCCCAACCAAAACGAGCGCTTGTTTGGGTGGCATCCATCAAATCCAGTTTGTCTAATTGTGCCGCAATAACATCCGGCGGAACCAGGGTGGCCAATAAAGGAATTAACCCTAACCAGGCCAGAACCCCTCCGGCAACGAGCACCCCTGCAATTCGTGGACCAATAATATAGCCCACACCCAGATACTCAGGAGTAATTTCACCACTTAACCTGGCAGCTGGCAGGTATTTGTTGGCAATTCCGGATGCCCAGGTAGGCACTTCGGCAATGACATGAAATACCTTTTGAAGCATGGCATAGCCCAACGCAAAGCCCAACCCCTGATAGGCTGTCTTTGCAAAATCACCACCTTTATCACCGGCCATTAAAACATGTGCACAAGCGGTTCCTTCCGGATAGGGCAAATTATCGTGCTCCTTGACAATCAAAGATCGCCGAAGAGGAATCATCATCAAAACGCCCAAAATACCGCCAAAAATGGCTAACATCAGGATCGTCCAATAATTGAAATATCCTTTACCAATCCCATCAGACAGGAACAAAAAAGCCGGAAGTGTAAAAACAACACCGGCTGCAACGGATTCGCCAGCCGAACCTGTTGTTTGAATAATATTATTTTCCAGGATGGTAGTACCCAGAAACTTTCGCCCCAGCGAAATAGCTAACACAGCTATCGGAATGGACGCGGAGACCGTTAATCCTGCTTTAAGCGCCAGGTAAACAGTTGCGGCTCCAAATAAAATCCCGAAAAGGGAGCCGAGTACAATCGCCCGAACGGTAAATTCTTTTACGGAAACATTTTCCGAAGCGATATAAGGTTTAAAGTCTTGGTTGGCCATACGCAGTTATGAATGGTTGTTAGAGTGGTCAAGTGTTGCGGCGAAAGGTATGCGAATTTTGAAATTTTACGCAACATGCAATGAATTGAATCATTTTATCGTACATGTAATTCACAGAAGGCAAGTCCGCGTTCGGAACATCTTGCTACCTTTGCGCAAAATACTCCCAATTCGTATGCAAAAACTCGTTTTTTTACTCCAGTATCCTGCTAAGTGGGTTGCCCTGCTTGGGATTATTACCTTTATCAGCACCAAAACCAATGCTCAGGACAAGCATTTCACACAATTTTATGCTTCACCACTAACTTTAAATCCGGCCCTGACCGGCGCTATGGATGGAAGTTACCGTGTGGGCGCCATCTACCGAGACCAATGGAGAAAAGTGCTCGACAATCCGATTAAAACTTTTTCCATGGCGGCTGACTTGCGCTTTGAAGCAAACCGTAAACGAAACACAGAAGATGCTTTCGGTCTGGGGATAATGTTTTTCAACGACCAGGTGAGTGTTGTAGACTTCAGCACAACTCAAATCGCTGTATCCATGGCTTACCATAAAGCCCTGGGCATTAATCAGGATAAATTTTTGACGCTCGGGATACAAGGTGGATTAACCCAACGAAACGTCAATTATGAAACCTTAAACTTCCATGACGAGTTTAACGGGACTTCCGGGTATACCTTTACATCCAGTGAATTATTGCCTGGAAATAACTTTGCCTTCCCGGATCTGAATGTAGGCTTGAACTACTCCTCTACTTTTGCAGAAGAAGGACGTTTTTTTGCAGGCGCATCCTTGCACCATATCATTCAGCCAAAGGTCTCGTTTTATGAAGACCCAACCAATATCACGGTGAAACCTGGTGGCAATCTTTACCCTAAAGCCAATATCCAGCTGGCGGCAAGTATTCCATTTGACAAGAGCAACCGTACTTCCATGCAACCTCGTATTCTGGCAGCTGTTCAAGGTCCGCATATGGAAATTAATGCCGGCACAAATTTCCGTTTTGCCTTGGGGCAATATGGGGGCTCAGCCCTTCATTTCGGCGCCTGGGCACGACCAGTGCGCAATAATGGAGGCTTTGGTTTTGATTCCGTGGTAGCACTTTTTGGATTGGAAATCAATTCCATGTTGTTTGGTTTGAGTTATGATTTAAATACCCGTGCACTGCAAGCCAATCAACGGCAATCTGCGTTGGAAATATCCATATCCTATATGGGTAATTACGACAATGAAAAGGTGCTTTGTCCTAAATTCTAAATAAATTTCCTCAAAAACCCTGATCCCAAATACCACACACACATACATGAGTAACAATATAGTGGCCATTATCGGCCGTCCGAACGTTGGAAAATCCACCCTTTACAACCGTCTGGTTGGTGGACGAGATGCTATTACAGATGATTTTTCCGGAGTAACCCGCGACCGAAAATACGGGTATTGCGATTGGGGGGGCAAACACTTTACGGTAGTCGACACTGGTGGTTTTGTTCATGGCTCAGATGATGTATTTGAAGCTGCCATTCGATCTCAGGTTCGCATTGCCACAGAAGAAGCGGCTGCCATCATATTTTTGGTAGATGCACAAACTGGCATTACTGATTTGGATGAAAGTATGGCCAAATGGTTACGCCGATCCACAAAACCCATATATCTTGTTGTAAATAAAGCGGATAACCACAAAGATCTGCTGGCTGCAAATGAGTTTTGGGGGCTAGGATTTGAAAACACGTTTTTCATAGCAGCCATCAGTGGTAGTGGCACCGGCGACCTTCTCGATGCTGTCATTGAACACATTGACAATACAGAGGAGCTGAATACAGAACTGCCAAAATTTGCCATTGTTGGTCGACCCAATGTTGGCAAATCTTCCTTATTGAATGCCTTATTAGGGGAAGACCGGAATATCGTTACACCCATTGCAGGCACTACCCGTGATACCATTCACTCCGTTTATAATAAATTCGGGAAGGAGTTTGTGCTTATCGACACAGCCGGTATTCGGAAAAAAACCAAGGTAGAAGAAGACCTTGAGTTTTATTCTGTCATGCGCGCCATACGTGCACTGGAAGAATCTGATGTTTGTCTGCTGGTCTTAGATGCGCTGCAGGGACTTGAAGGACAAGACTTGAACATACTTCGATTAGCACAAAAAAGGCACAAAGGCGTGGTTATTTTGGTCAACAAGTGGGATTTGGTGGAAAATAAACAAACCAACTCGACCCGTGATTTTGAAGCAGCCATTAAACGGAAACTGGCGCCATTTGATGATGTGCCAATTCTTTTCATTTCAGTCAAAGAAAAACAACGCATTTTTCAAGCTGTAGAGGCTGCAATGGAGGTTTACGCCAACCGAACCCGAAGAATCAAAACTTCTGAGCTTAATGAAATTATGATGGAAATAATTGAGGCTACCCCTCCCCCATCCGTTCATGGCCGATTCCCTAAATTCAAGTACATAACCCAGATACCAACCCATTACCCTTCATTTGTGTTTTTTGTGAATAACCCAAACTGGGTTAGAGATTCGTATAAACAATTCCTGGAAAATCAATTACGCAAACATTTTGACTTTAAAGGCGTAACGATGGAGGTTTATATGCGTTCTAAAGCATAGCAACTCTTTGTTTGGTTTCCCCATTAAGCCGTCAAACAATAAACACATGATGAACCGTTTGATGTTGATTCTGCCCTTGTTTGCTATTTTAAGTGCTTGCAAGGATGAGCCGGAGCAAATTCCGGCCTATTTGAACCTTAAAACTTTTCAGGTTACTGCTTCTGGTGGCGAATCCTGGCAAAAAATCACTGACGGCTGGCTTTACGTGAATGGCGAATTTCTGGGTGCCTATACCCTTCCTGCCATTGTTCCTGTGCTGGCGGAAGGGGATGCTGAAATTATTTTGTTTCCAGGAGTAAAGGAAAACGGGATTGAAGCAACGCCTAACATTTATCCCTACCTGAAACGATTTACGCAGCACTACACACTCGTTGCCGGACAAACTACATCGGTTCAACCTACGACAGATTATGATTCCGCCAATAAATATGGATTTGGTATTGGCAGAGGTGATTTTGACGGAGGTTCCACAATTGGTCTGGAAAATCGGGATGCCGATGGAGTCATTAATGTGGAAATAAGTGCCGACGGGGCACTTGCCGGGAAATGCATGATCATGCGTGCGGATACCGCACATCCAATCATGGATATAGCCACAGAATTGATGGAAGATTTGCCTTTTCTTGGTTCTCCTGAAGTTTGGTTGGAACTCCAATACCACACCGATGTGCCCTTTTTTCTTTATTTGTTAAATGGGGATCCGGAAAATACACAAAAGGTTTTTCAGTTCAACAAAACCGAGTCCTGGAATAAGATTTACATTAATCTCACACAGCATATTGTTGATTCCGGATTCCCGGATCAAAGGCTTTATTTTCGCTTAAGTCTTCCAAGGAATGAAAATGGACAATACGCACAAACAGAAGGAACCGTTCGCTTAGATAATATCCGGGTGGTCCACTTTTGAAGAAGGGTCAGAGCATGAAACTGCGAAAACGCCACACTTTTTTATACGGCGTCGCCGATTTTATCATGGCGATGCTTGCTTGGGCAATATTTTTCCTTTATCGGAAAGACCTTGAAGGTGCTGTCCTTACTCCGGATGTGTTCAACGATCCCAATTTTTACCTCGGCATTTTTATCATCCCAACCGGATGGGTTTTGTTGTACAGCATTTTTGATCATTACACCGATATTTATCGTATTGCCAGGTTAAATACCCTTACAAACACCTTTTTAGTTAGTTTTTTAGGGGTAACCGTATTGTTTTTCACGCTTATCCTTGATGATGTAGTTAGTGATTACAAAACCTATTACAGGTCTTTTTTCACATTATTTCTGCTGCACTTTCTTTTCACGGCTACCTCTCGAATGATTCTGTTGACCCGGGCCAGCAGGCGTTTGAAGGCAGGAGCCGTCACTTTTAATACGCTTTTAGTTGGAGGGAATCACAACGCACTGGAACTGTATCAAGATATAGCACTACGGGAAAAAGGGCTGGGCAATAAATTTGTTGGCTATATTGACACTAATGGAGGAAGCGAGCAGGTACTCTCCGAACATCTTCCCATGCTTGGAAAAATATCGGATCTCGCACATGTTATCCGGGAACATCAGGTAGAAGATATCATCATAGCCATTGAAACCTCCGAGCACAACCGACTCAAAAACATTCTCAATATTCTATTTGATTTTGGAGAGCAGGTTTTGGTAAAAATCATTCCTGATATGTACGACATTCTCCTTGGCACAGTCAAAATGAACCATGTTTATGGGGCTGTATTGATTGAGATTCGCCAGGAATTGATGCCCAAATGGCAACGAACCATCAAAAGAGGACTAGATGTACTGGTAAGTAGTCTGGCGCTTATTCTGCTTTCACCTTTGCTGTTATACATCATGATACGGGTGCGCATGTCGAGCCCCGGCCCCATTTTTTTCGCTCAGGAACGCCTTGGACTTCAAGGTAAGCCATTTACCATTTTTAAGTTCAGGTCCATGTATACGGATGCGGAAAAACTGGGGCCTCAGTTATCACATGATGGCGACCCCAGATGTACTCCATGGGGTGCTGTGATGCGAAAATGGAGATTAGATGAAATTCCAAACTTTTGGAATGTCCTGCGTGGCGATATGTCGCTGGTTGGTCCCAGACCTGAGCGAAAACATTTTATTGACCGAATACTTGAGGAAAACCCACAGTATAGGCATTTGCTTAAAGTTCGGCCAGGAATCACCTCCTGGGGGCAGGTTAAATATGGCTACGCTTCCAATGTTCAGGAAATGTTACAGCGTTTGCGTTTTGACTTGTTGTATATTGAAAACATGTCACTCGCTTTGGATTTTAAAATTCTGTTTTATACAGCCCTGGTATTGCTTCAAGGAAGGGGTAAATAAGGCCCACCTATACGCTTTCCAATACCACTGCATATCCCTGACCAACGCCAATGCACATAGTGCACAAGGCATATTTTCCTCCGGTGCGCTGTAACTGTCGGGCAGCTGTCCAAACAATACGCGCGCCACTCATACCTAATGGATGACCTAATGCAATGGCGCCACCGTTCGGGTTGATTCGGGGATCACTATCCTGCAGGCCGAGTTTACGGGTACAAGCCAACACTTGCGCTGCAAAAGCTTCATTGAGTTCAATTACATCCATTTCTGCTAAGGAAAGCCCAGCCTTTTTTAAGGCATTGAGGGATGCTGTCACAGGTCCAATCCCCATGATGCGGGGCTCTACGCCTACCACTGCAGAACTAACAATTCGAGCTACAGGGGTTAATGCATGTTGTTTCAAACCATTTTCCGAAGAAATTAACAGCGCGGCAGCACCATCATTAAGTCCGGAAGCATTGCCAGCCGTAACTGAGCCGTCCTTCTTGAATGCCGGTCTGAGTTTAGCCAGGACTTCTAACGTTGTTTCTGA
>JAEUUS010000172.1 GCA_016787545.1 Saprospiraceae bacterium
TGACCACTCAGGTCGGATGCACTTTCACAAAAGGGGTAAAAAGCGATAAGCCCGCTGTCGATGGTTGTTTGGCCAAACAAGGAAACAGACAGAAACAGGAGCCATAAAAAGGATATGGATTTCATGATCGTTGAATTTAAGCGAGCCAGAATGATGCCGGCAGGCTTAAAAGGCAACTGATACATCCCATTTACACGAGGTGCTTATCGCTCCTGCCTTGGCAGTCAGCATGCTTTCTGGTTCTCATGAACAGACGTTCAAAAATAGGTTGATTTGAGTAAAAAAGCAAGTATTGAAGGGTTGTTTTTTTGAATGATTTTTCATAGAATTTGGCACTTTTTAAAGTTTGCTCTAAATGCCTTTAAGGTTTTTCTTCTACGTGAAAACACTGTTGGAAAAGCTTTTTTACAGTGAAAACTTTTTTTTTATTCTTCAGGCAGCGTAAGTAACCGGTTAGCTGCTCTATAATCTGGATCCAATTAATCTAAAAAAACCGAAGTTACGGCGCCTGCAGACTGCCTGTTGCAGCACTTCATTGTCCGTTCCCTTTACCTCGTACTTTGCACGGTTTCGCTGCTGATATGGATGCATATCAGTCAGGCTTTTGATTGCATTTGACACCTTAAATTCGCTTCCTATGAAGAAATTATCCCTCTTAATGACCAGCTTGTTGGCCGCTCTCGCCTTATGGGGCCGGCCTGATTACATTCAAGACAATGGCAAAAGCGCCGCAGTTGCCAATTTGGTTGCAGATACCCTGACTCAGTTGAACATTACTGTTTGTGATGAAGATTTGCCTTATTCTTTTAACAATCAATCACTAACAGATCCAGGTACATATTGGGATACCCTGCAAACCATATCTGGTGGAGATAGCATTGTGCAGTTGAGCCTCCTGGTAAAATGTTGCCAGGCCGCAAGCAACACGCCAAATTTTGCGGATGTATGTACAGAAGCGCCTTTATTATGTGCTTCTTTTCTGGAGGCCACACCATTTGATTTGAATAACAGCACGGCAGACATACCAGGAAATCTGGCGACACAATTTTGTTACGCCATTGACCATAGCCGTTGGCTTCGTTTTGTTGCCTGCGATCCTACTGTAACTTTAGCATTAACGGTGCAAAATTGTTCAGGTAACTCTCCGTTACAGGAAGGTATAGAAATTGCCTTGTTTGCTACTTCCGATTGTGCAAATTTTACCCGAATTGGAGATTGTTATCAAACATTTCTGGCACAAACACAAACCCTTCAATTTGATGGTCTTATCCCGGGAGTAGAATACTACCTGTTTGCTGATGGGATCAGCGCCGAGGTTTGTACATTCCAATTGGATCCGCTGGCCGGAATCAATTCCGGCATTCCGGACAACTTTATTACCTCTGGTACAGCATCTGATGGCATGATTAACGGTGACAAAGACGTTTGTCCGGGGCAAGTAGCGGTGTACACCCTCACTCCACCTACCTGTAAAGTATCTATTCCATCGTTTAATTGTCCACCGCCGGATGATGCCTGCGGGTTTTGCGGAACTGTTTTTGAGTTGGATTCCGTAACCTATAAATGGCATATTCCTGATTGTGCTCGTTTTTTGGGCGACAGCACGGGTTTGAGTGTTGAAATAATTTATGATCAATGCGTGTTTTTTACAGATACCGTAGTGGTTCAACAGATTTGGGTAGAGGCCATATGGACCTTTTCCGACACCTTTTTTGTGCAAACAGATACGCTGGTATTCTGCGATTGTTTTCCTGGTAGTAGGAGTTGCGGGATTATTCCACCCTGTGATGTGCGGATTCATTTTGATGTGGAAGATGTTTTTCTCACTATTCCATGTGTTGGGCCGCCGCCGCAATTCCTAGGTGTGACATATGATTCACCCGGAACATTTACCAGATTTGATGTGCCAAACTGTATGTTGATTTTTGTTCATGTGGACAAAGAACCTGGCCCACCGATCACTGCTACACCTCCATTATCTATTATAAACTGTATTATCACGCCAACACTTCAAGCCAATTCTACAGGGCAGATTTCCTGGATTCCTCCCTTTGGTAATCCTGTAAACAGTACAAGTATAGTTGCCTTTCAACCTGGAATATATACGGCAATCGCAACGGATGCAAATGGTTGTACGAATGTGGCTTACGTTACAGTTATGGCAGACCTTGTTATCCC
>JAEUUS010000182.1 GCA_016787545.1 Saprospiraceae bacterium
GGCGCCTCCTGTTTAGGTGCTTCCTGTTTAGGTGCTTCCTGCTTGGTGGCCTCAGGCTTGGGTTCCTCTACTGGAGCCGGCTTTTCTACTGGAGCCTGTTTAGGTGCATCCAGATCAATTCTGCCCAGAATACGCAAAGCAGGGCGCTCGCGTTTAACGAGCTCCTGTTCTTCTTTCTTGGGTTCGGCCGGTGGCTCAACCTTGGGTGCAGCGGGTTCGCGCGGGGGCAGCAGCGAAGGGCGCGGAGTGGCTGCCGGAGCAGGTGTAGGGGAAGGAGGGGTGTCCGAACCGCCAACGGCATCTTTTTTCAGAACTGGGCGCAGCAATTTATCTGCCTCCTGTTTGATAGCAAGGTCCTTTTGGAACTCCTTCTGGAGCACCACCAGCATCTCGTCGGTGATATCCGTCGTAGGTTTTTGCTCCACATTAGGGAAACCTTTTGCGTGGAGGGTCTCTACGATGGTGTGGAGGCCGACGTTGAATTCTTTTGCTACCTTAATTAATTTAATCGCCATGCAGTGATTTTTCCTGCTAAGAGGGGTATCGGGCTTTTAAAAAGCAGACATTTTAAGAAAAAAAATCTAAAAATGATGCCATTATTTGCCCAATGCTATGGGTAAAGTTTTGTTTAAACCAATGAGCGCCGCGGGGTTTCGCTGGTTACACCGCTGTTTTAAGTGCTTTAGAAGGCCAAAAATGTTTAATTTTAATTTGCGGGGGCAAAAGTACGTTAAAAATGCAATGCTTAGCAGGGAAATGTTCAGGATTTCACGGATTGGGGCAGGAATATTTTAGAAAGACAACCCAAAACCATTGAGGCTCCTAAGAAAGTAATACATTTATTGCTGTAAAATTGGCAATAGTTTATGAAAGAATTTATTCTGTTCTTGTTTATTGGAACCCTTTTCTTGGAATGTACCAAAGAAAAATCGCTAGATCCCGTCCCTCCCGTTATTCCGGTAGATACGGTTACGCATATTATTGAATTTGGAAAGGCAACCGTAAAAAGAAATGGACCTCTATGGAAGGCCGCTTTCTCAGCCCGATATTATTCCAATCAGAAAGCGCGTTTTTATTTGGAAGCAGAATTAAACGAAAACAACTATGATCACAGATTTGTGATTTCTGACATTTCTGCAATCCCTGGTTATCAGACCATCGAAGGGAAAAAATGGGGCAATGGGAATAATAGTATCCCTAATGCGGACTATTTTGTTACCCTGCATTTGGATGCTTTGATTAATTCTTTCCAGGTAGATTCTACCCGCAGCAATCAATTCATTGAGATCCTACGATATGATTCTGTCCAACATATCGTTGAAGGTCGTTTTCAAACTTTCCTCGAAGGACCAAATAACTTGTGGTTTTTACAGGATACCGTCTCTTTGACAGAAGGGAAATTTCATTTGAAAATACAATAATAGCCCGGCTTGTGTAGGCCCCCTGCGGGGATGACCACTCACGTTGTTTTCTGTTTTCCAAGCCAACCGGTAAATCAAACGGCACGGGTCTTGGTACTTAGTGTCGGGGTGTCTTCGGAGTCACCCCGACACTAAGTACCAAGACCCGTGCCGTTTGGAACAGCGTATAAACCGCTTAATCCCTTACCACCACCAGCTTACCCTGGGCGAGGGTCTGGCCACCTGAATCCAGGCGGAACCAGTACACCCCGCTGTCCATGGTTTTTGTGTTGAGCTGGAATTGGTTGTTGGCAAACGGTTGCTGAGCTACCTGCCGCCCGGCCAGATCGTACAGGAGCAAGTTGCCCTTCCAGGAATGTGGACTTTTGATCAGGAAGGTAGCTATATCACTCACCGGATTGGGGAATACTTCCAGCGCAACATCCGGCATTTTGCTCAGGATGTTGGCGTCCAGGAATTTCTCGCCCAGGGTGTGCCAGGTAGTATTGGTGATTACAGGCGCATTGAAATCAAAATAAATCGCGGCGCTGTTTTCTACCAGGGTTCCGTGGGAAAGTCCCGGCCTGGGCGCTATCTGGAACTTCACAAAACCATGGGAAGCCGGCTCATTCACATTGCTGTCGGGCAGCAGGATGTTGGTGAACAGGAATTCCAACACATTGTCGCTAAGTTGGTTCAGGTAGCAGGGGTGACTGGAGCCCAGGAAGCGCAAAGTACCTGGATCCAAAAAACTGCTGAGCGTATCCAGTACTTTCACGGTAAAGGCCGTATCCGTACCGGTATTTTGGAAACGAATCAGGTAGTCAATGGGTTGCTGAAGCGCAATGTAATGTTCATCCATGGCCCCGCGCGGGAATCCCTGCTTGTCGTTTGGATCAAAAGAGCCGGTGTTTTCCATGCAGTCAATGTCTATAATCGGCGATTCATCATCGGGTGAAAACAGGTTGACCATGCCGAGGGAAATACCACCGTTACTATTGGCGCCGCAGCCTTCTACCGTGGCACTGGCCACCTGTCCCCAGGGGTATCCGGGCGCCTGTTCGGCTTCCAGACGCCAGGTAGCGCCATTGGCCGGCACCGTGATAACCTCCATGCCTCCAGCCGTCAGGGTGAAAGGGTTGTTGATGGGCGGAGTCATCACTACAATATCTTCTACCACGATGTAATTGGAGGGTACCTGCATGGTTCCGCCCAGGTTTTGGATCAGGAATTTCACCTCATCGCCGGTGCAATAGCCCTTCACGCGTAGCTCGGGGCCATCCCAGTTGAAAGGTTCGGTGCAGGAAGTATCCGGATAGATGCGCGCTTCGGTGCAGTGGGTTTGTCCAAGCGTCGCATCACAGCTAAGCTTAAACATTACGGTAAATGCTGCGCAAGCACCTGGTTCTACATTGCCCAGCGGGAAAGTGTAGGTATTGCCGTTTACGGTAGTCCAGGGAATACTGCTGTTCAACACGGTAAAAAAGGTGTCGAAATGAATCTCCACCGAGGCGTCCTGCGCTTCCAGGGTGCCGTTGTTGCAGTATT
>JAEUUS010000218.1 GCA_016787545.1 Saprospiraceae bacterium
TCGGGTACTTATGGCGTTGTTTCCATCAAATCGCCTGGAAATGCAGTTGACAGGAGAACCGGCGGACTTCAGGCCGGACTAGAGTATCGTTTCAGGAAAAAATTTTCTTTTGGTGCAGAACTGGATTGGCAATCCATTGGAGTTTATCCTGAGACAGTTTCCCCGGTTTCACCCGCATCAAGCAAACCTTCCGTTACATACGAAGTCAAAACCAACCAGTTAAGCGGCAGGATTCTGGCCCGATATTATATCAAAAAGTCGCTTAAAGGCTTTTTCGTTGGGGTTTTTGGCAACTTTTCCTTTCACCTTACCGACACCGATGGCTACCCGGAAGATGGCGCTTATCCGGCCCCCGGCAATGACTTTTCCGATCATATTTACAGAGGCGGCGGCTTGACCTATGGTTATCGTTTTCAACTAAACCCACAGATAGGCGGGCATTTATTCCTGAGTCATCAAAGAATTTGGAACAACAATAATCCAGATTTCAGACAAACAAGCCATTGGGCAGGACTGGGGTTACAATATGTATTTTGAATATTGAGGAATATACATTGCGTTTGCCCAACCTTTTATTCTGCTTTTTCGTCAACATACGAAAATCATCTGCCATGATTCGACTGCTACTTTTCGTTTGTTTGACTGGAATTGCCTGCACCGCCAATAGCCAATCCAATAACTTCCAGTTTGGCCTGCTGGTAAAAGGTGGCAACTTTACCCTGCCTAATGCCAAAAGCGAGGTATCCCAGTATAGATTCGCTGACAACTTTAGCGCCAAATTCAAACCCGGTTACCAATATACCTTTGGTATATATGGTGAATATCGTTTCGGTCCACAATTCAGTATCCTGGCTGAACTGAGTTACCGGTTATCCTATTTTGAGCGCGTTGAAACCCAGACCTATCAATTTATTGATACTTCCGGAATATTATCCGGTAGTTCCAGATTCCTTCAAAGTTCTACTACAAACACCCTGGTTGCGCCCCTCAAAGTACAATTTAGCCCTAAAAAGCTGCCCAAATGGCACTTCCAGGCTGGCGCAGGTATTTGCCACAATTTTTCGGTTAAAAACCGGTCTGCCTCTTTTTATCAATTAACCGGTTTTCCAGATGCTGAATACAATACGGAGTTCGGCGCTACCAGTTGGGATATTTCTGATTTTCGCATGCACTACACAGCAGGTATTCTGTTTCAGATTAGCCCTCACACCAGAATAGGTTTGGAATACCTGTTTGAAAGATACTATACTCAGGCAGCGGATACTTATTATTTCAGCAACTCCCCGATTGATTTCATCTTCTACGGCACATATCCTCCAAATATGCATAGTTTTTCCGTCTCTTTGCAGCACAATTTGCTGCAATAAATATGAACTACCTCCAATATACCTTCAAAACCGCTTCTGAAAACGTTGACCTGCTCATCGCATTCCTCTCAGACAGTCCTTTCGACACCTTTGAAGAAACAGAAGAGGGCTTTTTGGCTTTCGCGCCGGCTTCTGCTGCTGAAGCTGATATTGAAGCTCATTTAGCCGAACTTCAGGAACAATTCCCTTTTTCCTGGCAAAAAAGCCTCATTGAAGGTCAAAACTGGAACGAACTCTGGGAAAGCAATTTCCAGCCAGTCATCGTGGATGATTACTGCGCAGTCCGTGCTGATTTTCACGAACCCATTCCCGGCAAAAAATGGGAATTGGTGATCAATCCCAAAATGGCGTTTGGCACCGGTCACCACGAAACCACCTGGCAATGTATCGCCGCCATTGAGCACCTGCCTATGAAGGGGGCTCATATCCTTGATTATGGCTGTGGTACGGGCATTTTGGCAATTCTCGCGGCCAAAGAGGGCGCTGCCGTGGTGGAAGCCGTAGACATCGAAGAACAATCCTACCTCAATACAGTAGAAAACAGCGCCGCCAATGGCGTACCACACGTCATCGCGCGACTGGGCACCATTGAGGCCGTTCAGGGTCGGAATTTTGACGGCATTTTGGCCAATATTAACCGGCATGTAATCCTGGAATCCCTGCCACGCTTGGCCGAACTGATCAAACCTGGCGGCTGGTTGCTCATTTCAGGTATACTTCTCACCGATGAAGACATCGTCACAGAAGCCGCCAACCAGGCAGGTTTTGAAAAAAAAGAAATGAAAAATCGGGGAAACTGGCTTTGCGGGGTATTTCATATGCGTGCCTGATCAAGGGATTTGCGTAACTTTGCGCCTTCTTCCGCGAACCCCCATCGCCTCACCCAATAAGTATGCAAAAAATCCTTATTCTCGATTTTGGATCTCAATATACGCAGCTAATCGCCCGACGTGTGCGTGAAATGAATGTGTATTGTGAGATTGTGCCCTACAACAAAATGCCTGAGCTGACAGATGACATCATGGGCGTTATCCTTTCAGGCAGCCCATTCTCTGTTCGTTGGGAAAATGCCCTTCGTGTGGATCTGAATCAGATTGCGGGCAAAAAGCCTATGCTCGGCATTTGTTATGGCGCACAGTTGACAGCAGATTTCTTTGGCGGGGAAGTGGCACAATCCTCCAAACGGGAATACGGTAAAGTGATGCTCCAGCACCACGCCTCCAACGATCCGTTTTTTCAAGGTATTTCCAAACGTTCCCAGGTATGGATGAGTCACTCAGACACCATAGTTCGGATGCCGGAAGGATTTGAAGTGCTGGGCAACTCTGATACCATTCCTTATGCGGCTTTCCGCTCTGTAGAAGGAAAGTTTGCCACTCCGGTTTACGGCATTCAGTTCCACCCGGAAGTGTACCATAGTCTGGAAGGTTTTGAAATCCTCAAAAATTTCGTGTACGATATTTGTGGTTGTACCGGCGACTGGACAGCGCAGCACTTTGTGGATGAAACGATTGCAGAATTGCGTCATAAGATTGGCCATGAAAAGGTAATCATGGCGCTTTCCGGAGGTGTTGATAGTACGGTTGCAGCCACTTTATTGCACCGGGCAATCGGAGATCGGCTTTTTTGTTTTTTTGTAGACAACGGTTTGTTGCGAAAAAATGAATTTCAGGAGGTATTGGATTCCTATAAAGGGATGGGATTGAATATTGAAGGAGTGGATGCCAGAGAGCGGTTCTATACAGCCCTTGCCGGTGTAAGCGACCCCGAGCAAAAGCGGAAAATCATTGGCAAGCTGTTTATTGATATTTTTGAAGAAGAAAGCGAGGCGCATCCAGATTTTCAATGGCTCGGCCAGGGCACCATTTACCCTGATGTCATTGAATCGGTGAGTGTGCACGGTCCATCTGTTACCATAAAAAGCCACCACAATGTGGGGGGCTTACCTGAAAAACTCAAACTGAAAATCGTCGAGCCACTTCGTTCATTGTTTAAAGACGAAGTGCGCAGGGTAGGAAAAGAACTCCAGGTATCTCCTAATATCCTGAACAGACACCCGTTCCCGGGTCCGGGCCTGGGTATTCGTATTCTGGGTGATATTACTCCTGAAAAAGTGGCAATCCTGCAGGAAGCCGATGCTATTTACATCGGAAAGCTGCGCGAACATGGTTTGTACGACGAAGTTTGGCAGGCTGGTACCATTCTGTTACCCATTCAATCCGTTGGCGTAATGGGCGATGAGCGCACCTACGAAAAGACCATTGCCCTTCGGGCAGTTAGCTCCACCGACGGTATGACCGCAGAATGGAGTCGCCTTCCACACGAATTTCTGGCTGAAGTCAGCAGCGAAATCATCAACAACGTCAAAGGAATCAACCGGGTGGTGTACGATATTTCCACCAAACCACCTGCCACCATTGAGTGGGAATAATACACTTACACACACTTTGAAAGTCAAGATCTGTTGCATCAGCAGTAAAGAAGAAGCCGGGCAGGCAGTAGCTGCCGGTGCTGCTGCATTGGGGTTAGTGGGCGCCATGCCGAGTGGCCCGGGTATCATTTCCGATGCGTTAATTGCACAAATAGCGGCAGCCACACCACCGGATATTGCCACCTTTTTGCTTACGAGTGAAACAAGTGCAGCGGAAATTATTCAGCACCATAAAAGGGTGAACACCAACACTATACAAATTGTAGATACATTACAGTCAGGCACTTATCAGGAAATAAAATCGGCCTTACCTGCCATAAAACTGGTGCAGGTGATTCACATTTTGGGGGAAGATGGGGTGGAAGAGGCGCTTAAGGCAGCAGAATGGGTGGATTTTATATTGTTGGACAGCGGAAACCCCAATCTGGGCGTTAAAGAACTGGGTGGTACCGGAAGAACCCATAATTGGAATATCAGCCGAAAAATTGTGGAACAATCCCCGGTCCCTGTTTTTCTGGCAGGCGGGTTAAAACCGGAAAATGTACGGGCAGCCATTGACGCTGTACAACCATTTGGTCTGGATCTTTGCAGTGGTGTTAGAACTGAGGGAAAATTGGATCCCTGGAAGCTGGAAAAATTTTTTGCAGCGGTATACGCCTGATGGTTATCTTTGAACATGGAACAAAAAAGATGCACATGAAAACGAGTTTGCCATTGGCCATGATGTTATGTTGGCTGTTTTCAGGATGTTGTTATTCCTTCAAGGGCATTTCCATTGACCCGGATGTGAATACTTTTTTTGTACAAAATTTTGAAGGACAAGCTGCCTCGGCTCCCCCTACCCTTCCGCTTGAATTCACGGAACGACTCAAAGATAAAATCAGGTTGGAAAGCCGGTTAAATCTGAAAAATACAGAAGCTGATGTGGAATTTAGTGGTAAAGTGACAGATTTCAGGGTGGTTCCTGTGGCGCCAAAACCTGGCGAACAGGTAGCCTTAAACCGTTTGGAAGTAGCTGTTAGTGTGCAGTTTATCCACAATAAAGACAATAAAAAAAGCTGGCCATCTGCCCGGTCTTTTCGCCATTTCGCTGAATTCGACAACTCACAGGAATTGCTGACCGTACAGGATCAATTGCTTACAACAACAATATACCCCCAAATTCTGGAAGACATTTTTAATGCGGCATTTAATGATTGGTAACAAGCGCCGGACGAATCCGAATACACCTTGACTCAAGAACGTTTTTTTCAACTGGTTGAAGATCCGGAACTCCTTCGGAGGATAACGTACGAGGAACTGAAAACCCTCGCGCTGGCTTATCCGTATGCGCATAATTTGCGATGTCTGCTGGCCATAAAAGCCGGCCAGGTGGACCACCCGGAAACACATCGCAACCTGGCTACAGCAGCAGCCTACAGTCTTGATCGAACCAGGTTATTTATGTTGGCTGCGCCTCAGATGGTTGCCCCACAGCAAATCCTTGCCCCGGAAGAAGTACTGGAGTTGAAGCCTATTGAAACGGTCAAACGGGAACTAGAAGCACTCTCGCCAATCGTTAGAGAAGAAAAAGGAGAGGAACAAGTAGCCACTGCAGCTCCTATCCCTCTGGCTACGCCGCGCGCAGAGCCAATGCCTGCACCTGTTCCGGAACCAGAGCCAGCGCCTGAACCAGTCTTGGAACCAGAACCAGCGCCAGTGCTCGTTTATCAGGAATTTTCTTCCTGGATTTCGGCATTTCAACCACCGGCCCTGAAAAAATCCGAAAGGAAAAAAGCCACTCTAACCGTGGCCCCAACCATCGCCCCGATAGCAGTCCAGACTGGGCCGGAAACGCCAGAATTAGAGGAAGAAAGCCCTAAAAACCAGGGAATTGCACAACAATTGGCAGAAAAAAGCGTAACAGAAAATCAGGACGTGGTTTCTGAAACATTGGCCAAATTGTACGCCAAACAAGGTTACCGGGATAAAGCTGTCCAGATGTATGCCCGATTAGCTTTGTTGTTTCCAGAAAAAAGCCCGTACTTTGCGGCCGAAATTGACAAACTTAAAAAATAGGCGATATTATGCTTTCCATTCTTACAGTTTTCATTGCATTGGTGAGTGTGTTACTGATCACGGCAGTGTTGATTCAAAATCCTAAAGGCGGCGGATTGGATGCCAGTCTTGGCGGTTCGGCACAACAGTTGTTTGGCGCCGCTCGATCCACCGATTTCATTGAAAAAGCAACCTGGGTTCTTGCTGGTGCACTTATTGTACTTTGTGTGGTAGCAGTACTATCCGTTGGTACCGGCAGTCCTGCAGATGCACCAACGGAAATTCCACTTCAATCTGCTCCGCAGTAATTGCTTTTTTTAAACATTAAAAAAGCGGCTCCCGGATATTCCGAAAGCCGCTTTTTTATTTGGTATCAGATGCTTACTCATCGTCGTCTTCAGACTTCCTTCGAGTATATCCTGCATCTTCCATCGTCTCATTGTCAATTTCCCAGTCATCTCCACTGGCATGAGCAGGACGCTTCCCATTGGTCAACCGCACTTTATCACCAATCGGCTTCCCACTGGGCCTATCCTCGCCATCACCATCAAAACCTTCGGTGGAGCCTCCAGGCGCGGGTCGGTTTGATGCATTTGCCATTGCTTTGCCGTCAATACTTTTGGTAGCGTGCGGCACCAAACGCAAACGTTCTTTGCTGATCAACTCGCCAGTGATGATACAAATTCCGTATGTTTTGTTGTGAATCCGCAATAAAGCATTTTTCAAATCCTGAACAAACCGCTGCTGACGAGTCAACATGCGCTGTAACATTTCAAGATCCGTGTGTGCCGTACTGTCGTCGTACCAATCTCCTCCCTGCTGATTGAATCCGTTCTCATTGAGGTCTGCAATTTGCTGTTCCGTTGTACGAAGCTCGTCCTGCGCCTGGGCAAGCTTTTCTTCAACAATCGCTTTAAACTCCTGCAATTCCTCGTCGCTGTAGCGCACTTTAAGGTCGTTCGACATGATGAGGTAAGTTTTGAGTGTTTTATGAAAGATCAGGGTTACTGATTCAAGGGGGCAAAATTAGTCCATTTCAGGATGTTATAACTATGCCAAAAGAAAATTTACAATAATTCCTCATCCAATCGGCAATCTGCGTCCTTTGGATAGCTTTACTTTTTGTATTTTTGCCCTCCTTTTCAGAATATATTCCGATTTGTATCACCTAAATACAAGTCGCTTCATTCAAGCCATTGCCCTCACAACCAGCAAATATGACTTCGATGCCCGGTACCAAGCGCGCCAAAAATTCCGCCACCACATTCGATCGAAATGAAGTCCTGGCAGATTATCGTATCTGCTGCATTAGTCGGGAAGCCAGTATCATTGCCCGCAAAGAAGTGCTCACTGGAAAAGCTAACTTCGGGATTATTGGCGACGGAAAAGAAGTTGCACAGGTGGCTATGGCCCGTGCCTGGAAAAAAGGTGATTTCCGTTCAGGTTATTATCGTGATCAAACCCTGATGTTTGCCTTGGGCTTGTCTACCCTTGACGCCTTTTTTGCACAACTTTACGGTGATCCATATAACGACCCATTCTCTGGTGGCCGACAAATGAATTGCCATTTTGCTACGCCTTTTGTGGATGCAAATGGACAGTTTTTGGATCTGAAAAACAGGTTTAACATTAGTTCAGACATTGCGCCTACAGGCGGCCAAATGGCCCGGGGCTTAGGATTGGCATTCGCCAGCAAAAAATTTCGCGAAATGCCCGAGCTCTGCGGTCATCTCAGCGATAACGGCAACGAAGTAGCTTTTGTCACCATTGGAGATGCCTCTACTTCTGAAGGCGCCTTTTGGGAAACCATCAATGCTGCTGGTGTAGTTCAGGCCCCTTTAGCAGTTAGTGTTTGGGACGATGGTTATGGAATTTCTGTCCCTAAAAAATATCAAACCACCAAAGAAAGCATCAGTGAAGTTTTGGCCGGATTTGTAGCTGATGAAGGTACCAACGGCATTCAAATCCATAAAGGAAAAGCCTGGGACTATCCTGGATTAAGACAGTTATATGAAGAGGGTATTGCAGAAATGCGCGTCTCTCATCGCCCGGCCCTTTTTCATATCCAGGAAGTAACCCAACAACTAGGACACTCAACCAGCGGCGACCACCGCAGGTATAAAAGTCCCGAGCGCATGCAATTTGAAGAAAACTTCGATTGTAATCGCAAAATGGCGGAATGGATCATTGCAAGTGGTTTGGCCGATTCCCAGGAATTGGAAAACATCCAAAAAGAAGCCAAGAAGGAGGCCACCGAAGCTGCTCAGCGGGCATTTAAGGCTTACCATGACAAAGTTGCTCAACTCAAGAATGAACTTTCCCTCATTCTTCATCAACTTTCCGACACCACCTTCGCAGAAGAGCTAACTCAAAAAAGAGACCTGCTTCGTTTTGAATTGCTGGAGATTGCCCGGAAAGCCATGGTGGCTCATGCCAAACATAACCACTCTGCAATTACTGATTTATATCAATTTATTCAGCGCGAACGTACGGAAGGGAATTCCATTTATTCGGATCATTTGCTCAGCCATAACGCCCAATCGCCTTTAAATGTGACCATTGAAAAGGCCAATTATGCTGCTGATGCCCCGTTGAAAGATGGTTACGAAATACTGAATGCCTGTTTCGATGCCAATTTCTCCAAGAAACCTAATCTAATGGTTTTTGGAGAAGACGTAGGTCATATTGGTGATGTAAACCAGGGGATGCGCGGAATGCAACAAAAATATGGCATAGAGCGGGTGTTTGACACAGGTATTCGCGAGTGGACTATCATGGGACAAGCCATCGGGTTAGCCATGCGTGGGTTCCGTCCAATTGCGGAGATTCAGTATCTGGATTATTTATTGTATGGCCTCTCTCCTTTATCAGACGACCTTTGCACCCTGCGTTGGCGATCCAATAACCAACAAATTGCACCCGCCATCATCCGAACCCGCGGCCATCGATTGGTTGGCGTATGGCACTCCGGTTCACCTATGGGAATGATGCTGGGATCTCTTCGTGGCATGCATGTTTGTGTGCCCCGCAATATGACACAGGCCGCAGGCATGTACAATACCTTGTTACAAGGCGACGACCCGGCCATCGTAGTAGAAATGCTAAACGGTTACCGGTTTAAGGAATTACTGCCAGAAAATATCGGAACTTTTACGGTACCGCTGGGTGAGCCGGAAATCCTGCGCTCCGGTTCAGACATCTCGGTCATTACCTATGGGGCAAGCGTACAGGTGGCCTCAGGAGCTGCGGAAACCCTACAAAAATTAGGTATATCCCTGGAAATCATAGATGTACAGACCCTGCTTCCCTTTGACCTTTCATACACTTGTTTGGAAAGCCTGAAAAAGACCAATAGGGTTATATTTCTGGATGAAGATTTTGAAGGTGGCGCCTCAGCTTATATGATGCAACAGGTTCTGGAAAAACAAGGTGGGTATCGCTGGTTGGATGCCAAACCTGTTTCGCTCTATGCTAAACCCCACCGTCCTGCTTACGGCCAGGATGGAGACTACCATTCCAAGCCACAAATCGAAGACCTGGTGGAAGCATCCATTGCTATGATGCAAGAGTCCGGTTTTTAACCTCCATAATTACATTTCCGTATGATCAAGCTCTCCAAAATCGCTACGTCAGCGCCTGAAGGCCTCAATAAAAAGGACATTAAAAAGAAAACGGAAAAACTGGTAGCCAGACTCGGAGAGCTACATAACCTGATGTATGCCCAGGGGAAATATTCCATGTTAATCATTCTCCAGGGAATGGATGGAAGCGGCAAGGATGGCGCCGTCCGAAATGTTTTTCATCAATGTACCATTGCTGGTCTGGATCTGGTGAGCTATAAAAAACCAACAGAAGAGGAATTTGGGCACGACTTCCTTTGGCGGGTACACAAATGGGTTCCGCAAAAAGGCATGACCACCATTTTCAACCGAAGTCACTACGAAGACATCCTCATCCAGCGGGTACATAACTGGATTGACATGGAAAGGGTAGAAAAACGAATGGCTGCCATAAATGCATTCGAGGATTTAATCCAGTTTGACAATAACACCTTGATTTTCAAATTCTACATGCATATTTCCCATGAAGAACAAGGGATCCAATTGCAGGAAAGATTAGATGACCCGGCCAAGTACTGGAAACACAATGACGGCGACTGGGAAGAACGCAAACTTTGGGACAAATACATGGAGGCTTATGAATACGCCATCAATAACAGCACCACACCGTGGCACATTTGCCCGGTAGATAATCGCTGGTATCGCGATTATTTCATGGCCAAAACGATAGTGGAAAAACTTGAATTACTGGACATGAAATTGCCTCAAAAAGAAGCCTGATCAATGCTTCCTTCCGCCTCCCGGATTAGGGTAGTAACGGTTAGGCTCTACATTTTTTCCCATTATTTTACATCGAACGTAAACCTGTGCCCCGTAGTTGGTCATACGCGAACTCCGTACAATTTTATCCGTGAGGTCTAGTTCATAAAATGCCTCAACACCCACACTCCATCGATAGTACCAATCCAGGGTCTTTGCTATTCCAACACGTAAAGCAAATAAATCACCGGATGGTCGGCCGAGCGGCTCCACCGGGGCAAAAAACGAAGAAAGATCCTCCCGGGTTTGATCATCTCCCACACTATTAATAAAGGTATTGGCGCCAAAACCAAAGTCCTTGATTACTAATTTATAGCCCGTGAGGAAGGAAAAATACCAGGAACTATCTGAAAAATAGAAATCCTTACCCAAACCCATCGTAGCAGCATAGGAGGCTCTTGTATAAGAAGAAGGTGAAGTCATCGCCTCTCCAAGCAATTTAATGGGCCAATCCCTGTAGGTTAAAAGGGCAGAAAAGCCCATTCGGGGCTGCCCAAACCGGTCATTTATTTTGTATGTCTCCAGGAAATCCTCCCAGGTAAACTCCTCCTGGCCTCCATGTGATTTTGCAATCACGTTATACAAGTCATAAACCGGCTCTTTGCCGCGAAAATCTGTTTTATGCAACAATTCAGAGTACCCTCCATTTGCACTGACATTTAGGTGCAGATACTTTAATTGTGCGAATGCAGTATGGGCCATGAAAAGGATGGCTACCAAAACAGCGTAATTTTTTTGCATAGTAATTGGAAAAGGTTGGGTGAATGTAAAACGATCCACCGAGAGCGCTTACGGATTAGTTGCTGATGGCTTTTCGACGCAATTCAGCAAGCGAAGTTACATCAGACAAGAATTATTCCAGTTTAAAAATTAAAATATGACAAAATTAATGCATACAAGGCATTTCTAAACGAAGTCTTAATAGAGTTTCTTAGGATTGCGTTAAACCAGAACCCGAATGGGAATATTTTACTGCGCTGGAACATTTATATGTAAACCGATTTCAAACGGGCCTTCAACAGCCTAAATCATTTCACTTTATCAATCTTTCCTGATCATGAAAAACGCAGTTTTGAACCTTGCTGCCTACCTGATGCTGGCCCTCGCCTTCGGCGCCTGCAAAAAAGAAAAATCCTTCAAAGACCAATTAGTAGGGAACTGGCAATCTGTAGAGGTAACCGTTGCCGAACAAGATGTAACCAGCTCATTCCAGTTTGA
>JAEUUS010000134.1 GCA_016787545.1 Saprospiraceae bacterium
GCCTACACCTGCCGCCAACCTCACCAATAGCTATTCTTTAAACTGCGTAACACAAATTATACAACCCAGCGGCCCTGCCCTGAACCGACCGGATCTGGGTCCGGTAGACGGCACCCTGAACCTCAACGGCTACGATGCCAATGTGCTCGGGGTGGTGAATCTGTTTGGCGGAGTGCCCTACGAAGGCGCTGCCAATAACTGGCTGCAGGGCCCAGACACGCCCGCGGTGTACCTCTACCACCAAACCTGCGACGGCATAGTACCTTTTGGGCTTGGAACCCCGTTTTTTGTCATTTCCAATTATTGCAACCTGGGCTTTACGCCCTGGCACACCAATTATTTACATACCTATGGAAGTGGCGCTATATCAGTGGCTTTTGCAGGCGCACAAATGCAGTATACCGTGGATTTCGACCAATGCCCGGATTTCAACCCGGCCATAGCGCTGTTTGATTGTATCAGGTATGGCGACAATGGTTCTTACCACTACACCGCCAACCCGGTGCTTCGGCTGCAAAAAATAGCTGATTATTTCAGTCCGATTATCACCCAAAATGTATGTTACTCGGTGAGCGCTCAGGAACCTGCAACGCGTTTGCAGGCTCAAATTTCGCCCAACCCGTTTGAGGATCAGTTGGTTATCATGCTTGATCAGGCTCTGGAGGGTGAAACAGATGTGCGGCTTCTGGATATTTCAGGTAGAGTGGTTTGGCATAATCGCATGTCTTTGCAACTTGGTCAAAACACTTTGTCGGGTATGCAAGGAATTCCTGCGGGTATGTACGCGTTGCACCTGCGCTCAGGCTCAGGCGCGGGAGTCTGGAAACTGGTGAAGAAGGCGCAACGCGGGGGGTAAGGCACAAAGTGTAACGCGAAGGCACGAAGGCGCAACACAAAGGCGCGAAGACACTAAGGCGCGATGACACGAAGGCACAAAGACGCGAAGGCACAAAGACGCTAAGACGCTAAGTGGCATTGACAGATGTCAATGCTGAGAAAGTTAGGCCGTAGGCCTGACCCTAGCGCCTTCGCGTCTTCGTGCCTTCGTGTCTTAGCGCCTTTGCGTCTTAGCGCCTTTGTGTCTTCGTGCCTTCGCGTCTTCGTGCTTTCGCGTCTTCGTGCTTTCGCGTCTTCGTGCTTTCGCGTCTTCGTGCCTTCGCGTTACACTTTGCGCCTTTTATCCCCAATCATAAATCACATACCCTTCTGCAGTTTCGGAGGTTTTTTGGAAGCCCAGTTTTTCCAGCAAACGGATGGCGGGGGTATTATCGGGAGTGGTGACGGCAAAAACGCGTTGCAATCCCATTTGTTCCCTGCCAAAATGCGCAGCCAGCGCAATGGCTTCCGACATATATCCTTTGCCGCGATGTTGTGGAAGCAGGATACAGCCGAGTTCTCCGGCGCCCTGCCCGAATCCACCGCGGTAATAGCCGCAGGTGCCGGTGAGTTCGCCGGTTTGCAGGTCTGTTATGCCCCAATGGATGCTTTCGCCGAGCAGGTAGTCCTGGTGAATTTTACCGAGCATGTTGGCGGCTTCAGCAATTGTTTCGGCTTTTTTGCCATCGTAAAAGGAAATATCCAGCAAGGCTTCAGCATCAACGGTTGTAACCGGTCGCAACTGAACCCGTACGCCATTCAGCGTGGGATAATCTGGATAAGGCGGCAAATACATTTGTTCTGAAGGCACTAAGTCTAATGCGGAAGGCACGAAGGTACGAAACACGAAGGCACCAAAACACAAAGGCGCTAAGGCACAAAGACGCTAAGGCGCTAAGGCGCTAAGTGGCATTGACAGACGTCAATGCTGGCTAAGGTTAGGCCGTAGGCCTAACCTTAGCGCCTTAGCGTCTTTGTGCCTTAGCGCCTTAGCATCTTTGTGCCTTAGCGCCTTAGCGTCTTTGTGCCTTAGCGCCTTAGCGTCTTTGTGCCTTAGCGCCTTAGCGCCTTCGCGTTACGCTTTGTGCCTTACCCCCCGCTTTGCGCCTTGTAATTGGCGTTTACGGATGCGGCTCATGGATACGGGGGTGATGCCCAGGTAGGAGGCAATAATATGGTGAGGCACGCGCAGTAGCAGATCGCTGTGGTGTTCCACAAATTTCTGATAGCGCTCCTCCGGGGTATCCAGCAGGAAAGAGGAGAGAATCATCTGGCTGTTGATGAAGCGCTGTTCCGCAATTTTGCGGGTCATGATGTTGATTTTGGGTACGGTGCGGTATAATTCTTCCAGCTGATCCAAGCGCATCACGAGGAGCTCGCAGTTTTCCAGGGTTTCGAGGTACTGGATGCTGGGCGATTGTCGCAACAGGCTTTCCAAACTGCTGGCAAAGAGTCCTTCCCGGAAAATATAACCGGTAATCTCCTCTCCGTTTTTGTCGTAATAGAGTCGGAGCAGTCCCTTATTGATGAAATACAGTTCGCGGGTAATTTGACCGTATTTCACGAGGGTGAATTTTTTTGGCATCTCCCTGTAAGAAAAAGCGCTTTCAAACAATGCTTTTTCCTGCGGGTCCAGTCGGATAAACTGTTCAACGGTTTTGTGTAAAAGGGAAAACATGTATCAAAGATAACATTTATTGGCAACTGCAGTGACCATTCATCAGTTCCTGAGGTGCGTTTTTGCGGTAGTTGTCAATCATAATTAACGGACATGGTAACTTGGAGAGGCAGGTATTTTTACACAGTTATCAGAAAAACTGGGCAAAAACTTTGAAATTTCCTTCATTAGACTAATTTTGTACTTGACAAACCGGCATTCTTGTACCGGGTTGACCCCTCCTTTTCCTTTCGCACGCATAATCCAACTGAACAGTTTTGCTTCATTCCTGGCGGATGGCGGCAGGGGTGTGCTGTTTTGAAACATAAAAAACTACTCTTTAAACACCTGGCATATGCATGTATTTATACCAAACATTGCTGTCTGTCGCCTCTTATTGCTTTTTCACCTGTTCATGCTTATCGCTTCTGCTGCAGCACAAAACCTGCCCCCGGAAGATTGTATGAATGGCCTTGACGATGATGGAGATGGCTACATAGATTGTTATGATGTGGATTGTCAGTGCGATATTCCACCCACCTGTTTTACGCCTATTCCACCCAACACCGGAGTTACAGTGGGTTTGGCCTGGAAATCCGATCCATTGCCTTATTCTCCTTTAGGTGTTATGGTTGTGGGCAATTTGAACCCACAAACCGATAGTATGCCTGAAATTGTGGTTCCATTTAGCAGCACATGGGATGATCCTGAGAATAGTGGACTGCTGTTTTATGCCGGTAATGGCGCTAATGCTCATGCGCCTGACACGATGTTTATGCCAACCTTGCATGATAACTCTCCCCCACCGGTAATAGGTGATATAGATAGAGATGGGAAGCCGGAGTTGATTATAGTGGATGTAGAGTCCAATATTATGGTATACCGAAATTTTACGCCGGGCAATGTGCCAGCCATGACTTTTTGGCTGTCCTCTGTTCAAAAGCCGGAAATAAGCGGTAGTGGACCAATGCTGGCAGATTTTGACGGCGACGGCATGTCTGAGGTTTTAATTGGCAATGAAATATTCATTTTTGACTTTACCGGGCCCACAAGCCCAAGCCTGCGCAAGGTCATAGACGGTGGCGCCAATCCTGAAGGATATATCTACAATACGCTTCCGGCAAATTTTAGTAAACATACCAAATCACCCGCAGTGGCCGATCTGTTGACGATTGCCGATTGTAACGGCGATCCGGATTGCAACGGACTGGAGTTGGCAGCAGGACCGGTTATTTATTCAGTTGATCTGGACACCACGGACGGCGACGGCTTTCAGTTAAAAATTCAGCGTGATTTGAATTTCATGGAATCGCCGGATGAATTTGTAGATGGTTATACTGCCATTGCGGATATGGATATTGATGGCACGCCTGATATTGTGGTCATTGGCAGAGGGAAGGTAGGACTTGAACCTCCAGGGTTAGGTATTTATGTTTGGAATAAGAACGGCTTGGTTAAGTTTATGCCTACCCCTGTTTCAGATGCAGTTACGGGCTTTTTGTATTGTATGCCTATGATTGCCAATGTTTTTGATGACACCAAAAGAGGGCTTGCCAAAGACTTTCCGGAAGTAGTGATGTATGCGGAGAACAACCTTTATTGTTTCAATCTTCATGCCACCAATTTCCCGGATTTGCAGGCCTGGTGGTTCACAAGTATCGGTCCGGATTTACTCACCGAAACGTCTCCAACTGCCTTTGATTTTAATGGAGATGGTTTCTCTGAAATCGTTTTTGAGGATAATGAAGAAATCCGGATCCTTTACGGTGGACATTTGCCTTTTCCACCAGGTGTGGATGCCAACCGGAACTGGGCCACTTTTACCTTGAGTACTCAGATCACACAATCTTTATACGAAATTCCCATAATTGCCGATGTGAACAATGACGGTCAAGCAGAAATAGTTGTTGCAGGAGGAAAAGACAACGACACCAGCAGTTTTCCCATAACGGTACAAATACTTAAATCTGGCGGAATCCCCTGGTCGCCCTGCCGAAACCTCTGGAATCAGTTCAATTACAATATTGTCAATATAAACGACGACCTAAGTGTTCCGGTCCAACAACAACCGAACTGGCTGGAATTTCCGGCTCCAGGTAGCGGCAAACGCCCTTTGAATATGGCACTGGCTCAACGTGGACCAATCAATGGCCCCGCTTTTATCCCGCTGGCCGATTTAGGCAGCAGTGTAGATACTTTTTATTGTGATCTGGATTCCCTCAGGGTCAGACTCCGCATCTGTAACAGCGGAAGCACCTCTTCACCCCCGGGTTTGTCTCTGCGATGGTATGAAGGTGATCCCACAACGCCCGGGGCAATATTGTATGGATCACCATACACTTATCCATCAACCATTGCCAAGGATTCCTGTAACTTTTGGCAAATTTCTTTGCCACTACCGCCCAATGGCACTTTGTACGGCATCGTCAATGACAATGGCTCTATTGCCGGACCAATCGACCTGGCCACTGATTTTCCCAGCACCACCCTGATGGAATGTGATTACCTGGATAACCTGTTTTCTTTTCAGGTTTCTTACACCACTCCTGTATTGGATTTGGGGCCGGATCAATCCATCTGCAAAGACGCCAATGTGGTGCTGAACGCTACCCCTGGCTTTAGTCGATACCGCTGGCAGGATGGCTCACAGAATGCCAGTTTTACCGCACAAGGCATTGGCACTTACTGGGTGGAGGCATGGGACATTTGTGGTAATTTATTTACAGACACCCTTCAATTATTGGCTATTCCAACACCAACCTTGGCATTGGGGCCGGATGTATCCATTTGTTCAGGAAACGAGGTAAGCCTTGTAGTTGCCGGTTTTGATCAGGTTAACTGGAACAGTTTGGGCGCCGCAGTTTGTGCCGGATGTCCTGTTTTCACTTTTGTTCCTTCTGCGGATATAACACTTGAAGTTGCAGCCCAAAGCGGCGCCTGCATGGAACGGGATACTATTTCCATAGCGTTGTTGCCGCTTCCCCAAATAAACGGGCAGGTAGTTGAAACGCATTGCGGGGATGCCGACGGCTCAATCAATATATTGATAACCAGTTCATTGCCATATCAAATTGAATGGTCAGGCGGACAAACAGATGCCAGCTTGTCCGGACTTGTTGCGTCTGCGTATTCTGTCACAGTAACAGATAATGCAGGTTGTACTCAAAGTGAAACCTATCTGGTTGCGGGTAGTATACCGGTAGTATTAGGGCCAGCCGTGTTGACCCATGTTTTGTGTTTCGGGGCTCAAACCGGCAGTATTGTAACCAGTCTGGATTCAGGCACAGCGCCCTATCAATTTGCCTGGTCAGGTGGTCAAAATACCGATATATTATCTGGTGTTCCTGCCGGCAATTATACGCTGACGGTAACCGATGCCGAAGGTTGTACGGCGACAAACAGTTATCAACTCAGTGAACCACCAGATTTGACTCTCCAATCAACCATTGATGGCACATCCTGTACAAGTGCCACAGCTGATATATTTCTAACCGCTCAGGGCGGCACGCCACCCTATGGATTTACCTGGGCCGGAGGACAAAACACTCCAACTTTACTGGATATAAATCCCGGTGCTTACAGCGTGACACTTTCAGACGGAAATGGATGTGAAGTTGCACAAGTATTTGATATTCAGGCAGGTGGCGCGCCTGTAATCAGCGATTCCATCCTGATTCCGGTGCACTGTTTTGGTGAAAATTCCGGAGAAATTTCTGTCAGTGTTACCCTTGGTCAGGCGCCATACTTTTTCCAATGGTCTACAGGGCCCGGCACCGAAACATTAAGCAATTTATCGGCTGGTATTTACGCGCTGACAAGCACAGATGCCAATGGGTGTTCCACTACTGCACAGTTTCTGATCACGGAACCCAATGCCATTACCATTTTTGCCGATATTGATTCAACTTCCTGTACCAGCACTACCGGCGATATTTCAATTACCGTGACTGGAGGAAGCGCCCCTTTTGCTTATTCCTGGAACAACGGGCAGGTTACTCCGGTGGTCAATGGCCTCACTCCTGGAACCTATACTGTGACCATTTCTGATGAAAACGGTTGCAGTATGGCGCAATCCTTTACCCTGGATCCGGGAGGCGCGCCGGTTTTATCGAATAGTGAAGTAATACCGGTAAATTGTACAGGAGAAAGCAATGGCCAGATAACGGTAGAAGTCACCGGTGGCGTTTCACCTTACCAATTCCAATGGTCTACAGGCGGCATTTCCGACCTGTTGACGAATCTTCCGGCAGGTGATTATACTTTAACGGCAACAGACGCCAACGGCTGCCTGACAACCCTGCAGTTTACCGTCACCGAACCGCCATTGCTTTCTTTGGTTGGTGTTATAGATTCCAGTACCTGCGCCACCAATTCCGGCAATATCGCGGTGACCCCTCAAGGAGGTGTTTCACCATTTACCTATTTATGGAATGATGGGCAAACCACATCCGCATTGAGCGCAGTCCTGCCTGGCAACTACACTCTGACCACTACAGACGCCAATGGCTGCAGCAGTTCAGCAACCTATACCATTTTACCCGGAGGTTCACCCCTGTTGGCAGCCAGTACGGTAACCCCTGCCAGTTGTTTTGGGAATAACGACGGATCCATCGTTGTCTCGGCCAGTGGAGGTGTATTGCCATATCAATTCAACTGGTCAACCGGTCAAGGGACTGACAGTTTGATCAGCTTACAGGCAGGAAATTACCAATTGACGATCACCGATGCGAATGCCTGTACCTCGGTGGCTGATTTTACCGTAACGAGTCCGGCTGTGCTGAACGCTGTACTGGGCACACAGGCCGACACTTGCGGACAATCTACCGGAGCTATCCAGGTAACCACAAGTGGGGGCACTGCTCCTTATACCTACCTGTGGTCTGATGGATCTACTGCTGTGAATCGGTTAAATTTGGCCGAGGGGCCCTGGGAAGTAACCGTAACGGACGTCAACGGGTGTCTGTTCACTCAGAGTGCGGCGATTATAGCTGTAACCATTTTACCGCAATTTTTGCTCCCGGGAGACACACTTACCTGTGTTAAAACATCGGTAAATGTAACACCCGATCCTGCGCCTTCCAATTGGGTATTTCAATGGCAAACACCTGATGGAATGCAGTTGCAAGGCGCCGGACAAACACTCGGCGTGGCCGGACAATATAGCGTAACTGCAACCAATGAATTTGGTTGTGAAATAGTGCAACTTGTTGATATTGAAACAGATACCCAGGAGCCTGTTGCGCTTGCTGCCGAGAACGATCTGTTTATCCCCTGTAACCAAACGGCAGTTCTGCTGGATGGTTCAGGGTCAAGTATCGGTGCCGCTTTTATGGCGCACTGGACACAGGAGAGCAATGGACAAGTTGTTTGGGACAGCATGGCTTACCAGGCATTTGCCGAAACAGCCGGCACCTATATCCTAAGCGTTACGAATCTGGAAAACGGCTGTATTCAAACCGACACCGTTCAGGTTACCACTGCAGAACGTATTTCGGCTGTTGCTATTGAGCTGGAGGGTATATCCTGTTTTGGCCGGGAAGATGGCGTTATCCAGGTTGTTACGGTTACAGGTGGCAGTGCACCTTATACATATGCTCTGGATGGTCAGACATTCAGTACCGACTCCAGTTTTGATGGATTGGGTGAAGGTTCGTATGTGGTGGAGGTATTGGACGCCAATGGTTGCAACTGGCAAAGTACGCCACTTCTATTTTCGGAACCAGAACCATTAACCTTGAACTTAATGGCTTCAGAAAAACGCGTGGATCAGGGAGATGAGGTAGTGTTACAGGCAGATGTAGTGCCAGCAGGGGCAGTTTTGAGTCTGATTCAGTGGTCGCCACCGACATATTTTTCATTGCCGGCTGCTCTGCAGGAAACGGTGGAATTGCAGGAAACAACCCTCTTTCAACTTGAAATTGAAGATCCAAACGGGTGCACGGCAAGCGATACCATCCGGGTTTTTGTTCGAAGGGATGCTATTTATGTGCCCAATGTTTTCCAACCAGGTAGCGAGCGAAACCCCCAATTCACAGTTTTTGGCGCTGCTGATTTACAGGAAATAAAAGTGATGCAATTGTATGATCGCTGGGGAGAGCTTTTGTTTGACAAACGCGAATTCCCCCCCAACGACCCGAGTTTGGGTTGGGATGGAACGTTTCGTGGACAAGCCGTAGCACCAGGTGTATACGTGTATTACCTGGTGCTACTTACTGTGGAAGGGAAAGAAGTAACATTAAAAGGAAATGTCAC
>JAEUUS010000137.1 GCA_016787545.1 Saprospiraceae bacterium
CGCATTAACCCAGTGCCTAAAGGTACATTTATACGCTGGATGCGTGCCCGTGGCAAGTTCGGCAATCAAAATAAAGTGCCCCGACTAGCAAATCATCGACAATTCGTAGAAGAACTAATACGATTTGCTGCCGACGACAAACCGGCTATGTCTTGAAATACAGTTTGTTGCTGTTTTAACCATTACCCTACCCTGTTCCTAATCCTTTTCACCTCTTTTGTTCATCCCAAGCAATGGTGCTCCCATGAAAAAAACATTTCTTTATCTGCTCGCCTCTTTTCCGCTTTTTCTTTACGCCCAACCCAAAATTCAACTGGTTAATTTTGCTTCCGGATTCGACCTGCCGCTTGATATTACACATTGCGGCGACAGTCGTCTGTTTGTGGTAGAACGTGATGGGGTTATCTGGGTGCTCGACAGTCTGGGCAATAAACTGGATACTTTCCTGAATATAGATCCAAGGGTAAATTCCGGCCAAAACGAACAAGGTTTGCTTGGTCTGGCCTTCCACCCAAATTATGCCGAAAACGGATATTTTTTCGTTAATTACACCAAAAACAATGGTGGTGACACCCGTGTTTCCAGGTTTTCTGTTAAACCCGGCAATCCCAACGAAGCTGATCCCAATTCCGAACTAACCATCCTTGAACAGGATCAACCTAACTGGAACCACAACGGTGGATGCCTGAAATTTGGTCCTGATGGTTATTTATACATTGGATTAGGAGATGGCGGGGGCGCCAATGATCCTCAAAACTACGCCCAGAACAAACTTAACTGGCTGGGGAAAATCCTCCGCATTGACGTCAACAACAGCTCAGTTTCTGAACCCTATACTGTGCCTGCCAACAACCCCTATGCAGGTAATCCGGATTACTTGCCTGAAATCTGGTCCATTGGTTGGCGAAATCCCTGGCGTTTTTCCTTTGACCGTCTGACCGGCGATATGTGGATAGGAGATGTTGGACAAAATCTTTGGGAGGAAGTTGATTTTGAAGCTGCCGGCGATGGTGGTAAAAACTATGGCTGGCGCTGTTATGAGGGCTTGCATACCTTCAACACCACGGGGTGCCTCTCCGCCGATGCCTATGTAAGCCCGTTTTTTGAATATAGCCATTCAGGCAGCAACGGCTGTTCTGTCACCGGCGGTTTTATTTATCGTGGCACCCAGTTCCCTGATCTGTACGGTTGTTATTTGTTTGCCGATTATTGCAGCGGGCGATGGTGGTATACGCGCAAAAATGCGGATGGCAGCTTTTCTACCAATGTCCTGGGAACATTTGGCGGTTATGAATTCAGTTCGTTTGGGGAAGACAGGCATGGAGAACTTTATGTGACGCTACTGGCAAGTGGCCGGGTGCAAAAAATCCGGGAATTATGTTCCGGATTTGGCATCTCCGGCGTGGCTACTTCAGAAATTTGTGCCGATGAAACAGATGGGGAAATTACCCTGCAAACCACAGGAGCTTCCGGAACAGCCTCTTACTTGTGGTCTACTGGCGCAACTACCCAGCATTTGACCGGATTGGGGCCAGGTATTTACTCCGTTGAAGTCAAAGACGGGAATAATTGTGTTCGTCGGGACACCTTTGAGATCGCCAACGGTACCCCTGCTACACCAGCTATCAATGCCATTGATACATCTGTTTGTGTGGGGCAGCCCATCAGCTTTAACCTTCCGGAACCTTCTGAAGGAACCGGATATCTCTGGTTTTTCAATGGAGCACCTTTATTAGGCTCCCCTAATGGCACGTTTACCGCATTGACGACAGGCTCTTATTATGTGCAGGCCATCTCTGCCAATTGTATGTCGGAGATATCCAACGCTGTTTTGGTAACTGTTTTCCCCAATCCGGAGGTTCTGTTGAATGTTTCCGGAAA
>JAEUUS010000124.1 GCA_016787545.1 Saprospiraceae bacterium
CCTTTTTGAGTCAATACTGTCTAAAATCCAATGTCAATCAGTCCAATATCAACGATTATGCACGTTAGAAAACTACTTTTCCTTCTTGCGGCCTTATGGTGCCTCACCAGCCTGAACGCTCAGGACATCCACTTTTCACAATACAACATGTCGCCCATGACACTCAACCCTGCCAATATAGGCGCGTTTGAGGGCACTGTGCGAATTGGTGGAATTTACCGTGGTCAATGGGCCAGCGTGATTGGCAGCAAAGGCCAGTACAAAACGCCTTCTCTTTGGGTGGATGCTCCCATCATCACCGGCTTTCGCAAACGCGACTGGGTTGGTGTTGGTCTGGTATTTTTCTCCGACAAAGCTGGTGTACTGGGACTAACCCATACTGCTGCCAAGCTTGGCGCATCTTATCATTTAGCGCTTGATAAAAAAGGGAACGCATACCTTACTATTGGAGCCCAATACGGTCAGGCAGGTCGTCGTTTGAATCCGGATGGCATCCGGCTTGAAGAGGGTTTTTTAAATCCAACGCCAAGTGGAGACTATAACCCAACCGCTCAGGTTGATTTTTTGAATACAACGGAGGCCAAATCTGACTGGAGTGACATTGATGGTGGCGTAACCCTGCGCGCCAAACTGAATAATAGAATGGACATGAGCATTGGCTACGCCATGTATCATATTGGTAATGGCAAGTATGGTTTGGTGACGACCGGCGGCGGCGGTGGCACCAGCACCGGTGGTTCTACCAGCTCTGACGAGATTGCACGTCGCTCTGTTGTGACCGGTTTGTTCAATATCAAAATCAACGACAAACTGAGCGTTGGTCCGTCTTTCATGTACCAAACCATGAGCGGTGCTGATGAGATCAGTTTGCAGGCATTGGGTTCCTACGTATTCAATACGGAGAAAGATATTGACCTGAATTTCGGCCTGGGTTACCGCCTGACTGGTGGCGACGCTGTGTATCCTATGCTGGGCGCACGGTACAAAACGCTGCGCGTAGGATTGGCTTATGATGTCAACGTCAGCGATTTGAACTCTGTGAGTAATTACCGCGGCGGTTTTGAAATTGCCGCCAATTACATCGTGAAGATTTACAAACCGGCCAAAATAAAAACAAAAGTATTGTGCCCGCGCTTCTAATCTGAGGGTTAGGATAACTCATTGATATTCACAAAAATTGAAACCAAATCGGCAGTATGCCGTCGGTATAAAAATGAAAAAACAATTTGCACTCATTATAGGCGCCGCATTGTTGACTGTTGGCCTTCAGGCACAACCACTCAACCGTTCTACTCCGGAAGCCAACCTTAAATCTGCCCAGGAAGCTGAAGCAGATGGCAATCCATATGCTGCCGCTGAGCTTTATGAAAGATACCTGTCTGAAAACAAACAGGATAAACAAATCCAGGCCAAGGTTGCCAAGCTGAATTTTGATCTGCGCGATTATGAAAAAGCAGAAAAAGGATTCTCGCGTTTGGTAAATCGCGACCGCAAACTGGAATTCACAGAGCTGAAATATTGGCTGGCGCTCAGCATGAAATACAATGGCAAGTATGCAGAGGCTACCGATATGTTCAACCAGTATATTGAAAATGGTGCGGACGAGGGGCTGAAGAAAAAGGCGAAACTTGAAATTGCAGGTTGTGAATTAGCCCGCAAAATGAAACAGCCTGAGAATGTGATCATCGCTAACCTCGGCAAAACAGCCAACAACCCGCAAACTGACGGTTCTCCTTCTTACAGCAGTGGTGAATTGTATTTCACCTCCATTCGCTCCAAGGAAGTAGTGGTACTGAATGGCAAAGAAGGCGACTGGCATTCCAAGGTTTATACTACTACCAAATCCGGCGCTGAATATGGCGAACCAGAACCATTAGGCACCCAGATTAACCGCGAGGGTTGGCACCAGGGCAATGTGAGTATTACCGGCGACGGCAAAACCATGTACTTTACCCGTGTTGAGCTGACCGAAAAAGGTCAGGACATTGGCGCCAGCAAAATCTTTGTTTCCCAGAAAGGTTCTGATGGTTGGGGAGGCGCCAATGAGGCAACAGGTGTCAATGGTGATTTTATTGCCAAACACCCTTGTGAAGGTGAACTTTTTGGCGAGAAGGTGCTCTTTTTCGTAGCCAATATGCCTGGTGGGAAAGGTGGCTTTGACATCTATTATGCGCCAAAAAAAGGTGATAACATGTTTGGCCTGCCAGTTAACCTGGGCGGTGTGATCAATAGCGAAGGTGATGAAGCCTCTCCTTTCTATCAGGATGGCAAATTGTTCTTCAGCTCTAATGGTCGCCCAAACATTGGTGGTTACGATGTGTATGAGTCTCAGTGGAACGGTTCCGTTTGGAGCGAGCCAAAAATTTTGCCCATGGGCATCAATACCAGTGTTGACGACCTACACTACTCCCGCTCAGCAGACGGTTTCACCGGCTTCCTTCAGAGCAATCGTCCTGGTCCAAACAACCTGAAAAGCAAAACCTGCTGCGACGATGTTTACCAGTGGGAATTGGAGCGTATCAAAGTTGAATTGTTGGCTAAAACCTTCCGTGTGCGCCTCAAAAAAGAGAATTTGAAAGAAAATCCACCGCTGAAAGGCGCTGTGGTAACCATGCTGGATATCACAGAGAAAAAGGCCATGCCGGTAGATGAAAAAACTAACCTGGCTTCCAACGAATTCCCATTCACGCTCCAGCCAGACCGCACGTATTTGATTGTTGCCAATGCTGAAGGTTACAAACCAGACTCCCTGACCTTCAATACCAACGGTGTTAAAAAATCCACGACTGTTGAAAAGAAACTTACCCTGCGTCTCCTGAAAAAGGAACCAGAGTACGATACCCTGCGTATCAACGAACCGATCCGTTTGGATAACATCCTGTATGATTACGACAAGGACAACATCCGTCCGGATGCAGAACCAGATCTGCAGAGCGTAGTTGATCTGATGAAGAAATACCCTGAAATGAAGATTGAGCTTTCTTCACACACGGATGCGCGCGGTAACGATGCCTACAACGAAGACCTTTCTCAACGCCGTGCCAATAGCGCTGTGGCCTGGATTGTAGCCAAAGGCATTGGTGCAGACCGGATTGTTGCCAAAGGTTATGGAGAAAAACAACTTCAGAATAAATGCGCTAACGGCGTAGAATGCACTGAGGAAGAACACCAGCTCAACCGTCGTACAGAATTCAAGATCACCGCTGGACCAACCAGTATTGTGATTGAGCGTGTAGAAAAACGGGAGAAAAAACCTGCAGACGGCAGCAAAAACTAACAGCCTCGGTGTGGAATATTTAAACAAGAGTTATCCCGATTGTTTGGGGTAACTCTTGTTTTTTTATTTAACCAATTAAAATGCACCACTAAGTCACAGAGGACACAAAGTGACTTTGTGGTGCATTTTAATTGGTTCATACAACAGCCTCCAACTTTATACGACAAGGTTTGTTATCAAGGAGTTGAACAAACAACATGCAAATGCCTGTAATTTGCTACATTTGCCACAAATTATGATACAAATGACAGCAACAGCTGATAC
>JAEUUS010000415.1 GCA_016787545.1 Saprospiraceae bacterium
CATGCAGACACCGCCCAACTGGTCGGTTAACCCAACAGATTATGAGTTCAATATGAACGCTGTAATCCGGGTAAACTATGTGGGCAACCCGGCTAACCAGGCCGGCAATCTGGTGGGTGCGTTTGTAGGAAACGAACTCCGCGGCGTGGCAACACCCCTGTTTTTCGGATCCAATGCCTATTATTTCATCACCTTTTATTCCAATGAATATTTTGGTGAAACGGTGAATTTCAAGGTGTACTACCAACCTGATGATGCTGTTTATCCGGCATTTGAGGAGGTTTCTTTTGTACACAATGGTTCTATTGGCACCTCAGAACTGCCGTTCTGGATCAATATTGACCCCAACGCAGATTTTCCTCCGGAATTGGAGCCATTGCTGGCCGACACCACCCTGCAGGGCATTCCGTTTGAAACGGTGAATCTGCCGGATTATCTGATCAGTCTGGACGGCGATCCGGTTACCTGGAGCGCTCAGCCGGGTCCGAATCTCACAGCTACCATCGTGAATGGTGTGCTGACCGTTACACCTTTATCCAACCAATGGATTGGAACAGATTCTGTGCGCATTATCGTAAAGGAAAATACGCCCAATCAGCTGGCCGACACCATCACCGGATGGTTCACAGTGCTGCCGGATTATGGTCCGCCGGTATGGCAAAACATACCCGACCAGAACATCTACCAGGGCGATGACTTTACCGATTTTGATCTGGATGACTACCTGAATTTCAACGGCGATTGTCGGGTATACGAGCTACAGGTATATCCTTTTGATGGTACTGCGCCGGATCCGGCATGGCCGGCTATTACGCCTGGCAACCAGCCCATGAGCATCATTGCCCGACCGCAGTTTGTGGATATTCAACTGGCCGGAGCAGGCTCCAAACTGGCCGCTTATGTGAACGGAACCCGCGCAGCCTGGGCAACCGCCACCGGCGCACCGCCGAATGTTACCTACCAGCTCAGTTTGAAAAACGTAGGCGCCGGAAACATCAGCTTTGAGTTCTATGATGCTGATAATCAGTATCTGTATACAGAAAGCTCTAACCTGACTTTTGTTTCCGGAGGTTCCATTGGCAGTGTTTCCAATCCATACCTGATCCAACTTTCTCCGCTTATCCCAAGCATTGGTCCGGGCAATGTGGTGAATGTTGCCATTGATGATCCCAACTGGCTGGGAAGCTACCCGGTGGACTTCATAGTTTATGATTGTGATTATCCGGATTTAAGGCGAGATACCGAGCAGGTGGTATTCACCATTCAGACCGATATCCGTCCAAACATAACTTCTTCCACTTCCGTAAACTTTGAGGAAAACGCTTGTTATGTGTTGTACGACACTCAAACCAGCGATCCCAACAACAGCGAGGGCAACGGTCTGACCTACTCCCTTGATGGAGGGGCAGATGCATCCAGATTTTCCATCAATGCCCAAAATGGCGTTTTGAGTTGGGCAGCCGGTTTTACACCGGATTTTGAATCGCCACAGGATGCCAATGCCGACAATCAATATGAAGTCAACATCAAAGTGACCAATGCCGGAAACCAAAGCGATGCTATTGCATTGGTGGTTACCGTTACCAATCAGGCCAACGAGCCGTTTGCGGTAGCCATTAACGGCGGCATTAACCTCATTTGCAGCAATGCAGGCGCTACCCTGACAGCCTCTGGCGCAGTAAGTTATGTATGGAGCACGGGATCTACCCAGCCGCAAATCACGGTAAACGCTGCGGGAACTTACACAGTTACCGGAACCAGCACTGGTTCCTGCACCGCCAGCGCCACCGTGGTAGTGTCTGGACCGCCCACGATTACAGCCACCGGTAATGCCGGCATTGTATGCCTGGGAACCAACATTACCCTTGGCTCCAGCCCTGCTGGCGGCACGCCTCCATACGCGCAATTTGCCTGGAGCGGCCCGAACAACTACCAGTCCAGCCAGGAAGATCCGGCGCCATTTGCGGCAACTGCTGGCTCTGGAGGCACTTACACGGTTGTAGTAACGGATGCGCCAGGTTGTACGGCGTCTGCGAGTGTAAACATCACCGTTTCCTCCAATCCGGCGCCTACCATTTCTGCAGGCAGCAACTCTCCGGTTTGTGTGGGCGCCAATATTTCCCTGAATTCAACCCCATCGGGCGGTTCCGGACAAGGTTACACCTTCCTGTGGTCTGGCCCGAATGGGTACGGAGCTACCGGCCAAAATCCTGCGCCATTTGTGGCCACTTCAGCAGCTGCAGGCACTTACACTGTAGTGGTAACCGACAACGCAGGCTGCTCCGGCAGCGCCACTACGGTGGTTACAGTAAATGACCTGCCTGTTATTACTGCTTCCAGCAACAGTCCGGTGAGCCAGGGCGGCACTATTCAGCTCAGTTCCACTGCTTCAGGTGGCTCCGGTTCCGGGTACACATTCCTGTGGTCTGGACCGAACAATTACAGCGCCAACGTGGAAGACCCGGCCGGATTCCCGGCCACTCAGGCAGCTTCCGGTGTGTATACGGTTACCCTTACCGATGGCAATGGCTGTACCAAAACAGCCAGTACAACGGTAACGGTAGTAGCTTGCCCAACCATTACCGCATCAGTGAACGGTGCGGTGTGCGAAGGTGGAAACATTGTACTCAGCTCCACGCCATCAGGCGGAGCTTTGCCTTATGCTGCGTTTGCCTGGGCTGGCCCGAATAATTACAGCGCCAATGTGGAAGACCCGGCTGGGTTCCCGGCAGGCATGTCGGCCAATGGCACTTACACGGTGAGCGTAACTGATGCCCTGGGATGTGTGGCTACCGCAACGGTTTCCGTTACGGTCAATCCCAACCCATCCATCAGCGCCCAAAACAATGGCCCAATCTGTTCTGGTTCAAACGTTGTGCTGACTTCAACGCCATCTGGCGGCACACCGGGGTATACATTCTCCTGGGTAGGTCCCGACTTCTTTGGAGCCAGCGTGGAAGATCCGGCGCCGTTCACCGGCACCGCTGCTTCTTCAGGGGTTTATACGGTGAAAGTAACGGATGTAAAAGGTTGCACTGCTACAGCCACTACACAAATGACCGTAAAAGCCCGACCAGTGGTAGCGGCCACAAACAATGGCTCTTTGTGCCTGGGTGCAACGCTCGATCTGAAATCCAACCCATCAGGCGGTTCTGGCAATTACAGCAGCTTTAACTGGACTGGCCCGAACAACTTTACCTCAGGCCTGCAAGACCCGAAGATTTCCAACATAATGCTGGTTAATGCCGGAACCTACTTCGTAACGGTAACAGATAATGCTGGTTGCACCGGAACCTCTTCCACCACCTTGTCTATTTCTACCAACAACGCACCAACCATAACTGCCGGAAGCAACAGCCCGCTTTGTGCTGGCAGCCAACTGGTGCTTACCTCTACGCCCAACGCCGGAACGCCGCCATACACTGCGTTTGCCTGGGCTGGCCCAAATGGTTACGGCTCGAGCATGGAAGACCCAACTCCGTTCACCATTTTCCAGAACGGTGCAGGTATATATACCGTAACAGTAACAGATACCAAAAACTGTAAAGGAACAGCCAGCGTATCTGTCAATGTATTTGGTCCAAGCCTGGCGCCTACTACCAATAGCCCGGTTTGCCCGGGCTCCACCTTGCAGTTGAATTCCGGCGGCCCCAGCGGTCAGGGCGTAAGCTACAACTGGACGGGGCCAAACAGCTTTAGTTCCACAGACATAAATCCAAGCATTCCGAATGCCACACCGGCAGCCAGTGGAACCTACTCCGTTACGGTAAACGATAACGGCTGTTTCAATTCAGCAACCGTAACTGCGTCCGTGGCAGACGCTGTACCACCAACGATCAGCTGTCCGGCCAACACTACCCTCCAGGCAGATGCTCAATGCAGTGCCCTGGTAGGCACCTGGAACGCATTATCCGTCAGCGACAACTGCAATCCAACGCCTTCCGTAACTCAATCTCCGGCAGCAGGCACAAGTCTTAATGGTCATAACGATGTAGAAACCATCACCCTGACCGCCAACGACGGCAATGGGAATACCAGTTCATGCAATTTCACGCTAACGCTGAAAGATATTACCGCACCTGACATTACCTGTCCGGCTAACCAAACGGTTACAGCCAACAGCGCATGTGAAGGCACTGTGGGATCCTGGGCGCCGGCAACGCTGAGCGACAATTGCACAGTGAACCCAATGGTTAGCCAGAGTCCTGCTGCCTCTACCTTACTTAGTGGCCACAATGATGCTGAGACGGTAACCCTTACAGCAGACGATGGAAATGGTAACACTGCCAACTGCAGCTTTGTAGTAACATTACTTGACCAAACGCCGCCATCCATCACCTGCCCGGCCAACACCACTATTTCAGCTGATGCAAGTTGTAGCGGCACGCTGGGAAGCTATCAGCCTGTTTCCTTAACAGATAACTGTGCTGCCAACCCTGGTTTTACCCAAAGCCCGGCTGCCGGCACCGTGCTTGTTGGGCACAATGATGCAGAAACAGTTACCCTGAATGCTACCGATGGAAATGGCAATAGCAGCAGTTGCAATTTTACCGTTACCCTGTTGGATGTAACTCCTCCGTCCATTACCTGCCCGGGGCCACAAACCCTCAACGCTGATGCAAACTGTAGCAGCGCACTGGGCTCCTGGTCGGCGGTAAGTGTAGGCGACAACTGCAACCCTAGTCCAACGGTAACACAAAGTCCGGCGCCGTCTACGCTGTTGGTCGGTCATAACGATACCGAAACAGTTACGCTTACAGCCAACGACGGCAATGGCAATACAGCCAACTGTACTTTTGTGGTTACACTCAAAGACGTAACGCCGCCATCCATTACCTGTCCGGCGAACACTACGGTATCAGCTAATGCCAACTGTCAGGGCACTGTAGGCGCGCACGCACCCGTATCCGTGGGCGACAACTGTAACCCAAGTCCAACGGTGACACAAAGCCCGGCGGCTTCCACTGTTCTGAGTGGCCATAATGATGTGGAAACCGTAACGCTTACAGCCAACGACGGCAATGGCAACAGCCAGTCCTGTTCCTTTACGGTTACCTTGAAAGATGTAACCCCGCCAAGCATTGTTTGCCCGCCCGATGCCACCGTGAACGCCGATGCCAACTGCTCAGGCCTGGTTGGCGTGCACACACCGGTTTCAGTGAGCGACAATTGCAACCCGTCGCCAAGCGTAACCCAGAGCCCGGTTCCGGGAACTGTGCTTATCGGACATAATGATGTAGAAACAGTAACGCTTACAGCCAACGACGGCAATGGCAACACAGCCTCCTGCAGTTTAACGGTAACCCTGAAAGACGTAACCAAGCCAAGCATTACCTGCCCGGCCAATGTTACGCTGAATGCGGATGCCAACTGTAGCAGTTTGCTGGGGTCTTACAACGCAGTTTCTGTTAGCGACAACTGTTCAGCCAACCCGACAGTTACACAGAGTCCTGCACCCTCCACAGTACTCAGCGGCCACAACGACGTAGAAGTGGTAACCCTTACCGCCGACGATGGCAACGGGAACACCCAATTCTGCACGTTTACGGTTACACTCAAAGATGTAACCGCCCCGGTTGTTGTTTGTAAACCTTACACCGCAGCACTAAATGCGGCCGGTACTGTAACCGTAACAACCGGCGATGTTTATCAAAGCGGTTCAGACAACTGCGGTGTGGTAAATCAGGTTTCAGTAACGCCCAACACCTTCAATTGCAGCCAGTTGGGCCCGAATACCGTAGTACTGACCGTGAATGACGGCAATGGCAACACGGCCTCTTGTAATGCAGTGGTAACTGTGGTGGATTTAATTCCTCCAACCATGTTGTGCAAGGATATCACGATAGCTTTGAGTGCTGCCGGAGTGGCGTTTGTTGCTGCTTCTGAAATCAATAACGGCAGTTTCGACAACTGCACCTTAACCAATTTATCCCTTGCGCCCAACGCATTCAACTGTAGCAATCTGGGAGTGAATATCGTTACGCTCACAGGTACAGACCAAAGTGGCAACACTGCTACTTGTCAGGGTACTGTGAATATTATTGACAATATTCCTCCTACCATGTTGTGCAAAAATGCCACGATAAACCTCAACGCACAAGGTGTTGCAACCTTAACCGTGGCTGATGTCAATAACGGCAGTTTTGACAATTGTACAATTGTGGAGTTTAATTTAAGCAAAACCCAGTTTACCTGTGCCGACCTCGGCGACAATCAGGTAATCCTGACTGGTCGGGATCAAAGCGGCAATTTGGGAAATTGTTCTGCCACGGTTACTGTTCGGGATTTGATTTTGCCAACAGCGAAATGTAAAAACTCCATCGCCAATTTAGGCGCTAATGGTACTGTAACAGTAGATCCAAATGTTGTAAATGACGGGAGCAGCGACAATTGTAGTTTCACTTTAAGTGTCACGCCTAATTCCTATAACTGTAGTCAATTAGGAATAAATGTGGTAACATTGAAGGTGACTGATATTGCGGGTAATACCAAAACCTGCACAGCCAGAGTAACGGTAAAAGATATTACAGCGCCAACAGCTTCCTGCAAAAACATCACTGTTTTCCTGGACGGGCTCGGCAAAGTAACCATCAATCCTATTGATTTGGATAACGGCAGCTCTGACAATTGCAGCATTAGTACCAGAACCTTGCAACGGACGGAATTCAACTGTAGCGACATTGCAGCTCCGGTGGGTAATTTATTGACAGTTAAAGACCCTTCCGGAAATATGTCGACCTGCTTGGGACTGGTTACGGTGAAAGACAATCTGGCGCCTACGCCGGTTTGTAACGATGCCGTAGTGACCCTCTCTAATGGCAGTGCAACCGTTTACCCGTCGATACTGGCGGATTCCAGTTTTGACAACTGTTCGGTTACCACCTACCTGCCATCTGCCAAAACATACACAGCAGCAGGCATTTACAACCTGACTATTACCGTAAAGGACTGGAGTGGAAACGCCGCAACCTGCGTTTCGGTTATTACTGTAAATCAAAACAGTCCGGTAAGGGATGAAACACAGGATCCGGTTGAGCTTGAATTCACGGTAAATGACCCGCTGAATCTCACTGCCTACCCAAATCCGGGTTCAGGTGAAGTGAACATTGAGTTCCAGCTGCCGGAAGAACAGTGGTTCAGGATGAATTTGCTGGATGCTACTGGCCGTTTGATGTTGGAAGAACAACATTTAGGCGCAAAAGGCAGCAATCATTTGTATCTCGATTTGCGCAAGGCGCCCACAGGCCTTTACCTGCTGGAATGCCAGTCCGGGCATCTGAGATCCGTAAAACACCTGATCCTGCAACACTAAAAGTTATATACGGTAGGAAGTATAAGCCCCTGTTGGTCGGAAGATCACTGGGGCTATTTTTTTTTTTTAGTTAACCCAATTGAACCAATCCATTTTGGATGGCATACACCACCAGGCCAGCGGTGTTACGGCATCCTAATTTTGCCAGCATGTTGTTTCGGTGACCTTCTACTGTTCGATTGCTGATGTATAATTTATCCGCAATTTCCTGGGTGGTACATTCGGCGCAAATTAATTGCAGCACTTCTTTTTCCCTGCTTGTCAGCTCTATATCAAAACTGCGCTGAGGTTTTACAGGATTACGACCGGTTATGTTATCGCGGATGACCTCCATGACCATCTGGTTGTAATAAAATCCTTTTTCACGGACCATTCTGATGGTTTCCACCACTTCATCCGGGTGAGCATTTTTACCCAAATAGGCTGCGGCTCCTATTTCTATCATGTTCAGGATGAATGCTTTGGATACATGCGAGGACACCACAACGATCATGATAGACGGAAATTCCTTCCGTATCAATTCAGCAGCCTCAATGCCCGTCATGCCCGGCATTTTAAGGTCGAGCAGTAATACTTCCGGCAATTCATCAGATTGCCGGATACGGGTAAGCAACTCTTCGCCGTTTTCGGCCTCCAGCACAATTTTCATGTCCGGATAATCTTCCAGAATCAGCCTCATACCTCTTCTGAATAAGGCTTCGTCGTCGGCGAGCGCTACAAGAATCTCAGGTGTCATAGGTACAGATGTCATTGTTTTTCCGACATTACCGGAATGGTTAAGCGAATTTCAAAGCCGTGGTCAGGGGCGGTACTCATGTCAACCGAGGCGCTAATCATCTTCGCCCGGTTCATGATATTTTGCAAACCGAATCCTTTATCGGAAAGACTATCCGGATCGAAGCCTATTCCATTATCGCAATACTGAAAGGCAATCACGTCCTCTTCCTTGTGCAAATCTATGGTGATAAAACTGGCCGAAGCATGTTTGAGGGTATTGTTGCTCAATTCCTGAATAATCCTGAACAGGTTCAATTCACTATTCACATCACCGAGATCACTTCTTTCCAGATTGTGTTGCAATCTGACATCGGCAGAGCCCGTGTTTCTGATCTGTTCACACCATTCCTCCAAAGCCTCCACCAAACCAAAACCTTCCAAAGTTGGCGGAACCAATTCATGCGAAATACGGCGAGTCAGACCAAGCGTTTCCCCAATCAGGTCATTTATTTCATCGCTCATTTCTTCGTATTCCTGCTTATCGGGTTCGGTGCGACGAAGTCTGTGAAACGTTAGATGCAAGACACCCATTTTGGTGCAAACCTCATCATGCAATTGTGCAGCAATACGCTGCCTTTCAGCCTCTTGTGCCAGTAAATTCCCTTCCCAAAGCTGCTGTTGTCGCTTGAGCTCGGCTGCTTGCTTGCCCAGGCTGCTGTTGAGCCGTTTTAATTCCTGGCGTTGCTGAAGAAACATCCAGCCTCCAAAGGCCAATGTCACCAATAATAACAGAATAAGAATGATTGTCATATACCGTCTAAAATACAATGGTAAACAAGTTGCTGAAGCATTAGGAACCGCTATTACCATTAGAAAGGGCTAATGTAGGGCGTTCGGCAAATCTCTGTGAAAAAGTCGGAGACATACCCCGTAAAAATACCTGATTTTTTACTTCAGGTTATTTTACGCTAATACGCAACAGGATTCAGCCCGCACCTTTGTTTCAGAAAATGATTTGATAGCTTAACAGAAAGACGGGATTGGTTAAATTGCAAACAGGGCGACGAACCGTCGTCCTGTTTTTTTATTAATATTTGAGCACCTTGCCAACCATTTGTTTATTACCATTTTCCATGGTAACAAAATATACACCAGCTGGCCACGCTGACATATCCAACTGGCAAACTCCGGAAGATTCTGCCTTGAAAGTTTGGTTCAATAATTGTCTGCCAGCGGCATCCATAATACGGAGTACTATCAAATCGTTGGGTGAAAAAGCATCAACCACAATACTGACCAGGCCAGAGGAGGGCTGAGGAAATATTTTTAGGGATGTGCCCTGTTCTGGATGCAGGGTTTCCGTAAAAATAGAATCTGTTTGAAGCGAGACACAATAATCTTCTACCTGCCCAAACTCAAATCCTTCACAAGCCATGGGCGGAGGATCGTTAGGCGTGCTATACCGCATTATGACCCTCATTCTGGTTAATCCTGGCTGTAATATGGATGGAACAGAAATAAAGCCTTCTGCCGCGCCAATAAAGGCAAACCCTGGATCATACGCCAACTCATCATCATCCATAAAGGCACCGTCCTGATTAAAATCAATATATATCTGGTAATATTGTTTGGATGGCACGCCCAAAAATCCTGGGGTAATGATGAAAGGAACAAATGTATTTGCAAATAAAACCGGGGAAACAATCGGGTTCAGTGAAAAATTCTGGTAACCGGTACCACCAATGCCGGAAACATGAGACCACAACCCTAATTGTACCGAAGAAATCCATTCCTGAGCAGCCAGTATCCCTGAAACATTACAGTATTCCAATTCGTTACATGCACCGCAACCTTTGGTTTTAAATTCAAACGCATTAGAAAACGGGGTTAGCCAGTCTTCGCATCTGGACTGTATCTGAACCCTGTATGTCGTACATGGATCAAGACCTTCCAGCGTCCAAACACTTGAATCAACCTCCAATATTTGTCCGTTACCTGTACTCAAATTTGTAAGACGCAATCTGTACGTATCATTGAAACTGCCTGCATCCCACGTTAATTTCGCGGTTACATCCGTTAATTCCATCACCCATATCATTTCCGGAGCCGTACAACAACCCTTGGTTTCAAACACCAATGGTGGCGACCAGGCGCTGAGCAAGCTATCCGTACATACAGATTGCATTTCAAATTCATAGGCTGTGCAACTCCAGAGATCCTCCATCCAAAACCCTGATGTCACTTCAGAAATGGTTTGCCAGCTACCTATTCCAGCCCTTCTCCAGCGTAAATTCACCACGGAAACACCCAAAGGAGCGGACCATTCCAGGTAAGCCGAAGAGTCTGTCAATGTTGTTGCTTTCAACGCAAAAGGCGTCGGACAATTACTGCATTGTCCTTGATAATATATCAATGCCTGATTTAAATTGAGTCGACCGTTACTTGCCGTATAATTATTCAACGATTCATTTGCTGATACGGCATCCAAAATCAAAGATTTTACCCAGTATGCTGCTCCTGCAGGGTTGTTTTTAGCCAAAGAAATTAAACTGGGACAGGGAGCTGAATAAAGCAACCCAACCGCGCCTGTAACCTCCGGAGTTGCAAAAGAGGTGCCTGCAAAAGTACCATAGCCGCCTCCGCTGGCCACAGTAAAAACATCCTGACCGTATGCTCCAAGATCCACATGGGTTTTACCCCAGGCGGCATTTTCAGCCTTCACATCCCAATGATTCAAACTGGTAACACTCAACAAATACAAACTTGGGCAGGCGGTCGGCAAATCACCAACCTCGTCTACATTCACCGGAATATTGGCAGTAGCCGCTACACTCAAAATACCCGATGCCCCCAACACATCAAATGCTTCACACCAAAGGGGTGACTCCAATGGTTGTCCATAATTAATCCCCCAGGAACAATTTACAGCTACAATAAAAGCGCCCTTTGCACCATCGGTTTCATTATACAGTTTGCGCATTTTCCAAACATAATCATATGCAGCCAAAACTTCTGATTCAGTTCCAAGAGCAGATACAAACATCATCCGGGTATTCCAATTCACCCCTGTAACCCCTACCCCATTATCCCCTTTTGCACCTAAAATGCCACTTACCGGAGTACCATGCGTGGAAATACTGCCTGCAATTGCATCGTCCTGCGTAAAAACATTCCATCCTTTGAAATCATCCGTAAAGCCATTTTGATCATCATCCAGGCCATTATTAGGAATCTCCAGCCTGTTATACCATAAATTTGGGGCTATATCCGGATGCGTAGCATCTATTCCGCCATCAATTACAGCCAACACAATGGTATCACCTGCCGGTGTAACCCCGCCCTTTGAAATATCCCAGGCTTCCTCCGCATCTAAATCAGCATCAGGCATACCGCCGGATGTGCCATCATTCAATAAATGCCATTGCTTTGAAAAATGCGGATCGTTGGGAATTTGCCCGAGCATTTGGTCCCGTGACTCCAGAAAGTGATTATGCTGTGCCTGGCGAACTAAGGGATGTCTTCTTAATACATTCAGGTCGGTGGCCTTCGGATCCGGATTTCGAATCAGCCAAAGGTTCATAAAATCAGCCACTTTTTGAACCTCAAATGTGGTAAAAACTTGCTTACCAACCTCCCTGATATCGGCAAACTCATGAAGCGAAACCAAATACTCCCCACTCCTGGCAGGAACCGTTTGGGCGTCAACATTTAAGACCGTGAGCCCACCCAAAAACCATAAAAACAATAGTAACCGGCTTTTTTTCATCAGGTGGCAAAGGTAGGGACTCAAAACCATTGCAAGTTTTATAGAATGTGGTTCAGGTAAAAAACTGGCAAAAAATCTGGTTTTTAGCTTTTTATGCTACAGAAAAAAAACAAACAATACATTTGAGCTTGCCATGAATTCATTTAAACAATCTGCTACATGGAATTAATTATAGACAATCTCACCAAAACCTATGGTAACGGGGTAAACGCATTAAACGGCATTTCACTCCATGTGCCTCAAGGCATGTTTGGCTTGCTCGGTCCCAACGGTGCAGGCAAATCCACCCTCATGCGCACTATCTCAACTCTGCAGGATGCCTCAGCCGGCAGTATCCGCCTGGGAGAACTGGACGTGCTTAAAGAGCACGATGCCGTGCGCAAATTATTGGGGTATCTGCCGCAGGAATTCGGTGTGTATCCCAGGGTTAGTGCGGAAATAATGCTGGACCATGTAGCCCGTCTGAAAGGTATTTCTGATCGCAAGGAACGCAAGATTGCCGTGGAAGCACTTTTGCAAAAAGTAAACCTCTGGGAGGCCAGAAAACGCAACCTGGGGACCTATTCCGGCGGTATGAAACAGCGATTCGGGATAGCTCAGGCCTTGCTGGGCAACCCCAAACTCCTGATTGTAGACGAGCCCACCGCAGGTCTCGACCCAGCCGAGCGCAACCGCTTTTACAACCTGCTGAGCGAAATCGGGGAAACCACCATTGTTATTCTCAGTACCCACATCGTGGAAGATGTTCAAACACTTTGCAAGCGATTCGCCATCATCTGCGGAGGGGAGGTTATGTATGTGGGCACCCCCAAAGAAGCCATCCAAATGATGGAAGGCAAGGTATGGGCCAAGTCTATTCCCAAACAGGACGTAGACACCTACCGGGCTGAATACCGGGTTATTGCCACCAACCTCAGCGAAGGCATGCTGTTCATCCGGATTGCCTCCGATGAAGACCCGGGCAATGGTTTTGCGCCTGTAAAACCAACCCTGGAAGACGTGTATTTCCGCGCTATTTCTGAAAAAATGGATCTCGTAACACTGTAAACCCTATTTGCTATGTTCTGGTCTGTTTTTTCATTTGAAATACAATACCGGTTGCGTCGACCCGCTACCTACATCTATTTCGCGATCCTTTGCCTGCTCACCATGCTCATTGTAGGCTTTGGCGGCATTGGCATCAGCGAAAAAGTATATTACAACGCTCCTTATACCATTGGTTTGTACATGACCATCCTGGGCATTTATTGCGTGCTGATTACCTCGGCGGTAATGGGTGTGCCCTTGTATCGGGATTTGGAGCATCATACCAAGGAATATTTGCTGGCAACCCCTATGGGTCGCAGCGCTTATTACTGGGGCCGCTTTTGGGGCTCCTTTCTCATATTGGTTGGCATTACTACTGGTGCGCTGCTGGGTTACCTGTTGGGAAGCTGGCTTGGCCCCACCTTCGACTGGTCGAAACCGGAAAGATTCGGGCCAAATGCAGGCATGCATTATATATGGCCTTTTGTGACCATTTTCCTGCCCAGTTTGCTGTTTACCAGCGCCATTTTTTACGGCCTGGTGGCCCTGACCCGCAACAACCGGGTGCTGTATTCTGCCTCCATTTTGCTGTTTATCCTGTATTTATTGTCCAATTTCCTGGTTCGCGACCTGGAAAACCGGGATCTGGTAGACATGCTGGATCCATTTGGCTTAAATACCTACCTCAATGCCACCAAGTACCTCACACCGGCAGAGCAAAACACCTTGATGACGCCCCTTTCGGGCAATCTGCTCTGGAATCGTTTGCTGTGGCTGGGAATTGGCCTGGTCTTTATTGTGGGCATATATTCCCGGTTTAGTTTGCAAAAATTTGCCACAGAACGTCCGGGCGGACGCAAAGTGCGCAAGGAAGACAAGACGCCTGCCACTAATTTGCGCATCAGCCTGCCGCTATCTGTGCGGCATTTTTCACATAAAAGTCAGTGGTCCAACCTCTGGAATCTGGGCAAACTGGAACTGCGCAACATTACCAGAGACGCTTATTTCATAGCCATTATGCTTGGCGCTGTGATTTTCCTGTTCATTGACGATTGGATAGGGAATTTGCAATATGGCGTTCCGGACAGGCCGGTGACCATGAACATGCTGTTGTTTAAAACCTACAACTACAGCCTGTTTGTGTTCATTTTGATCATGTTTTACACCGGAGAAACCGTTCACCGGGACAAAGCCACCCGATTTGCTAATATTGGAGATACCCTGCCGGTGCCCAACTGGGTGCAGCTTGGTTCCAAGTTTGTGGCTATCACCGGGATTTGTTTCCTACTGGCCACCATTCCAATGCTGGTGGGCATTACCGTGCAGGTACTCCAAGGTTTTTTCAACATCAAGCTGCATTATTATTTCATTGACCTGTACCTGATTACATTCTGGGATTATTGGCAAATGGCGCTCCTGGCCTTTTTTGTACATACCCTGGTCAACAACAAGTTTTTAGGGCATTTCGTGGGGCTGGGCATCTGGATTGCCATGTTCATCCTGCGCAATTTCATGGATTTCAACTACAATATGGCGTATTTCAGCTATAAGCCAGGGTATTTGATTTCCGACATGAACGATTTTGGGCATTTTGCCGAGCCGCTGTTCTGGTTTAATGTGTATTGGACGGCATTGGGCGGCATTTTCCTGGTATTGGCATCCATGCTTTGGTCGCGCGGAACAGAACAAGGGTTTAAAACCCGTTGGGCAGCCTTCCGTAACCGCTGGAAACCTGGCGTAATCTGGGGAATTATAGGTCTGGCCGCTGTTTGGCTGAGTAGCGGAGGTTTTGTTTACTACAACGTGAGCGTTTTGAATCATTACCGCGGACCGGATGAAGGCAAAAAACTCCAGTCTTTGTACGAAAAGAACTACAAAAAGTACGAACGACTGGCTCAGCCCAAGGTAACGGATATGGTTTTATATGCCGATGTGTATCCGGAAAACCGCAGTTTGAACATGCGCGCACTGCTCAAGATTCGCAATAAAACGAATGAACGTATTGACTCCCTGCATTTACTGTCTGACAACGGGCAGCAATATTCCCTGAAATTTGACGGACAGCTGTTAAGTATTTCGAAATTCGATTTGTTGCCCAAACCTGTGTTGACCTTCTTTTACGACAAACCTGATACAGCAGGATACCGGATTTTCGCCCTGCCAAGGCCGCTTATGCCCGGCGATACGGCTACCCTGGAAATTCAGACTACGATATCCAATCCTGGCTTTGTGAATGAAGGTTACCGTAGAGAAATACTGCACAATGGCACCTTTACCAGTGGCGGCATTCCGTCTATTGGCTACGATCCTAATTTTGAACTGGAAAGCGATGAAGACCGCAAGGATTATGGTTTGCCTGAAAAACCGGATGATTTGCCGCCACACCGCGATCCTTACGGAGAAAAAACGCTGCTGTTCAACGACGATGCGGATTACATCTCCTTTGAATGTTTTGTGAGTACCACCCCGGATCAAATGGCCGTGGCGCCAGGTTACCTGCAACGCGAGTGGACCGAAAATGGCCGCCGGCATTTCCATTACAAACAGGATACCCGAACTGATTATTTCTTTAACGTCGTTTCCGGCCGCTATGCGGTACTGCGCGACAAGTGGACCTCCCCAGAAGGACAAGAGGTGAATATTGAAATTTTCTACCACCACGAGCATGCCTACAACCTGGATCGCTTCGTGTCGGGCCTGAAGGATGGTCTGAGTTATTTCCACCGCAATTTTGGCCCGTACCAATTCCGGCAGGTGCGCATTCTGGAATTTCCAAGATATGCCGCTTTTGCGCAATCCTTCCCGAATACCATCCCGTATTCCGAAGATTTTGGCTGGTATGCAGATTTCAGCGATCCGAACGATTACGACTACGCCTACTACGTAACGGCCCACGAATTGGCCCACCAGTGGTGGGGACACCAGGTGGTACCCAATATGACCAGAGGCTCCAACCTGATCTCCGAATCGCTGGCAGAATACTCTGCCTTGATGATTGCCAAAGAGAAATACGGTCCGGATAACGTTCAGAAATTCCTGAAATACGACCTCGACCGATACCTGCGCGGGCGGGCTACGGAAAGCAAAAAAGAGAATGTTTTCATCAACTGCAACCGCACTTACCAGTGGTATCAAAAAGGAAGTATTATTCTGTATGCCTTGCAGGATTATGTGGGTGAACAAAACCTCAACGCTTCCATCAGGGCATTCCGGGATAGCTTCGGACTAAAGGAGCAGCCTCCTTTCCCGGGTAGTTACGACCTGTATGCATTCATCAACAAGGCCGTTCCGGATTCCCTGAAGTATTACATGGAAGACAGTTGGCAAAAACTCACACTCTATGAAAACCGGGTAGTGCAGGCCAAAGCGCAAAAGTTGAGCGACGAAGAATATGAGGTAACGCTCAAGGTAAAAGCCAAAAAATGGTATGCCGATGAAAAAGGGGTAGAAACCGAGGCCAATAACATGAACGATTATGTGGATATTGGCATATTCGCCCCGGATAAAGTGGAAGACAGTGGTAAAAAACTGACCGTTCCGCTTTACCTGAAAAAACACCAGCTCAAAGCCGGTGAACATACCATTACCATACGGGTGAAAGGCAAACCGGAAAAAGCAGGCATTGACCCCTACAATAAACTGATAGACCGGGTGCCGGAAGACAACCGTATTGATGTAGAGCTTTAGAGCATGTCGTACGACCCAAAGAAAATGCGCCTGGCCATAACGGCCTCTGCAGCAGGTACCCTGCTGGAATGGTATGATTTATACCTCGCCATTATTTTAGCCAAGGTGCTGAGCAACCAGTTGTTTCCGGGAGGTGATAGTGTTTACTTCCTGGAAACACTGGCCATCGTGGGCTCGTCGTTTTTTGTCAGACCGCTTGGCTCCTTGTTTTTTGGCAGTATGGGCGACCGAAAAGGCCGGAAACGCTCCTTTTTATTGTCGTTGTTGCTCATGGGAGGAGCTACTTTTCTGATTGGGTTGCTTCCATCTTTTCAACAGATTGGCTGGCTGGCGCCGGTATTACTTCTGGCACTCAGATTGACTCAGGGGTTTGCGCTGAGTGGCGAGTATGCCGGCGCCATCATATATGTAGCTGAAAATGCGCCGCCGGATAAACGGGGATATTATACCGGTTTCATTCAGGCCACGGTGCCGGTGGGCTTGCTGCTGTGTTTATCGGTGGTTATTGGTATTCAATCCCTGATGTCGGTAGAAGATTTTCAAGCCTGGGGTTGGCGCATACCATTTCTGAGCAGCGCCGTTTTGGTGGTTTTTTCCTACTTTATCCGGAGGAAGATGGAGGAAACCCCGGAGTTTTCCCGGTTACAATCCAGTGGTAGTTTATCTGCCAATCCGGTAAAAGAATCTCTGGGCTCTCTTAGCAATTGGCGTAAAATTTTGCACATCATTTTTGGTGGAAATGCAGCCCAAAGCACCCTGATGCAAACCGCTCAGTTTGTTACCTTGTATTTCTTGCAGCGGGCAATGAAGCTGGAAGAACATACCAGTTTGATCATACTGGCTGCGGCTTTATTGCTTGGTGCGCCATTTTTCCAATGGGCCGCCAAATGGAGCGATCGTTACGGCCGGCAAAAAGTTATTTACAGCGGTTTGTGCCTGGGCGCCATTTCCATACCACTGTCTTTTTATGGATTTCATGCTTTTGGCAATCCGGAACAGCTTTCCACCGCCCACGGCATCAGTGTTCCCATCCTGTTGCTATTCATTTTTCTGGCCTGGTTGAATACGCTGGCCAGCGCGCTGGTATACGGCCCAATGGGCATCTACGTCATGGAGTTTTTTCAGGGCCGCACCCGGTATACTGGCATGGGATTTACCCACAATTTCGGGAATGGCGTACTGGGAGGCATTACGCCATTGGTAACCGAATACCTCAAAACACATTGGATGGTGCAGGCATCACTTGCGCCCTTTATCGGCCTGGCTTATCCATTAGCGCTCCTGGCCCTGGCACTTGTGCTGAATCCCGGCCTGAAGTCGCCCTATGATGAGGGTATTGAAAAAACATCCTGAAAAACACGGGTTTCAGGCAGCAAATAGGGGCAATTCAGACTCTTTTCCAGAAAGTATTCATATTCCGTTTTTTTACAACCCGGGATGAATATCTTGCAGCCGGGCCTTCATCTGCGATCGAAAAAATAATCGATCAAACAAAGCCATAATCCCACCTCGCCTTGGAATTTAATTTGGCACCGTTACTTTCAATCAAATAACATTTGGATGGCAAAAATTTACACGCGACTGGGGAAGTCTGTCTATGCCCTGCTCTTTCTGCTTTTAAGCGCCAGTCTGACTGGCATTTCCCAACTCAATGCTCAAGGTTGTGGATGCACCAACTGCCCGCAATTCATGCCGGATAACTTTCAGGGCGATTTCCTGATCAATGTTATGGGGGCCGACAATCCTACGCTTGGGCAAAATGGTCAAGGTGTGTGTGGGGTGAACCTGCACATTGATCATGAATACATTGGCGACCTATCCATTACGTTGACATCGCCTTCAGGCCAGTCGGTAACGCTGGTGGGACCAATTGGTTTTTTTGGCGCAACTGATGGTACGGAATGGGATGTTTCCTTTGTTCCCTGTAACGATCAGGCCAATCCGGATCCTGGATTTAACGACCAATGGCATAACAATCAAAACTGGGGTCTGGGTAATTTTTATTCGGGCAGTTATTATCCATCTGCAGGTTGTCTTGAAAACTTCAACTCCGGTCCGGTAGACGGCACCTGGACGATGACCGTCGTTGATGGTCAGGGAAATGATGTGGGTAATTTTTATGATTATGAAATCATTTTTTGTGATCCATCCGGCATCACCTGCTTTTCCTGCGCTGCCGAAGCTGGCGAATTAGACCAGCAGAATGTTACAGCCTGCCAGGGAAGTAATAACCTGAATTTAACCTTGCCTCCAACGTATCCGCCACCATTAATGGCGCCTCCTTCGTCGGAATATTCCTATACCTACATCATCAGCGGCGCAGGAGGGGTTATTTTGGCATATGAACAAAGTCCTGATTTAACCTCCTACGATCCAGGCATTTACAATGTTTGTGGTCTTTCCTATCTCACTTCTCAGGAAGGAGATATTCCGCCGCCAAATGGCTCTCTTACGACTACTCAGTTATCCAATGATCTGGAAGGTGGAAGTCCGCCTTTTTGTGGAGATGTAAGCGATGATTGCGTGCAGGTCACTATCAATTCGGCGCCTCCGGATGAAGAAGAATACGCGGAAGTCTGTGCGCCTGGCTGTTATTCTTTTTACAATATAAACTATTGCCAGTCAGGCACATATGTCAGAACAATCACTACTGCACAAGGTTGCCAGTACACAGCTACGCTTTTCCTGACGGTGCACCAACCCACCCTCACTAACCTGAATGAAGTGATTTGTGAAGGTGAATGTGCCACTACACCCGGATTTGAGGGAAATTGCTTTCCGGGAGTTTATCAGGATAATTTAGAAACACAATTTGGTTGCGACAGCCTGGTAATCCTGAATCTACAGGTTCTTACCGTGCTTGCCGTAGCTACGCCAAATGGCCAACTTGATTGTAATACCCCTTCCGTTCAAATAACCGGAGCAGGATCAACCACAGGAGCAACCGTGAGTTATTTATGGACCGCTTCGAATGGAGGACATATTGTGGGCTCCAGTAACAACCTGAATGTTCTGGTTGATGAGCCAGGCGATTATACACTACGGGTTTGCAGGTCGGGAGTTGGCGCCTTTTGTTGCGATTCTACTACCGTTACTTTGATCGATAACGGAGCGCTGCCTGTTGCACCGGCTGCCATAAATGGTCCGTCAATGGTTTGTTTGGGCGACACTGTTCAATTCTCGGCAACACCCGTTGTTGGCGCAAGTTCCTACAACTGGAGTGTTCCAGTGGGCGTTACGATTCTTGGAAATGCCAGTGGAAATACCATACAAGTTGTTTGGGGAGCAACTGTTCCCGGTCAGGTTTGTGCCGCTTCCGTCAATGCCTGTGGAACAAGCCCTAACCGTTGTATACAAGTAGGTGTTTCTCAGCCAGCCTTTGGTCAACTCACGCACTTATGCGATAGTACCAATACGAATTACACCATTTCATTCCCGGTAAATGGTGGAGTTTCTCCATATACTATACCGGGAGGAACAGTCTCCAACGGGATGTTCAATTCTCTTCCAATACCCAGCGGAGCCACTTTTCAGTATCAAATAACAGATAGTTTGGGCTGCATTTCCGATACCCTGAGCGGCTCTTTCAACTGTGCCTGTGCCACTGGCGCCGGTCAAATGGATTTGACACCCTTAACCGCATGTGAGGATCAAAACGTAACAGCTTCGCATTTGGGAGGACAAACATTAGATGGCAATGATGTAACAGGATTTGTGTTGCACAGTGGGTCCGGAACAGCCTTGGTTGCGCCAGTTATCGCCCAAAATCAAACCGGGGTCTTTGGATTTCAGCCCGGCATGGTTTACGGTCAGACCTATTATATCTCATTGGTTGCCGGCAATAACCTGGGGGGATTCCCAGATCCTGCTGATCCATGCTTGTCCGTTTCACAAGGACAACCTGTCATATTTTATGAAAATCCGGTGGCAAATGCCGGAATCGACCTGGACACCTGTGGGTTAAGCCTTTTATTGACGGCAACACCTGGAGTCGGAATTGGTCAGTGGACGGTATTCAACAGCCCACTTCCCGACACTTTGGTTGTAGCAAACCAGCAAAATCCTGGATCTGGCGTTACTGCTACCGGATATGGTCTTTACTCCCTAAGCTGGACATTAAACAATAATGGTTGTGTGGACTCCGACACATTGCTCCTTGATTTCAACGCCTCTCCACAAATTTCTAATATTCAGCACACCTGTGATGTAGCAAATGAAAACTATATTGTTTCGTTTGACATTACCGGTGGAACCCCAGGTTACAACATTTCAGGGGCCCCAAGCGGCTCAGGAACAGGTGCTGGATATCAATCAGCAGCCATTCCAAATAATGATCCATACAACTATCTGGTAACTGATAGTGCTGGTTGTACTTCATTGCCCTTAACGGGAACATTTGCGTGTCTGTGCTCCAGTGTGGCAGGCCAAATGAATAACACATTACTTTCTACCTGTGAGGGTGGAAGTATTTTGGCGGTGCATTTGGGTGGTCAAATACTTGACGGAAATGACACATCGGCTTTTGTTTTACATACCTTACCTGGTACTACCTTAGGTCAGGTGTTGGATCAAAACACCACCGGATCCTTCAGTTTTCTACCTGGGATGACTTATGGAACAACCTATTATGTCTCATTTGTTGTAGGAAACATCCTCTCAGGAAGTCCAAATTTACAAGACCCCTGTCTGGCCGTCTCTGAAGGTCAACCCGTTATTTTTTACCAAAATCCGATAGCAGAGGCAGGTATGGATCAAACCACCTGTGGAACTGTTTTAGGGCTGTTGGCGAACCAGCCCGCAGGAAGTACCGGACTTTGGACTGTAAATACTTCTCCGTCTGGTGGCACACTTGCCCTGGGGAATCCACAACTTTCTGCAACATCTGTTTCGGCCAATGGATTTGGCGGGTATACTTTAACCTGGACACTGGCACAAAACGGCTGTATCGGAACCGATCAGGTAAATCTTCAATTTAATGATTCTCCGGTATTGGATAACCTCACCAGAACTTGCGACCCTTCCAACCAAAATTTCACGGTTACCTTGGACATTTCAGGTGGTACAGCTCCTTATCTGGTGAACAATCAGCCAGTTACCGGAAACAGCTTTACGTCAGGTAATTTTGCCAATGGTGGCACCTATTCATTCACAGTAGTTGATGCAAATGGATGCTCTATGCCACAAATTAACGGGGCATTCAGTTGTAATTGTGCGACCAATGCCGGTACCATGTCTGCTCAAACCCTGACGGTTTGCCAAGGACAAGCTGCCACTGCAACAGCCTCCGGCAATGCCACACTGGATGGCAATGATATAACAGCTTTTGTATTGCATAATGGGACTGGACCTGCCTTAGGCCAGGTATTTGCCCAAAATACAACAGGTCAGTTTTCATTTATTGCCGGGCAAATGCAATTCGGGGCCACCTATTATATTTCTTTGGTGGCAGGGAATCCTCTATCCGGTTTCCCAGATCCAAATGATCCTTGTTTCTCAGTTGCGCCAGGCCAGCCGGTAGTTTGGTTGGAAAATCCAGGCCCGATGGCAGGACTTGACGCTGCCACCTGCGGACAAACGATAGATTTACAGGCTGCAAATAGTGCTTTTATTGGAATGTGGTCGCAGGTTTCAGGACCCGGCACATCAACCTTCCAGGATCCTTCCTCGCCCAACAGTGAGGTAAATGTTTCGACAACAGGCGCATATGTTTTTGAATGGATGCTTGCGAATGGCAACTGTACCTCAGCGGATCAGGTGAGTATCCAATTTAATGCGTTACCGCAGGTGATGCTATTAAACGAAGTTTGTGACGGAACAAACACTGAATTTGTAGTCAGCTTTACGGCATCCAATGGTCAGGCGCCATATGCGGTAAGCGGATTGACCGGCTCCTTCATCGGAAGCCAATTCAGTTCTTTTCCACTGCCAAACAACTCTACCTATTCTTTTGTGCTTTCAGATGCCAATGGCTGCGAAAGTCCGTTGATTTCAGGTGTTGAGAATTGTGATTGTGCTACGAATGCAGGAACCATGACCACAAGTCTCAGCGTTTTCTGCGCAGGGAGTCCTGCTACAGCTACCTGGAATAACGATGCCACCTTAGATGCCAACGATTTAGTGCAATTTATCCTGCACAATGGATCTGGTGCTGCGGTTGGGTCCATTGTGTATGCTTCTAATACACAACCTGTATTCAATTTTACCGCTAACCTCCAAACAGGTGTCACGTACTACATTTCTGCCATTGCCGGAAATAATAACAATGGCAATGTGGATTTGACGGATTTGTGTTTGTCCGTTACACCCGGCGCACCGGTAATGTGGAAAGAATTGCCGGATGCCACACTGACTGGTGATGCTACCATCTGCCAGGGTGGTAGTTCCATACTTTCATTCCAGGGGACTGGCGCCTATCCTTTAACGGTTGAATACCAGGAAAATGCCACCCTAAACACGCTGGTAATTACAGGCCCGCAAACAGTTACGGTAAGTATCAGTCCGACACTGACGAGTACATTCACATTACTTCAGGTAACAGATGGCACTACGCCAAATTGTGTTTCAAGCTTATCAGATGAAATAACAGTTACCGTAAATCAACCCGTTGATGCCGGTTCCCCTGGACCAGCTTTGACCTTTTGTGAAGGAACGGGTAATTTGGTGACTTTATTTGACCTACTGACTGGCGCGGATTTGGGCGGACAATGGCAAGAAACCTCCAGTACAGCTTCACAGGGAGGCGCCTTTAATGCAACGGCAGGAACTTTTCAGCCGGGAAGCCAACAAGCAGGAATTTACAGCTTCAGGTATACGCTGACTGGCGCTGCGCCATGTACAAGTGATGAAGCAACTGTTCATGTCACCATTTATCCGAAACCCAATGCTGATGCCGGAACAGATAAAACGCTTAATTGTAATGTTCCGGCAGCCAATATTGGCGGAGCAGGAACCAGTGTTGGAGCATATGTTTGGGTCTTAAACGGTGACACCATTGGAACAGATCGCCAATTTTTGGCAAAAGAAGGAGGCGTATACACCTTGTGGGTAACCACTCCTGAAGGTTGCACAGATTCAGATCAAGTTATAGTTTCAGAAGACAGTGAGGTGCCAGTTGCGCAAAGTACGGTAACCCGAAATGTTCGTTGTAATGGGGAAAACAACGGGTCGGTTGCGGTTACCGGTGTTCAAACTTCACATCCTCCAGTCCTTTTCTCTCTGGATGGGGTTAATTTCAGTGCAAACCCCGTTTTCAGCGGACTTCCTGCTGGCAATTATGTCATAACCCTTCAGGATGCCAACGGGTGTGAAAGTGTTACTGACACCCTTGTCATCATCGAACCACCGGCACTTGTGGTTTCATTGGGACCAGATTTAACCATTCGCTTATCAGATTCTGCACATGTTTCACTGCAATCCAGTGTGCCGGCTAATACCTTGGATATTGTTTGGAATCCACTCTTAGACTCTACAGCAGCTGGCCAACCATTTCAGGATTTTTTCCCCTTGCATTCCTGGCAAATTGGTGTAACAGTAACTGATTCAAGCGGTTGTGTGGGGCAAGATCGGATTCTGGTTCAGGTAGAAAAACCTTATCAGGTGTACATTCCCAATATTTTCAAGCCAGACGGCGGCATCGAACCTACCTTGTTCATCTATGCCGGCTCCGATGTTGTAAGTATCGAATCGTTTTTGATTTTCGACCGTTGGGGTGATGCCATCATGGAGCGCCAAAACTTTCTGCCCAATGATCCTGCCAATGGCTGGGACGGAACGTTTAAAGGTCAGCAAGTGAATCCGGGCGTTTATGTTTACGCAGCATTGGTGACCTTCATTGATGGCGAAAAAGTGCTGTTCAAAGGAGATGTAACGGTGGTTCGATAATAAGTGGCTATTTCTGAGGTTCATTTTACCGCGGAGTCGCGGAGGCGCAAAGATCCCAATGATCAATCCTCTGTGTCTCGGCGACTCCGTGGTGAAAACAATTCTTACACCTCTTTAAACCCTCTTTTTTGAAAAATACCATTCTAAAAAAGCTTCCAGCTACCGTCTTTTCAGCCCTTGGATTAAAAAGATGGAAACAGTCAGTACATTGGTTCGAAGACCGCAACTGGCACCTGATTTTTGTGGAATTTCAACCCATATCGCATGCTCAATCAGTGGTCCTGAATGTTGGTGTAGGACTGTTATGGTATCCCAAGGATTATTTCAGTTTTGATATAGGCCATAGGGAAAGCAAGGTTATTCCTTTTGAGTCTGAAGCGCAATTTGAATTAGCAGTAAACGAATTGATCAATACCGCTGAACGCAAGGTATTGCAATATCAATCCGCTTTTGCTACGCTTGAAACGGCCTGTGAAGCCATTCTTGCACATCATTTTACCAGCGAATCCTTATGGGGCAACTTTCACAAAGGGGTCATTTGCGGCCTAAATCAGGATGCAGCATCCGCTATGCGGTATTTCAATGCACTGCTTTCTGTGAACCCGGAAAGCGCCTTTGAAGTGGAAATTGCCAGGCATACAACCAGATTGCGGACATTCGTCACGGACCCCAACAGGTTTAAACTGGCGATTCAGGAGGGCATTCAACAAACCCGGGAAAATCTAAAATTGCCTTTTCTTGAGCTAAGTTGGTAAGGTTGAATTTCAATCTAGAATTACCTTAGCGCCATGCTTACACCTATCATTGGTTTTTTAATTTGTGCAGCCGTCATATTTTTTGCCGGCAAACGTCTTTCTTATTACGGCGATTTATTAGCAGACATGACGGGCATGGGAAAGGCTTTTATGGGCCTGATTCTAATGTCAGCTGTAACGTCATTACCCGAACTAATGGTGGGAATCAGTTCTGTTTCCATCGTGCGAAACGCCGATCTGGCGGTGGGCGATGTCTTGGGTAGTTGTGCTTTCAATCTTGGCATCTTATCTATCATGGATATTTTTACCCCTAAAAAGAATCCACTTTTGGGCGGTGTTTCTCAAAGTCATATTCTAGCTGGAGCCTTGGGAATGATGCTGATGGCAGTGACTGGATTGGGCTTGTTTTTGGATAAAGATTATATTTTAACACCATCTCTTGGGGTTACCAGCTTATCTTTTGCAGTTATATACTTTTTGGCGGTGAAAATGCTGTATAACTACCAGCAAGCTCATCCTGATTCAGAAAATAAGGAGCATGATCACACCCAAGGATTGAGTCTGCGTACTGTAATTATTCGCTATGTCGGTTTTGCCCTGATCATCATAGCCGCAGCGCTTACCCTCCCCTATTTTGCGGAGCATATTGCAGAATCTACAGGATTAGGTAAATCCTTTGTTGGCACCTTGTTTTTGGCCATATCTACATCTCTTCCAGAAATTGCAGTTTCTATTGCAGCCATTCGATTAGGCGCTACCGACATGGCCGTGGGCAACCTTTTAGGAAGCAACATTTTCAATATATTCATCTTGTTCCTCGACGATTTATTCTACACATCCGGCCATTTGCTTAAGGTCGCTTCAAATGCAAATTTAAGTTCGGTGTTTTTCACGCTTATGATGGCTGCTGTTGCTATTGTTGGTTTGATTTTCCCATCTAAAGAGAAAAAATGGCTCATGGGATTAGATACGTTCACGATTTTCCTGTTGTATGTACTTAATATAGTACTGCTTTACCAGCTTAGCGCTTAACCCTGATTTGACTCCTACCGAGTTTTCCAATAGCCTTTTTAAACGACAATAGCCATCCCAAATTTGGGATGGCTATTGTTTTATCCTAATCCTACAACCACATTAAGGGTTCGGGAGGCACAGCTTATTCACGGCACGTTCGCCGGAAGGAATAGGCCAGATGTACTCAGAACTGGACTGATCCACCGCTCCGATGGTGCCTTTTCCTGGAAGTGGCGCCAACAAACGCTGGCAATCCTGATTCCGGAAACCTTCACCTAAAAGTTCAATCCGACGCTCGGTAAGTACCTGGCTGATGAAAGCATTTGCATCAGCAAAATCTGCCAATGCATACACTTTAGATGGCTCAGAACGACCGTGAACAGCGTTCAGGAGGTCTACAGCGCGTTGGTTCAAACCATTCGCACGAGCTTCTGCTTCAGCAAGATTCAGCAATACTTCTGCATAACGAATCACCGGACCATAATCAGTATGTTGTGGGCCCGTAGCAAATTTGTTAAGGTACCACTTGCTGTTGGCAGAGTTGAAGAACACAAACTGACGGCGGGCGTCGGTTACGGTGAAATTCACAGAATCGCCAACAATACCGGCTTTGTTAATGGAATAGTCGCCAATACCACGTGGACCTGGGTTGTAATAGCTACCCAAACCATTTTGGGTGCCAGGAAGGTCGTTGGTAGTAAATGGCATGGAAAAAATGCTCTCAGTGGTCGTGTAAGGTGTTGCAAACACGTTTTTAACATCAGCTTGAAGCGCATGTGCTACACCACTGGTTGCTGTAAACGGAGCGGAAGCGGAAACAATTTTATTTGCTTCAGTAACCACGTCTGCATAGCGCTGCATGTTCAGGTAAACACGTGTTTTCAGTGCGATAGCTGTGTTTTTGTGCGCACGAGTAGTATTCAACAAGGCAGCTGTAGCGCCATGAGTAGCCAACAGATTTTGCTCGGCAAAATCAAGGTCTGTAAGAATCTGCGTGTAAACTTCCGCTACAGAAGCACGAGCCAGATCATTGTTGCCAGGCCCAACTTCAGCACGCAGGCGCAGTGGAACACCCATTTGTGAACCATTTCCGTCAGCGTATGGACGGCAATAGAGCGACAACAGGCTGTGATAACACAACGCGCGCAGGAAACGAGCTTCAGCGATGTAGCTGTTTACTTTAGCATCATCATTGATCACAGCGCGATTGGCATCGGCGCCTTCAATAAAGATGTTGCAACTGTTGATCGCATAATAGGCTGCGTTCCACAGGTTGTTTACATCGTTGATGTTGGTTTCAGAAACAGTGTGATTCCACACGGAAAAACCGGTCACGTTGTTGGTTGTTTCGTTCAGGAATTCTTCTGCACGAATATCACCGTACACCGTAAAGCGACTGCCGTAAAAAGCACCGCTTTTCACGTTGTCATAAAGACCGTTCAACAAACTGATAAAGCGGTCAGGAGTTGAAAATGCTGTAGCTGAAGAAAGGCTGTTCAGCGGAGCTGGATCCAGCAGATCCTTCTGGCATGCATTAGGTACCATCAGGGCGCCCGCAGCAATCAGCAAGATGGAGATTTTTTTATATGCTTGCATGGTATTTTTCAAAATGAATGGTTAGACATTGGAATTAGAATCCGAGGTTCAGGCCTACCACGAAAGTGCGAGCCATCGGTACTGTGTTACGGTCTACACCAGGAGCAGAGTTGCTGTTACCGTTGGTAGAAACCTCTGGGTCGGTACCGGAGTAGTTTGTGAACAACAAAGCGTTGTTGACAGAACCATACACACGCAAATTAGCAATTTTAGCCTTTTCCAAAACGCTTGAAGGCAAACGATAGCCCAGTGTGATGTTGCGCACACGGAGGAAGTCGCCTTTCTCTACGTTTTCAGAAATGGCTAATGCAGAACCATTTGATACGTTATCGCCAAATACCACACGTGGGAGTTTACCATCGGTGTTATTTTCTGACCAACGATCCAGGATGTCTACGTGGTTGTTCCAAAAACGTTGGTCGCGAAGACCTGCTTTGCTACCATTGTAGATGTAGTTGCCACCGGCATAGTTCATCTGAATATTCAGGTCAAAAGCGCCATAAGTGAACGTGTTATCCCATCCGCCAAACCATTTTGGAAGTGTTGGACCATAAACGTTACCATCGCTGATCTGAGATGGTGCAGAAACAATGGCGCCATTATCTACACGAGTCCAGCGCTGACCGGCTGGTGCTGCGTGGTTGTATTGAACCTGGTAGGAACCAATACGGTTGCCGTCGCCATCGTATTCATATTTAACATAGATACGCTGACCATTAGCCGGGTTAACACCCTGAGTTTCAACAGCGTAGATTGAGCCAATAGACTCACCAACACGAATGATGCTGGTAGTTTCCAAACCAGAAGTTTGGGCCAGAATGTCGGCATTGCCTTCTGCGAGTTCGGTCACTTCATTTTTCATCAAAGTGATGTTCGCGCTGGTAGTCCAGCTGAATTTACCCTTGCGCAATACCGTTGCACTCAGGCCAAATTCATGACCGGTATTCTCCATCGAACCTACGTTTACGTTGATAGAGTTATTCGGGATACCTTTAGATGGAGATTGTGGAGCAGGCAAAATCAGACCATCAATAACGTTGGAGAAGTAGGTGTACTCACCTTGAAGACGGTCGTTGAACAGACCGAAAACGATACCTACATCTAATTTGGTGCTGGACTCCCAGGAAAGAAGCGGGTTACCTGCCTGGCTGTAGAAGAAGGTAGGAGCAGCTGCATACAAACCGGAACCATACAAATCCAAAGAAGCAAAATCGCCAATACCATTAGCATTACCAACGGTACCATAGCTACCACGAAGTTTGAAGAAGTTAACTGTGTTGCCAATGGAGTTTTTCCAGAAATCTTCTTCAGACAGGTTCCAACCGGCAGAAACACCCCAGAATGTACCTTTCTTGTTGCCTGGAGCATAGGCTGAATATTCATCCTGACGAATGTTGGCAGTCAGGTAGTAACGACGGTTGAACTCATACGTTGCACGTCCGAAGTAGGACAACAGGTAGTTTTCGCCCTGGAAGTTACCCGTTGGATTGATGGTAGTGAAGTTGCCCTGGTAGGTGCTAAAGAATGGGTCTGCCACAGCCGTACGGGAAGCGCCCCAGCCTTCAGCAACAGTGTACTGCTGTTCATTACCGGCAAGCAAGCCGATTTTATGCTTGTCCTGGAGGTTCAAATCGTATGTAACAAGGTTTTGCCAGTTCCAGCGGTTATTGCGAATATAACTGTTCGCCGCAAGACCGTTTTGACCAAAGCCATCGCCGTGCAGCGGGCTCCAATACTGTAGGTTTTCAACAGAAAGATTGTCAATACCATAGATGGTTTTAACTTTCAAATCTTTCACAACTTCCAGTTCGCCATACACAGAAGCCTGAATTTGGTTGGCCTCGGAAGTGTAGCGATTCAAGTCAATGATCGGAATTGGGTTTACAAAACCGGTTGATTGTTTGTTTTTACCCAAACCTAATGCATTGGTGCTGGTGATATTGTACTGAGCATTACCTTCCAGACGATTGCCATTGGCATCGTAACGGTAAGGATCAACCACTGGAGACAATACAAATGCCAGACGACCGATACCGGAAGTAGCAAACGCTTCACCTGGCAGGGATCCTGTGTTAGGCGCAGCGTTGTTGTTTTTGGCGTAACCAATGGTACCACCAAGCTTGATACGGTCAGTCAGTTTATGGTCGAGATTCAAACGGCCGGAAAGGCGTTCGAACTCATTGGCCACGATCATACCTTCCTGGCGGGTGTAACCCATAGCCATGTAATAGGTGGTTTGATCGCCACCACCTGAGAAGCTCAGTGCGTGGTTCTGCTGGAATGCGTTGCGGTAAATGTAGTCTGCCCAACGGGTGTCTACCTGCCGGCCATTGATGGTGTCCAGGAAGTACTGAGGACCAGAAAGGTTTGCATTGGCAGCAGCTTCGTTTTTCACTTCCACATACTGCTGTGCATTCAATACTTCAGGAACGCGTACAGCCTGGGTCCAACCAGTCCAAACATTGTAATTCACCTGTGTTTTGCCTTTTGCACCGCGTTTGGTGGTAATAAGCACAACACCTGCAGAAGCCCGTGAACCATAAATAGCGGTTGCAGATGCATCCTTCAAGATGTCAATGCTTTCGATATCGGCAGGGTTCAGGTTGGATAGTGGGTTGTTGGCAGCAGAGTTACCAAAACTACCGGTATACGTTGGCACACCATCAATCACCACGAGCGGGAAAGAGCTCAGGTTAATGGAGTTGATACCACGAACGCGGAAAACCGGAGGGTTGTTGAGTACACCGTTAGGCATACTTACATTCACACCTGCAGCACGGCCCTGGAGCAACTGATCAAAACTTTGGGCTGGCAATTGAGCAATATCATCCCCTTTAATGGAAGAAATACTGCCGGTAATAGCCCGCTTTTGTTGTGTTCCATATCCAACTACCACTACTTCCTGCAGGGTGTTTGGGTTAACCTGCATTACAATCGTGTAATCAGAGGCAGAGGTAAGCGGAACATCCTGCGTGAGATATCCCGTGTAAGACACTTTCAGTACCGTTGAACCGGAAGAAACTGAAAATCGGAACATACCGCTTACATCTGTAGTAGTACCGGAGGAAGTACCTGGAGCGGTAATAGTTGCACCGATGAGCGGTTCACCCTGATCATCGGAGACTTTTCCTGTCACAACACGTTGTGACAACACTTGCGAAGCGCTCAGCAAGAGCAAGGCAAGCCCGAGTAGGAATTGCTTCATACAATGAAATTTGATTTGGTTAAAAATTAGTAATTGCCAAAAAAATGATAGTAATACACTTGGTCGTTTTGTGGCCTTTAGCTCTCTAAATCAACGAATTAGACAAAAACAATGAAAGTTAATCGGAGCAAATAAAGCGACTATTTCATATGGATGTATGGGGTTGGTTAAAAAAATATTCATCCAAAATTAAAAAACTATTAATTCTCCACCTCAGTTAAGGGCCCAAAATCTCTGCTCAATTTGGGCAAACCGGATCATTTGTAATCCAAAGCCTCTAAAGTGCTCACCCTGCTTTTTCAGAAATCACCAATTCTACCGCCTTTACAGCCTGATCCCAACGGTCTGAATAACTGCCTGCTATCACCGTGTACGGCAGTTGTCTGCTTTCCATTTCTTGACGTAATCGCTCAAACATTCGTTGGCGTTCTTGTTCAAATTCGCGTAAGCCATCGTTTACCCAGGGAATATCCGGCGCACAAAGCAAAAAGTGCGTATACCTGCGTTCGTGGTTAGCCCAAAAGATCCATGGCTGACATTTCCCTTGAAAATACACCTCGCTCCAAACCTGTGTAACGATAAGTTCTGTATCGCAGAATAACACGCGATTGGCTTGCAAAGCCATCTCATCTTCCCGATATAATTGCCCACCGGCCACGTGAGCGAAATCCAGATCCGTAGAATCCATGCCAAATTTCTCACAATACGTGCGTCCATATTCCTCCACAAATACGGTTTGAAAATGAACAGCCAATTTTTCAGCCAAATAACTTTTCCCACAACTTTCCGGGCCAATCAAAGCAATTCGCTGAATAAAAAACGGACGCGCAACTGGCATTATTTGCGCTAAATGCTGGTTGGGGGCTTCACGTATATGACTGGTGCTCACCTGAGTTTCGGTAGAATTTCCAACCATTTGGTAAAGGATGCCCTCCGAAAATCCTCCGCCCTTCCACTTACCACTCCCGTCAAATAATATTTTTTCTGTTCCGGATTGGTTCTCCATCCACCGAAATGCTTGCGATACTCCACCCACACAATGAATCACATTCAAATCCGGCCAGGTATTTTTAACCCAATGATACCGCTGCCAGCCAGGAGCTAAGGCCTCATTTGTATCATAAACCAAAATAGTCAACCGCTCGCATTGCTCACGGGCAGACTCAATCAAAGCAAAATGTCCTTGATGTAAAGGATCAAATTTCCCCAGGATAAAACCATGTTTCATGTTTATGTACTTTTGCGGGTCTTCGTAAGTCACCCTGACTCAAATTACGCATTTTTGCCAAAAAGAGGTTACCCTTAAACTTCGTTCACGTGCCTAACAGAACAACCACCACAAAAAAAGTTCAACGATTCCAACTATCCGCTATCCCGGACAAAAATATTCTGGAAAAAGCTTTCAGGCTGATGGCTACAGCCAAAGCCATGACTGATATATATGAATCGAATTTTAAATTCGTAAGCAAATATGTACACGCAACCTCCCGCGGACATGAAGCCATTCAACTGGCCGTGGGCATGCAACTGATTGCAGCAGATTTTGCCTATCCCTATTATCGCGACGACAGTATGCTTTTAGGCATGGGTTTACGTCCGTTCCATTTAATGCTGCAATTAATGGCCAAACGAGACGACCCCTTCTCTGGCGGCAGATCCTATTATTGCCATCCCTCCCTGAAAGAAGATCAATTCCCCAAAATACCTCACCAAAGCAGTGCCACTGGTATGCAGGCTATTCCTGCCACAGGCGCAGCCCTGGGTTTTTGGTACCAGGAAGCAATGCAAAGGGTAAATGACGCAGATAATGGATCACAAATAGATCTGAGTAATCCCTACCCATATCATTTCAAACAAAAAAACGGTCAGAATACCTCCAGGCCTGGCCTGGTGGTTTGTTCTCTTGGCGATGCATCTGTTACAGAAGGTGAAATAGCAGAAGCATTTCAAATGGCAGTACTCAAAAAACTGCCCATTTTATACCTGGTTCAGGACAATGGATGGGACATATCCGCCAATGCAGCAGAAACCCGGGTGGCCAATGCCGCTGAATATGCCAAAGGATTTCCTGGGCTGGAAACCGTAAGTATTGAAGGCAACGACTTTGGCTTATGCTGGAATACCGTGCAACAGGTGATGGAAACCATTCGTCGCGAACGCAGACCATTCCTGATTCATGCCAGAGTACCGCTACTCAACCACCATACCTCCGGTGTACGAAAAGAATGGTACAGAGATGATTTGGAAGAACACGCAAAACGCGACCCCTACCCCATCTTGCGCCAACTTTTGTTGGAAAACGGGTTTTCGGAAAAAGACATACAAAAACTTGAAAATCAAGCTATTGAAACGGTAGCTTTGGATTTCGAAGCCGCTAAAAATGCAGAAGACCCCAGGCCGGAGGATCTGTTTACACACGACTATGCCCCTACCCCAATCACCGAAGAAAAAGGAGAGCGATCTCCTCAAACCGGCGAAACAAAAGTCATGGTTGATTGCGCTTTGTTTGCCATCGAAGAATTAATGCGCAAGCACCCCGAATGTTTGTTATACGGTCAGGATGTGGGCAGGCGCCTGGGAGGCGTATTCAGGGAAGCGGCAACATTGGCCGAAAAATTTGGAGATCACCGCGTATTTAATACTCCCATCCAGGAAGCTTTTATAGTTGGCAGTACCGCAGGCATGAGCGCAGTGGGTCTCAAGCCCATTGTTGAGGTGCAATTTGCCGACTATATCTGGCCTGGTTTGAACCAGTTATTCACAGAAGTAGCACGCAGCTGTTATCTGAGCAACGGTAAATGGCCGGTTAGTTGTGTGCTTCGTGTTCCCATTGGCGCCTACGGAAGCGGAGGGCCTTATCACAGCAGTAGTGTGGAAAGTGTGGTGGCTCAAATTCGGGGTGTAAAAATCGCCTACCCAAGTAACGGCGCCGATCTCAAAGGATTACTCAAAGCAGCCTGGCACGACCCAAATCCAGTCGTAATTTTCGAACATAAAGGTCTGTATTGGAGCAAAGTACGTGGAACCGAGGCAGCCAGAACCATTGAACCGGATGCCGATTACGTGGTGCCTTTTGGAAAAGCCCGAACGGCTTTGGAAGCAGAATCACAATCGGTGCAAAAAGGTGAATCTCTGGTGGTTATCACCTACGGAATGGGTGTCCATTGGGCATTAAATGCAGCCGAACAGTTCCCTGGGCGAGTGGAAATCCTGGACTTGAGAACCCTTTGTCCACTGGATGAAGCAGCCATGTATGCAGCGGCAAAAAAGCACGGACGTGTTTTGGTGGTGACCGAAGAACAGGTAAACGGCTCCTTTGCTCAATCGATAGCGGCGCGGATTCAGGAAAACTGTTTCCAATATCTTGACGCTCCGGTACGCACCATCGGAGCTGAAAATATGCCTGCCGTACCGTTGAACACCACCCTCGAGCAAACGATGATTCCTTCCATCGAAAAAGTGGCGGCAGGCATCCACTCATTATTATCCTGGTAGTTTTAAAACCATCTGACCAACCCTTCTAATAGCCAATCGCGCAACTTGCCGCCATAGGGTGGCACAAAGAAATCGGTTACCGGCAATTGTTTAGCCTGGTAAAGGACTCCTTTTTGATTGGTAAACTCCAAAAACCCAAATTCCCCATGGCATTTCCCCATGCCGCTGCTATTACTACCGCCAAATGGCAATTCAGGATTATAGAAATGCGGACCACAGTCATTTACCGTCACACCTCCGCACCGGGTTTCTGCCAAAACACTCCGGATACTCCGGTCTGATGTTGAAAAAATATACATGGAAAGGGCTTTCGGTTGGGAATTAATGTACGCAACCGCCTCTGCCAAATGCTTGTAAGTGCGTACCGGCAATATGGGGCCAAAGATCTCCTCTTCCCAAATTTTGGCCGTTTCTGGTACATTACTGATGATAGTAGGGGCAATGTATAATTCCTGCTCATCAGTCTGACCTCCCTCCACCAAAGTGGCCCCTTGGGAAACAGCATTGTCCAACAATTGCTGTACACGTTGAAAATGTCGGCCGGATACTATTCTGCAGATATCAGGCGTTGCCTTTACCTTCTCCGGAGTGTCACCGTAAAACTTCTTCCATTTTTGTTGAATTTTTTTCAGCAAAATATCCTGACAAGACTCATGCACAAGTAAATAATCCGGAGCAATACACGTCTGCCCGGCGTTGATTACTTTAAGCCAGGCAATTTTTGCTGCTGCGGCATCCAAATCGGCCGTTTGATCCACTATTACCGGACTTTTTCCTCCTAATTCTAAGGTAACCGAAGCCAAATGTTCAGCTGCTGCCCGCATCACTATTTTCCCGACACCTTGATTTCCGGTAAAAAAGATATGATTGAAAGGCAATGACAGTAATTCCTGTGCTACACTGGCATCTCCGTCAAAAATGCTTACCTCACCTGGCGGGAAACATTGATCTAAAATTTCCTTCATCACCTTATTGGTATTCGGTGAAAACTCGGACGGTTTCAGGATCACGCAATTTCCTGCTGCAATCGCTGAAACCAATGGATCAAAACTTAGGTTAAATGGAAAATTCCATGGGGAAAGAATCAGACAACCCCCCTTGGGCTCATATTGGATTTCATTGTGCGATCGGAATAATGGCAAGGAAGCGCCTACCCTTTTGGGGGTCATCCAGGAGGAAAGATGTTGAATCGCAAACCTGATTTCATGCAAAACCACCCCAACTTCGCTGATATTTACTTCTGCCTGACACTTATGGAGATCAGCCCACAATGCCTCTTCCAATGGCTTGCGGAAATCCATTATCAACTGATGAAGTCTTTTTAACTTGGAAATCCTTTGCCTGGCATTGGTTCTTCCAACTTCCCATTGATGTTGCTTTTGCAGTGCAAAAACCCGGTGAATTTCAGATTTAAGATCAGGATGAAGTACTGTAACAGACGGATTTTGCATCATAAACGGGAATCAAAAATGGTAAATGAATTCAACTTGGGCAAAGATGCTCTATTTCACGGAAAGCAAGGACTTGACCTTTTTTTTGAAAATTTAACAAAGTTTGCACAATAAAAAATCACCACCCAAAACACTCGAATTTATACCGTTTACCAGTATTATAATCCGTAAAATATTTATGACAAAAAATTTAGTTAAATTTTTTGTTTGTGCCATTTCTTGGTCATAACATTGTTTTGGAAAAACAAGAGGCAGTGATTTTACGCTTAAACAAGCAACCCCAAAAAGATGTTCTGCATCACATCAATGGTACTGTCTTGAGAACCATTTTTGGAAACAGAACCATATGTTGAACCAGTGTTACAGTTCTTTCCAACTCTTAACCATTTAAAGTTCGCAACGCTATGATGAAAGTAAGTGTGCAGTCAATCCATTTTAATGCAGATGCCAAATTGATTGAGTTTATTGAGAAAAAACTAATGCGACTTGATCGATACTTTGACAAAAACAGACCCATCGAAGCAGAAGTTCATCTAAAACTACAAGATACCGGAAGGCAAATTCAGGAAAAAGTCATTGAAGTAAAGTTACATGTGCCCGGTGGCTGGATGATAGATAAAAAAACCGGACGCACCTTCGAGTCAGCCGTTACCGCTTCTGCCGATACCCTGAAACGCCAACTGCTTCGACACAAAGACAGGATAACTACCCACCAGCATATCAGAATTATTGATTAAAAAGGGGTATTAAAACACGTTTCAGGAGTATTCCTGACTTTCACAGCCACAATACAAGGCTGGAAGCCCGGTCACCCACGACCGGGCTTCGTTATTTTTGGCGCTTTCTAAATGCCACTGGACGTCTATTCGCTGTTAACATTTTATAAAAAACGCGGTCCTTGCGCCCTTTCCAGTGGTCTTTCCTACTTTTGCCCACTTTTTACACAAAAACACCAAAATTCACTCCTTTCATAATATGGTCAAAAACTTAATAGTTGTAGCGTCCATCCTTCTGCTGGCCTGCACCCTGCACGCACAAACCGACCCAGCGCTCCTTACCGTAAAAGGTCGCCCGGTACCTGTTTCTGAATTCAAATACATTTATGCAAAAACCAACCAGGACAAAGCCGATTTCTCCGAAAAAAGCTTGCGGGAATACCTGGAGCTTTACACCAACTTTAAACTCAAGGTGCAAAAAGCCCGCGATATGCGTCTGGACACCATTGCTTCCCTGAATAGCGAATTGGAAGGGTACAAAAAACAACTCGCTAAATCATACCTGGAAGACAAAGAACTTACGGACAAACTCATCCGTGAAGCCTACGATCGTATGCAATTGGATGTAGATGTCAGCCACATGGTTGTTAATTGCGATCGCAACCGCCCTGCAGCCGATACGCTCCGCGCCTATAACCGTGCATCAAACTGGTTGAAAATGATCCGGAAAGGAGCAGATTTTAATACCATCGCCCGAGACAGCTCTGAAGACAAATTTGTCAAAGAAAATGGTGGAAACCTGGGATTTATTACCGCAATGCTCCCTGATGGCTATTACGACATTGAAAAAGCGCTTTACAGCGCCAAGGTTGGAGATATCATTGGCCCGGTTCGTTCCAATGCAGGTTACCATTTGCTCCGACTCAATGGCACCCGCCCTGCGCGTGGAGAAATGGAAGTAAACCAAATTTTGATCCGCAAAGGAGACACGCCTGAAAAACACCAGCAAAAGAAAATGAGAGCAGACAGCGCTTACAACGCTTTGATCGCCGGTGAAAAATGGGATGCTGTGTGTACCAAGTTCTCGGAAGACAAAACCACTTCGGCTAAAGGAGGTTACCTGGGCTTTTTCGGTATTAACCGCTATCAAAAAGCCTTTGAAGACGCCGCTTTCGGCCTTCAAAATGATGGCGATTACACCAAACCTGTCGAAACTACACTCGGATTTCATATCATCCAACGCAAAAGTCGCCGCCCGATTGGCAGCTTCGATCAGTTGAAGCGCGGCCTGACGGAACGAATCAAACGTGACAGCCGTAGCGAAACAGCCCGTCAATCCATGATCAGCCAGATCAAAAAAGAAGGTCAGTTCATGGAAAATTCAAAAGTCCTGGCCGCATGGTCTGCCAAACAGACTGATACCGTATTCCATACCTTCAAATGGAAGCCTGATCCCGCCAAGCCTCAGGATGTGCTTTTCAGCTATGGCGCCGACAAAAAATACACGGTAGCCGATTTTGAGGATTTCTGTCAGCGTTCCGGTCGCGAGCGCATGAGAGGAGCCGGTTATCCTTTGCAGGAAACAATCAATAAACTCTACAAATCCTGGGGCGATGAAACAGCATTGGCCTTTGAGGAGAGTCAGCTTGATAAAAAATATCCGGAATTCAAGTCCCTGATGCGTGAGTACGAAGAGGGTATTTTACTTTTTGAAGCTTTAAAGCAAAATGTGTGGGATCGTGCAAATTCTGATTCCATGGGACTTCAAAAATATTACGATGAAGAGCTCAAAATGAAGTATCAGTGGAAAGAACGCGCTCGTGTTACTTTTTACACGCTGAAAACTGACGACATCAAGGTAATTGCCAAAGTCCGTGAAATGGCCGCTAAAAAGCCAGCCGCAGATGTACTCAAAAAGTTCAACAAAAAAGGCAAGCCCGAGGTGTTGACGGTCATGGAGAAGCTGTACGAAAAAGACAAAAATAAAGATTTGGGCGCCCTTTGGAAAGCCGGCGATATGACGGAAACCAAAACAGATGCAGGTACTAAAACAGCCTCCTTTATTAAAATTGAGGAATTGGTACCTCCTAGCCCAAAACAACTTTCAGAAGCACGCGGCTACGCAGTAGCTGACTACCAGGATTATCTGGAGAAAAAATGGATTCAGGATCTTCGCAAGGAATATCAGGTGGTGATTGATGAAGGTGTTTTAAAATCGCTCATCAAAAAATAGAAGGACTGCCATCCTGTTGAAGGGCTCCTCCACCATACCTGCTTTTCCTAATTCCAGGGATTTGAAGGTATTGAGGGGGAGCCCTTTTTTTTTCAATAGTTGTCATAAAAACATATTACTTCAAAAAACAACTGGCATTTTCTACATTTGCCCCATGTCTGATATCGTATTCTCACTCATAGATCAAGAACTCGACCGCCAGCGTCGGGGTGTGGAGCTCATTGCTTCCGAAAATTTCACCAGCAAGGCCGTTTTGGATGCCATGGGTTCCTGCCTTACCAATAAATATGCAGAGGGCTATCCCGGTAAACGGTACTACGGTGGTTGCGAAGTAGTAGATCAAATCGAAACCCTGGCCATTGATCGACTTAAATCATTGTTTGGCGCTGAATGGGCCAATGTTCAACCACACTCTGGCGCCCAGGCAAATGCGGCAGTTTTCCTGGCGTGTTTGCAACCCGGTGATAAGATTCTGGGTTTCGATTTGGCGCATGGGGGGCACCTGTCCCATGGATCTCCGGTCAATTATTCCGGCAAAGTGTATAACCCCGTTTTCTATGGCGTAGAACCGGATACTGGCCGGATCGACATGGATAAGGTAGATGCCATCGCCCATGCCGAGAAACCCAAACTCATCATTTGTGGCGCTTCTGCTTATGCACGCGATTGGGATTATGCCCGTTTTAGGAAAATTGCCGACTCCGTAGGCGCCCTGTTGCTTGCCGATATTGCCCACCCGGCCGGCTTAATTGCCGCAAAACTGCTCAACAATCCACTCCTACATTGCCATATTGTAACCAGCACTACCCACAAAACACTTCGTGGCCCACGTGGCGGTATCATTATGATGGGTAAAAATTTTGATAACCCATGGGGAAGAACTACTAAAAAAGGAGAACCGATTCAAATGTCGGCAATTCTTGATAGCGGCGTTTTCCCGGGCATGCAGGGCGGTCCGCTGGAACATGTAATCGCTGCCAAAGCCGTGGCCTTTCAGGAAGCATTACAACCAGATTATACCGCTTACTGCCAGCAAGTAGTGAAAAATGCCCAGGCCATGGCTTCAGAATTCGTGAATCGGGGTTATGATATCATCTCCGGAGGTACAGATAACCACCTGATGCTGCTGGATTTACGTAAAAAAGGCGTTACCGGTAAATTGGCTGACCATGTTTTGGGAGAAGCTGACATTACTGTAAACAAGAATATGATCCCGTTTGACCCTCAACCACCTATGACGACCTCCGGAATACGGGTTGGGGCAGCCGCCATTACCACCCGTGGTTTTACAGAAAATGATTGTCGACAGGTAGTAGAATGGATAGATGATGTCATCACCCACGCATCTGATTCTGCCGTTCAATCCAAAGTGCGTTCCGCAGTGAATGCCTATATGAAAAACTTCCCGCTTTACCCTTAACCCCATTACCCACATTAACCCCATTACCCACATTAACCCCATTACCCACATTAACCACATTACCCACATTACTACCATGACCGATTCAAAAGCCAACTTGCTCTATGTAGAGGATGACGAAAGCCTGAGCTTCGTCACCCGCGACAATCTGGAACTCAATGGTTACCATGTAACTTATTGCAGCGACGGCAAACAAGCCCTCGATATCATCCATGCTGGCCAGAAATTCGACCTCTGCATCCTGGATGTCATGCTCCCGGAAGTGGATGGATTCACCATTGCACAGGAAATTCGTGCCATTGACGATCATGTGCCCATTATTTTCCTGACGGCCAAAAGCATGAAACAGGATAAAATCCATGGACTTACCCTGGGCGCTGATGATTACATGACCAAACCCTTTAGCATAGAAGAGTTATTGCTTAAGATTGATATTTTCCTGAGGAGAACCAAATACGCCGTTATTCTTAAACCAGGCAAACCAGTTGGCATTGGGCATTACCAGTTTGACTACAAGAATTTGAGTCTTTCAACGGAAGGTTATAAGGAAACCCTTACCCAAAAAGAGGCCGACTTGTTAAAACTGCTCAACGAACACCGAAATCAGGTTGTAAAACGATCCTTTATCCTGATCACTATCTGGGGAAAGGATGATTATTTCCTGGGTCGCAGCCTGGATGTGTTTATCTCCCGTTTGCGAAAATACCTGAGCCTTGACGAACGCATCAAAGTGGAAAACATCCATGGCGTTGGATTCAAGTTCAGAGTGGATGAATAAGGGAACTGCCATAGGAGAGTAAAGGCCAGAACACGCTCATGATACGGCCTCCCTTCTTCGGTAATCCCCTCCAAATACGTACCCGTGCAGCCACAAACCGATTCCAACAGCGGCTGTCTCCAAGCATTTGGCAGAGGGAGTTTCATCGCCCTTCTGGTAGTGGCTATTCCATGTTATCTCGTTCTCCGATTCAGAAATGAAATTGAAGCCAGGCTCACAGGCCTGAGCGAAATGCCGGTATTCCAGCAACTTTCCAACGACTTCAAATCAGGCGCTGAAATAGCAGGCACAACTTTTGCAGCTGAATTGCGTGCATTTTATGCAGATTCCAGCCTGAATATTTTGCCCAACCCTTCCTTCCACCGAAAAAACAACTACTGGCAGAGAAGCCAGGTAGAAGCAGACTTGCGTGCCAAATTAGGTCGCAAATTCCAGTCTAATGCTCTCCGATATCTCGATTATGTAACACAATACCGTGATCTGGCGGAACTGGAAATGCAACGCAGTAAAATCCCGGCATCTGTAACACTGGCTCAGGGAATTCTGGAAACCAACGCCGGACAAAGCGTACTCGCCACCCAAGGAAACAATCATTTCGGGATTAAATGCCGCGCCCGACCAGGATTTAGAAAAGACGGGATCATCAACGATCAGGATTTTACGCCACATTCCCTGGCCATTGATTGTATGCAAATGCACGACGATTATGCCTGGGATCGATTTGAAGTGTACCCAACGGCAAAGGAAAGTTTTCGCAGGCACTCCTTACTTCTACAGGATCAACGCTACCGTTGGATGTTACATTCTTATGAAATCGGGGGTGTTTATGACGTAAAAAAGGATATTTTTGGGCATAAACACGTACCATATTATGCGGCATGGTGTGTTGGACTAAAACAGTCTGGATATGCCACAGCCCGTTTTTACGCCGAGAAACTGACGCTTATCATCGAAACCTACCAACTTTGGAAGATAGATTATGAGGTAATCATTTGATTTTAACCTCCGAACTGACCACAAAAGGCCTCAAAGAATTACGCTCCCACATAACATCCCTTCACTTTTTAATTTCACTTAGCATGAAAAACTTTTTCGAATTCTTCGGTTTTGTCTCAATGGCCTGCATTTCTGCTGCATTAATTTTCATCTTTATTGGTGGAAAAAAAGATGGTTTGAACAGCCATTCACGTGATGGTTTCCTTACCGAATTAAGCGCAGAAGCAGAAGCGCCTAATGCCCCAAGATCCATTTCTGACCGCCCTTCCAAATCCAGTACCGGTTATGCGGCTCGTGATCGCGCCGCACGCCCTGTGGAACGCACCAGCGCCTCATCGGAAGAACAATTGAAAGCTTTGTACGCCGACAAATCATTCATCTCCTCAACTGCCAAAGAATGGAAAGGGCTGGTACAGGATGCCGCTGATGAATACAATCTGAAACCACAGGTTCTGCTGGCACATGTGTTGGTACAATCCTACCTTGGTGATTATTCCCGGACGGAGCTTTACAACGATGCTGCACGTCATGCCGGGGAACGCCTCAAACCCGTGAGCACTGCCATCAAAGGCTATCAATATGGTTGGACCATGCAAAAATTGATTGCCGACTACAACCTGGTTAAATATTTTCCTGAAGACATCCCTACCGCAGTTGCAGGCGTTTCTACCCCAACCCGAAAATCTGCTGAAAAACACGCCATGGTTTCTAAAGGTATAACCAAAAGCGCCGCACCCGTAGCGAAAAACAATCCGGTGGAGGAAGGGTTTAAATCTATGGTGGCAAAAGAGTACGGATTCTCCTCATGGGCAGGCATGCAAAAACTGGCAGACCCTGATACAAAAGCGGAGGCTTCAAAACGCGTGAAATCCCTGATGATGGCATCAAGGGTGCGTTAAATGGCAGTGTACTGAACAACCTACCATTTTACAAACGCCTCTTGAGAAACCATTTCTGCTGTTTGCAGTTGCACATAATAGACACCTGACGGAAAAGTATTCAACAGAATTTCTTGTTGCCTGGTGGCGCTATCCCACGGGATTCGAGCCATCAGGCAACCTGTATTGGAATATATTTCCAGGGTAAATTCCAATGGGTCCAGTTCAGTTGTAAGTTGGATAATGAGTCGGTCGGACACAGGATTGGGATACAACAACATTCCAGAAGCATGCGCCTCAGGTTCCGGGATCGACAAAACGCCGGAAAGTTGATTTCTGGTGTAATCATACCTGGTTGCCAAAAAAGGCTTTATGCCATAAGGTGTATGATTATCAATGGTTTGTACAAAACCATTGTGAAAATCATTGATATCATATCCATAATCCAACGTTCTGAACGGATCAGCTTCAGCAGCAGGTGTAATCAATGTTTCCAAGGTATCAATCCGTGGAAATATGGTATCAGGGTGTACAATGAATCGAGTCAGGGTATCCAAATACCGGAGGTATTCTTGTTTAAATGCAGGCACTGCCAACAACTTGGATGCCATCGGGCGGGGTTCATTGGGAAGCCAGGCTAAGCAACTTCTTTTTGCCCAATCCTTTCCGAGCCAGTCTACTCCGAAAGTATTGTCCGTATCATACGTTACAAAATCAAATCTTCCGGTTTCCGGGTTATCATACAGGTAGTAATTGTTTTTATTGTAAAAATAGTCGTCCCAGTTCCCGCAGGAAACGTCAATAGCAAAGGCCTTTAATACACTGCTTACATTCAGTATTTGCTGAATTTCTTCCGGGAAAGCGGCATTGACGGGTGCGTTCAAAGCAGTTATCAAAGCCACAAGCCTGGAATAATCGTCTGCTGTTTGATTGGTCTGCAAGTCATACGCCCTTTCTTCAGGATTGTTTAGGATGGCCTTGTATGTGGCTTCATCTGCCCCCAGATAAACCAGATCTGCAGGCCAGGTGCATTTGTACAAATTACCATTGTTGTCAGCATAATGCCGATCTAACCATTGCTTGTCCAGTTCTTCCAAATTCGTGTACAAACCACGATATTGCCCATTGATAAACAACTTCACAAAGGAGGCCCTGCGCTCCATCATGCCGGCATCTCTCCAAACTTCATAAAATAGTTTCTCCCGCACCATGGTGGGATCATTATGCTGCCCACGCAGATTTATTTTCCGAACACCCTGATATTCCCTGCCGGGCACAAATGCATTTAAACTGATTTTGAAGGATTTTTTGGCGGCGCCCAATGACGTATTCCCACGTAACCTTAGCCCAACTTCCTCCAGGGTGTCCCTGATTTCACCATTGTCGAAAATCATCCGGGCTTTTAAATACCGGTCATGAATCAGCTGACTGATGATGAGCTGAAAGGAATCCGGAGGTAAATCCAGATAAACTGTAGCGACCTTTTGTTCATTGTAGAGCGAATGGTTCTGGGCAGAAACCTTCAAACCACAACATAAAACGAATATGACAACACACCAATATCTTTTCATATTGCAAAACTACAGTGCTCCAGGTGCTTATCCCTGAAATTTATTGCGCAACAGGAGTTCTGCAAACTGTTTCATCTCCTTGGCCACATCAGGACCAAATTCAGCCGAAAAATCCACTAATCCATCCGTCAGCTGCCAGAGCGTGAATTGCCTTGTCTGATCAGTGTCCTTGAAACGGTGGCGATGCCGTCCACCCTGACTGGTTATTTCCACGAAATGTGACTCCTGATCGCTAATGATTTTACTCCAACTGTGGTGGTCTTTACCACTGCGATAATTTTTGGGTTGTGCAGGAACCGTATTCGCCTTAACCACTACCGTACTGGTAATAATATCGTGCAAACACTGACTTCTGGCATTGAATAACATCATAAGGTAGCCTATACCACAGGTAAACAGATTTATAAAATGGCCAAAAAAGCGCCCTGTACCCGTACCAAAACCTATGGCTCTGCCCTCCGTACTCAACACACGAATACCCATCAGGCGCTTTCCGATGGTGGACCCGCTATTACTGCCCTCTTGTAAGGCAAAATATAGCCATGGAGCAATAAAAGGCAAAAAAATGGATGGGATTAGCACTATAAATCCATCAATAAGCCTTGCAATCAATCGTTCTCCGATATTGGCATATACCATCGGAATATCCTTGTTAGTTGGTTTATCCAGAATTGTCATGTGTGAAAAATTAACGCTGGAAGGTCATATTTTTGTGGCAACCACACCCAACCTTTTTCGATCAATGAACTGTCTTACAGGAAATTTCCGGATGAAAGTCGTACCAACGAATTTGGCGCAACCCATCCTTCAGGACTAACCAACTGCAAATCGTGGCTATTTTCGGAAAAAAGCAATACACAGATGAAGAGCTCGTAGCAGGTTGCGCTGCGAACGATCGACGTGCCCAGGAGGCGCTCTACCGTCGCTTTTTTCCGGAGATGATGCGTATGGTTCGCCGATACACCAAAGATGAAGACACCGCCATTGAAGTGGTAAACAATGGCATGATGCGTGTTTTTAAAAAAATCCACACCTACGCACATAAAGGAAGTCTGGAAGGTTGGATGCGCAGATTAGTGTATCACTGCATGGCTGATTATTACAGGGAAAACTCCAGGTATTTGCATTTCCTGGTCCTGGAAGATCATGATCAAAGTGTGCCGGAACGTGGACTAGAATCCTTTTATGAGGCAGATATCCACAAAGTAATCAGTACCCTGCCGCCAATTTCTCAGGAGGTATTTCGCATGTATGCCATTGAAGGATATAGCCATGCTGAAATTGGGGAAAATTTGAAAATGAGTGAAGGCACTTCCAAATGGCATTTGAGTACGGCCCGTCAAAAACTTCGTGAACTCTTGCAAATTCATTACCCGGCATACATTTAGTGGCCAATCAATTTTTAAGTCCCCAAAAACGCTGAATCACAGTAAAAAACTATGAAAAATAACGCTGTTGATAAAGGTTGGAGCGCCATGCAACAAAAGCTGGATCTCGAAATGCCTGTTAAAAAACGCCGTAGAGCTTTCTGGTGGTGGATGAGCCTGCTTCTGCTTCCGGTGGCCACATTAGCAGGCTGGTGGTTAATAAATGACCAGAAGGAACAGAATCCTCCTGCTCCGTTGAACGTGCCGGTTACGTCCCCTAAACCAACAGAAGATGTTGCGGCTGGGCATGTTTCGCCCACTCTTCCCGTCAACCACGTAGCTGAAGCATCTCGCCCCTCCATACCCAAAAATCATCAACCAGTTCAATATACACAAAAGCGCCCAACCACCCCGCCAAATTTAAGCGCATCAGTAAATACTCCTCCTACTCAAACCTTTCAAAATCAAACCATTGTTACTGAATTCCCCCAAAGCAGGCCAACGCTGGATTTGACTTTTTTGTTACTTGAACCACCACGAAATATAGCCTATTCAGAAACGGAAAAGCGTCCTTCGCCCAAAAACAATCCGGTAGCTAATAAGGCCGACAAGAAAACTGACCCATTTAAACCGTTCTGGACCTTCGGAGCAACTTCTATCGCCACCACAGAGCAATTCAGCACCGTAAACGGATTTTCAACCGGTGTAACAGTAGACTTTGCTTTGAACCGCAAATGGGGATTCAGGACAGGTGTGTTTTACAACATTCATACCCCGCAACTGAACCGTCGTCCGGTAGTAGCAGTGGATTCTGATACTTATACCTATGATCTGGAAGGAGATGTGGTGGCTCGAAATGTGGACACAGGAACTGAAGTTTGGAATATGCCTGGCACCCACGTACTTGCCGATTCCTTGAGCGGTCAGGTATATATCCCGGTAAGCAGACTGCAACGCATTGAATTTCCTGTATCTGTTTTTTGGCAGGCAGCCAAACCGCTTAAGGTATTCGCCGGTTTATCTTTATCTAAAACCCTGAATACAAAAGCTGACAGATTGAACTATTCCGGAGAATACCAGCTCACGTTGAATGATCAGGTGGCAGAAGATCAAATCAGCGATCTCAGTGCAGAAGTGTACAATATCTGGAATGCCAATGCTATGCTCGGATTAGGCTTGCGTGTAAGTCCGGCATTTGAACTGGGATTGCAGGGTACCCTACCCTTCAAACGCTTTTCTAACCTGAACCTG